>NZ_JBSFKO010000001.1:338118-497278 GCF_053598575.1 Streptomyces sp. NPDC001100
GTGAGGTGAGGTGAGACCTGGACCGGCGGTCGGCCGTCAGCCGCGCCGGTCCACGTACTCGTAGACCGTCCCGTCCGGATGGACCGCGATCAGGTTGCGGCCCACCGGTGTCGCCAGCGGGCCCGCGACGACCCGGGCACCGAGTTCGGTGAGGAGGGTGTGCGCCTCGTCGACGTCCTTGACGGCGATGGTCGCCGAGACCTTGCGCAACACCTCCAACTCCGCCTCGGGCCCGCTCATCAGCAGGAAGAACCCGACCGCGGCCACCGACACCCCGCCGCGCTCGAAACGGAGCGCCGAGGCGCCCGTGAGGCGTTCGTAGAAGGGGACGGCGGTCTCCAGGTCGTCGACGCAGATACGCAGCGTGGCTCCCAGAATGTCCATACGGACGAGCCTAGTTGGGACGGCCGGGCCGTGGTGATCCTTTCGGACGATCCCGGCCCGGTCGCCCCGTCAGACGGGCTTGCGGCAGAGGATCTCGCCGTGCAGCACGGCGAACCAGCCGTCGTCCTGCTTCCCCCACTCCCGCCAGGCGTCGGCGATGGCGCGCAACTGCTCGGTGGTCGCGTGGCCGCCCTCGGTCGCGACCGCCGCGTACGAGGACGCGACCGTGCGGTCCGCCCACAGACCGCTCCACCAGGCCCGCTCGTCCGGAGTGTGGAACGTCCAGGTGCTCGACGTGGCCGTGATGTGGCTCAGCCCCGCCCGCATCGCCCACGATTTGAGACGGCGTCCGGCATCCGGCTCGCCCCCGTTGGCGCGGGCCACCCGCCGGTACAGCTCCAGCCAGTTCTCCAGCCCCGGTACCTCCGGGTACCAGGTCATCACCGCGTAGTCCCCGTCCCGGGCGGCGATGAACCCGCCCGGCTTGGTCACCCGCACCATCTCCCGCAGCGCCTGCACCGGATCGCCCACGTGCTGGAGCACCTGATGGGCGTGGACCACGCAGAACGTGTCGTCGGGGTAGTCCAGGGCGTGGACGTCGGCGACCGCGAAGTCGACGTTGGTCAGGCCGCGTCCTTCGGCGGTGGCCCGGGCCTGGTCCAGGATGCCCGGTTCGCGGTCGACGCCCGTGACGGAGCCGTCCGGGACCAGGGCCGCCAGGTCCGCGGTGATGGTGCCCGGACCGCAGCCGATGTCCAGGATCTTCATGTGGGGCTTCAGCGAACCGAGCAGGTAGGCGGCGGAGTTGGCGGCGGTTCGCTGGGTGTGCGAGCGCAGTACGGACTCGTGGTGCCCGTGCGTGTAGACGGCGGTCTCCTGTGGCTTCGGCATGTCTCTACCTACCCCTTCGCGTCTTCTTCGGCGTAGGCAGAACGGTACGCGCGCATGTCGAATGATGAGATCTGCGTTTTACGATGTGGACTGACGGGTGATCAGGGATTCGGTGAGCGGCCGGTACACCGTCAGCCCCTCCGGCAACTCCTTCAACGTCAACTCGCCCTCCACGTCCGTGACTTCACCGTCGTAGGCGAGGAGCGTGCCGGGCGACAGGCCGGTCAGGCGCAGGCGGTGGACCTGGGCCGCCGCGTGGGCGGGGGATCGGGTGAAGGGGCCGGCGAGGGCCGCCGCGAGGAGGCGCAGCGCGGGCCTGCGTCCGCCGTGCACGATCCGGACGTCGAGGCGGCCGTCCGCCAGGTCCACCCGGCGGCCCGAGGCGATCCCCTTCCGGTGGTAGGTGCCGTTGCCGGCGAACAGCATCCACAACGGGCGGGTGCGGCCGCCGAGTTCGGCCTCCAGCGGATGCCGGTCCGCGCGCAGCACCCACAGCGCCGCCAGCACGCCCGCCGGCCAGCCGCCGATCCGCGGTGCCCAGCGCTCCCGCTCGCGCACCAGCTCCGGGTAGACGCCCAGGCTCAGCGTGTTGAGGAAGACGCCCCGGGTGGTGCCGGACGTGAAGCGGCCGACGTCCACCCGGACGGCGTCGCCCTGCCTGACCGCCCGGCCCAGATCCCGGGGACCCTCCACACCGAGGTCGTAGGCGAAGTGGTTGAGGGTGCCGCCGGGGAGGACCGCGAGAGGCAGGCCGTGACGCAGGGCGACCTCGGCCGCCGCGTTCACCGTGCCGTCGCCGCCGCACACCCCGAGGACCCGGGCACGGGCCGCCGCCTTCTCCAACTCGCCATGGATGTCGGCCGGTTGACAGGCCACGACCTCCGCGCCGGGCAGCACGTCGGTCAGTGCGTCCGCCTTGTCCGCGGTGCCCGACGCCGAGTTGACCACCATGACCAGCCCCGCACCGTCCTCCAGCGCAGGCACCTCCGCACGGGCCCGGGCCGGCGGCACGATCCGCCCACGGGTCGGCACCATCGCGCGCACCGCGAACGCCGCGCACGCCCCCAGCGCGGCCCCGGCCAGCACATCGCTCGGGAAGTGGACACCGGTGTAGACGCGGGACAGGGCGACCGACACGGCGACCGGGGCCACCACCGCGCCCCAGGCCGGTGACTCCAGCGCCACCCCGGTCGCGAAGGCCGCCGCCGACGCCGCGTGACCGGACGGGAACGACGTGGTGATCGGCTGCCGCTTCAGCCGGCGTACCAGGGGCACGGGGTCCAGGGCGGGCCGGTGGCGGCGCACGAACCGCTTGCCGATGGTGTTGACGGCGAGGGAGGCGGCGCTCAGCGAGGCGATGCCCCGGGCGGCTGCCCGTCGGGCCCGCGGAGTGCGGCTCGCGGCCACCGCGGCGGCCGTCGCGAACCACAGCACACCGTGATTGGCACTCCGGCTCAGTCGGGGCAGCACGGGCTCACCCGCGGGCCAGTTCCGCTCGGCCGCGGCCTCGAAGAGACGGGAGTCCACGGAGTGCAGCCATGCGCGCAGGGCGTGGCGGCCGGGAAGGGGGACCGTGAGGTCGACGTCGGGGCTCATGCGGTGCCGGGTACCCTGAAACGGCCGTTCGCTGCCCGGCGGACCGTCGGCGAACCGGTCTCACCGTCGGTGGACCGTTCCATCGGAGGAACCCCCGTATGCGCCTGCTCCTCGTCCGCCACGGTCAGACCACGGCCAACGTGGACTTCCTCCTCGATACGGCGATCCCGGGCGCGGGGCTGACCGACCTCGGCCGCCGACAGGCCGCGGCCCTCCCCGCCGCCGTGGCCGGCGAGGACATCGAGGCCCTCTACGCCTCCACCCTGATCCGCACCCAGCACACCGCCGCCCCGCTGGCCGCCGCCCGTGGCCTCGACGTCCGCGTCCGGGACGGCATCCGCGAGCTGACCGCCGGTGACCTGGAGATGCTGCCCGGCGACCGGGAACCCGGCCACGAGTACATGCGGATCGTGTTCGCCTGGGCGTCCGGTGACACGGAGCTGCGGATGCCCGGCGGCGAGAACGGCGTGGAGGCCCTCGCCCGCTACGACGGCGTCGTCGCCGAGGCCGCCGACAGCGGCGCCCGCACCGTCGCCATGGTCAGCCACGGCGCCGCGATCCGGATGTGGACGGCCGCCCGCGCCGACAACGTCGACGTGGACTTCGCCGCCGCCCGCCCCCTCGACAACACCGGCATCGTCGTCCTGGACGGCTCACCGGCCGACGGCTGGAAGGTGCTGTCCTGGGCGGGCGCGGCGGTGGAGACGCCCGGGCCGGACACGGACGCGGGTCCGACCGGACAGCCGCTCGACGAGGACCAGAAGCCGTAACGAGGCCCCCGCGGGCACAATAAGGGTTTGCCCGGCCGCGAGGCCGCCCCACAGAATGCGTGGTCATGGGACATCTGGAAGCCGCACACCTCGAGTACTACCTCCCCGACGGGAGGCCGCTCCTGGGCGATGTGTCCTTTCGGGTCGGCGAAGGCGCCGTGGTCGCCCTGGTCGGGCCCAACGGCGCCGGCAAGACGACCCTGCTCCGGCTGATCTCCGGCGAGCTGAAACCGCACGGCGGCACGGTCACCGTGAGCGGCGGCCTGGGCGTGATGCGCCAGTTCGTGGGCTCCGTACGCGACGAGAGCACCGTACGGGATCTGCTGGTGTCGGTGGCCCCGCCCCGCATCCGCGCGGTCGCCGCCGAGGTCGACAAGGCCGAGCACGCCATCATGACCGTCGACGACGAGGCGGCCCAACTCGCCTACGCGCAGGCCCTGTCCGACTGGGCCGAGGTGCACGGCTACGAGTTCGAGACCCTCTGGGACATGTGCACCACGGCCGCGCTCGGAGTGCCGTACGACAAGGCGCAGTTCAGGCAGGTCAGCACGTTGTCCGGCGGTGAGCAGAAGCGGCTCGTGCTGGAGGCGCTGCTGCGCGGGAGCGACGAGGTGCTGCTGCTCGACGAGCCCGACAACTACCTCGACGTACCCGGCAAGCGCTGGCTGGAGGAGCGGCTCAAGGAGACCCGCAAGACGGTCCTGTTCGTCTCCCACGACCGTGAACTCCTCGCCCGCGCCGCCGAGAAGATCGTCTCCGTCGAGCCCTCGCCGACCGGCGCCGACGCCTGGGTGCACGGCGGCGGCTTCGCCACCTACCACGAGGCCCGGCGCGAACGCTTCGCCCGATTCGAGGAGTTGCGCCGCCGCTGGGACGAGAAGCACGCCCAGCTGAAGAAGCTCGTCCTGAACCTCCGTCAGGCCGCGTCCATCTCCCACGAGTTGGCCTCCCGCTACCAGGCCGCCCAGACCCGCCTGCGCAAGTTCGAGGAGGCGGGCCCGCCCCCCGAGCCGCCCCGCGAACAGGACATCACCATGCGCATCAAGGGCGGCCGCACCGGAGTAAGGGCCGTCACCTGCAAGGGACTTGAACTGACGGGGCTGATGAAACCCTTCGATCTGGAGGTCTTCTACGGCGAACGCGTCGCCGTCCTCGGCTCCAACGGCTCGGGCAAGTCGCACTTCCTGCGCCTGCTCGCCGGCGACGACGTCCAGCACACGGGGGAGTGGAAGCTCGGCGCGCGCGTCGTGGCGGGACACTTCGCGCAGACCCACGCGCACCCCGAACTCCAGGGCCGCACCCTCCTCGACATCCTGTGGAAGGAGCACGCCCAGGCCCAGGGCCCCGCCATGTCCCGGCTGCGCCGCTACGAGCTCACCGGCCAGGCCGAGCAGAGCTTCGACCGGCTCTCCGGCGGCCAGCAGGCCCGCTTCCAGATCCTCCTCCTGGAACTCCAGGGCGTCACCGCCCTGCTCCTCGACGAGCCCACCGACAACCTCGACCTGGAGTCCGCGGAAGCCCTCCAGGAAGGCCTTGAGGCCTTCGACGGCACGGTCCTCTCCGTCACCCACGACCGCTGGTTCGCCCGCTCCTTCGACCGCTATCTGGTCTTCGGCAGCGACGGCAGGGTCCGCGAGAGCACCGAGCCCGTGTGGGACGAGCGGCGGGTGGAGCGCGCACGGTAGGTCCGTGCAGTGCGGAGGCCGCGGGGCCCGAATGTTCGTAGAGTGGTCTCAGGACCGTGAGACTCGACGAGCGGGGCACACCATGACCGGAGTCGACCCTGCGCGCCTGGACGACTCCCAGCTCATGAAGGAGCTGGAGACCATCCACCGCACGCGCCACGACACCCTGCTGTACGGCTCGAACGACGCGCTGCGCGCCCACAACGACC
Organism: Streptomyces sp. NPDC001100; assembly: GCF_053598575.1. Classification (NCBI taxonomy): domain Bacteria; kingdom Bacillati; phylum Actinomycetota; class Actinomycetes; order Kitasatosporales; family Streptomycetaceae; genus Streptomyces; species Streptomyces sp. NPDC001100. Next base: position 343,654 of record NZ_JBSFKO010000001.1, read on the forward strand.
GCATGGCCCGGCTGGAGGGCGAGTACCTGCGCCGCCATCCGCGCCGCCTCGTGGCCCCCGGCCGCACCCGGCAGGGGGCACGCGAGCGGGAGTGACGCGGGTTTGTGCCTTGAGGTCGGGGGCAGGCGAACCACCAGCGCTGGATCGCAAACGCGTTCCCACCGGTGACCGTCCAACCCGGAGCATGCTCAAGGGAGTTGTGACGCACCATGCCCACTCGCATCAACAGCAGGCGACGTTCCCACCCCGACACACCCGACACCGCGGAGGCGTTCCGCACCCTGGTCACGCTGCCGCCCGGCCCGCAGCACGACACCGTCCGCGAACACATCGTGGAGGCCTGGCTGCCCATGGCCGACCGGCTCGCCGGACGGTTCCGCAACCGGGGCGAGAACACCGAGGACTTACGACAGGTCGCCGCCCTCGGCCTGGTCAAGGCCGTCGACCGCTACGACCCCGGGCGCGGCAACGCTTTCGAGAGCTACGCCGTACCGACCATCACCGGCGAGATCAAACGGCACTTCCGCGACCACATGTGGACGCTGCACGTGCCGCGCCGGGTGCAGGATCTGCGGAACCGGGTCCGGGTCGCCGGGCAGGAACTGGCGCAGACGGTGCCGGGGCGGCGGCCGACCGTGACGGAACTCGCCGCGCACGCGTGCCTCTCCGAGGAGGACGTGCGGGCCGGTCTGGAGGCGCTGGAGAGTTTCAGCGCCTTGTCGTTGGACGCGGAGGCCTCCGGCGGTACGGACGGGTGGGCGTTGGGGGACGTACTCGGGTCCGCCGATCCGGCGTTGGACGTCGTGGTGGACCGCGAGGCCGTGAAGCCGCGGTTGGCCGCGCTGCCCGAGCGGGAGCGGGAGATTCTGTACCTGAGGTTCTTCGGGGACATGACGCAGAGTCGGATCGCGGAGGAGTTCGGGATCTCGCAGATGCACGTGTCCCGCTTGATCAGCCGGTGTTGTCGGCGGATTCGGGAACAGGTTCTTGAGGACGCCGCGTAGGGGTTGTGCGTCGGCTGCAGGGCTGTGGGGGCCGGTCGCGCAGTTCCTCGCGCCCCTGTACGAACTCGCCCGGTGTTCACTCGCTCGGGTCTCGCCGCGCGCGGCTCTCTCCTGACCGGGCTTCGATGGTGTTGCCGCCGTCCTCGGTCTAAGGAGCACCGCTCATGCGCCGCACCGCACTCGCCCTGTCCGTCGTCGCTCTTGTCGGGGGCGCCGCCGGACCGGTCGTGGCCGCCGATCCGGCCGCCGAGGTCAGTCCGAGCAGCGTGCGGGCGGGTGGGAGCGTCACCGTCTCCGTCACCTGCGAGGGGATCGGGGGGACCGCGGCCGACACCGTCGACGCCACGTCCCAGGGTTTCGACGGCGGGACCGTCCAGCTGCAACGCGTGCCCGGCAACGACGACCGGGCCGCCGGAGCCGCTTACCGGGGGACCGCACGGATCTCCACGGACGGGGTCGAGCGCGACGCCGCGTGGACCGTCGACGGGACCTGTCCGGCGCCGCCCGGCGGCCAGGGCAAGCCGTGGAGTGCGACCTTCAGTGTCGAACACGGTGGCGGGGACGGACAGCGGCCGTGTCAGGAACCCCGGGGCGATTCCTGCGCCGGTGCCGCCGTGATCGAGCGCGGGGTGCGGGCCGGGGAGGGCGGCACCTTCACCGACTCCGTGCCGGCGCTGGTCGCCGGCGGTGTGCTGATCGCGGGCGCGCTCGGCGGCGCCGTGTACCGGCTGCGCAGGCGGACGCCGGGACACTGAGGGCACGACGAGGTCACGGCACGGCACCAGGGACTTGCGCGGAGGCACCATGCGGCAGGCGGACGCGGTAGGCCAGGGACCCGTCCGCTACGGGCCGGTGCTCCCCGACGACGGACTGCCCGTCCTGCCGGAACTGGCCGCCGTCCTCGCCGCCGCCGCGAGCCGCACCGAGGAACAGCCGGTCGGCGGAGCCCCCGCACTGCTGGAGGCCGCCGGCGGCTACTTCGAACGCCGGGGCCTGCCCGCCGAGCCCGCCCGCCTGGCCGCCGCCCCGGGCGCCCCCGCACTGCTGGTCGCGCTGACCGCAGCCCTCGGCGGCGACGTCCTGGTGCCCAGACCCTGCGCCGCCTGGTGGGCGCCGTACGCCCGGCTGCTGGGCAGACCCGTGTTCCATGTGGGCACTCCGGCCGAGTGCGGCGGGGTGCCCGACCCGTACGCCCTGCTGGAGACCGTGCGCAGGGTCCGGGACGAGGGCGGTGACCCGCGGCTGCTGGTGCTGTCGGTCGCCGACGATCCCACCGCCACCGTGGCGCCGCCCGAGGTCATGCACGAGACCGTCGAGGCCGCCGCGGGCGAGGGCCTGCACCTGGTCAGCGACGAGACCTGGCGCGACACCCTGCACGCGCCCCGGCGCACCATGCTGCTCAGCCCCGCCGAGATGCTGCCCGAGCGGGTCACCGTCGTCACCGACCTCGCCGGCGCGCTCCTCCCGTCCGGCTGGCCCGCCGCCGTCGCCCGCTTCCCCGCCGGCCGCGCCGGGAACGCGCTCCACGCGCGCGTGCTCGACGTCCTCACCGCACTCGGCGCCCGGGTCGCCGCACCCGTCGCCGCCGCGGCCGCCCACGCCCTCGGCGAACCCGCACCCGTCGTCGCCCGCCGCGACACCGCCGTAGCCCTGCACGCGCGCGTGGCCGCCGCCGCGCACGCCGCCGTCACCGGGGCGGGCGCGTTCTCCCGGCCGCCGCAGGCGGGACGCCATCTGTACGTCGATCTCGGGCCGTTGCGCCACGCGCTCACCCCGCAGGGGGTGGGCGACGCGCAGGACCTGGAGGAGTTCCTCACCGCCCGGCTCGGCATGCCCGCGCCGGGCGGCCACCGCTTCGGCGACGACCTGGGCGCGCTGCGGGTACGGCTGTCCACCGGACCACTGCTGGGCCGAACCGACGAGGAACGCGCGGAATGCCTCATGTCACCCGTGCCGTTGGAACTGCCACACGTGCAACGCGCGTTGATGTCCTTGAGGTCGATCTTCGACGATCTCCGCGACGACGCTCAGCGATGGGAGCCTCCTCGATGACGCAGCAGTCCGAGTCGACCACGACGAGTACGACGACCCCGGACGCCGACCGTACGGCGCCCCTGTCCCCCTTCACCCCCTCGTCCCCGCCGCTCGCCGAGCCCCGCCCCCTCGGCGAGCGGCGCGTGTGGCCCCGGACCTTCCACGACCGGCTCACCGCCCCGCTGCCCGGCCTCAAGGCGATCGCCCGCTTCGCCCGCGAGGGCTCCGTAAGGCCCCGCCCCGAGGGGCTCGCCGACATCCCCCGACTCCCGTTCGCCCCCGAGCCGTTGCCCCGGGTCGACTCCCTGACCGTCGCCGTCACCTGGGCGGGACACGCCAGTTGGGTGGTGCAGATCGGCGGCCTGACGATCCTCACCGACCCGGTCTGGTCCCGCCGCATCCTCGGCACCCCGGCCCGCATCACCCCCGTCGGCGTCGCCTGGGAATCACTCCCGCCGATCGACGCCGTCGTCATCAGCCACAACCACTACGACCACCTCGACGCCCCCACCCTGCGCCGACTCCCGCGCCACACCCCGGTGTTCGCCCCGGCCGGCCTCGGCAGCTGGTTCCGGCGCCGCAGATTCACCCGCGTCACCGAACTCGACTGGTGGGAGGCGGCCCGACTCGACGGCGTACGGCTCGACTTCGTCCCCGCCCACCACTGGTCCAAGCGCAGCCTCACCGACACCTGCCACTCCCTGTGGGGCGGCTGGGTGATGACGGCACCGGACGGACAGCGCGTCTACTTCGCGGGCGACACGGGCTACGGCCACTGGTTCTCGCGTATCGGCCGCCGCTATCCGGGAATCGACCTGGCCCTGCTGCCCATCGGGGCCTACGACCCGCGCTGGTGGCTGAGCGACGTCCACTGCGATCCGGAGGAGGCGGTGCGGGCGGCCCAGGACTTGGGCGCGCGCCGGATGGCCCCGATGCACTGGGGCACGTTCGTCCTGTCGGCGGAGCCGGTGCTGGAGCCGCTGACGCGGGTCAGGGCGGCTTGGGAGAAAGCCGAGTTGGCCCGAGAAGACCTGTGGGATCTACCGGTGGGCTCTTCAAGAGTCCTGGGATGAGGTGCTTTTGGGGGCGCGGGGAACTGCGTGACCAGCCCCCACCGGCCCGCACCCCGCAACGAACCCTCACCCGGCAGCCCGAACCCGCTTCCAGACACCGGGCGCCGCGCTGATCACCACGGTCAGCGCGACCGCCGCCACCACACCCTCCCAAGGCTCGGGGAACAGGGAGCCCCCGAGGATGCCGATCAGCTGGTACGTCACGGCCCAGGCCAGACACGCGGGCGCGTTGCCGCGGGCGAACCGGCGGATCGGCCACTCGGCCAGCAGACAGGCCAGCATCACCGGGATGCGGCCGGCCGGCACCATTCGGGACAGGATCAGCACCGTCACCCCGTGGTCGGCCAGCTTCTTCTGGGCCTGCTCAAGACGGTCCTCCGGAGCCCGCGCGCGGAGCGCCTCCAGCCAGCGCGAGCCGTTCTTCGACCCCATCCCGCGCCGCCCCAGCCAGTACAGCGTGATGTCCCCGAGGAACGCGGCCAGCGAGGCCGTCACGAACACCAGCGCCAGCGCGAACGGCGCCGTCTGGTGGAACGCGACCACGGCCGCCGAACTCACCAGCGCCCCCGTCGGGATCACCGGCACCAGCGCCCCGAACAGCACCAGCAGGAACAACGTCGGGTAGCCGATGGCCTGTTGAGTGGACTCGGGCGAGGTCGTCGTGGTCGCGGACAGCGCGTCCGCGAGCCAGCTCACCGGGCGACCTGCGGACGTACGCTCTCGCCGTGCCCGAGCCGGTGCACGGCCACAGCGGGCGCCACTTGGGCCGCGATCCGCACGAACTCGTCGCCCGGCGTGTGGAATTCGTGCGGGCGCACCGCGTCCATCCCGATCGGCCAGTACGTGCCGTAGTGCACCGGCACCGCACTGCGCGGCGCGAGCCGCACCAGCGCCTGGGCCGCGCGCCCCGCGTCCAGATGCCCCTCGCCGAGATAGGGTCCCCAGCCGCCGACCGGCAGCAGCGCCACGTCGACCGGCCCGACCTCCTTGGCCATGTCGTCGAACAGCCCGGTGTCCCCGGCGAAGTAGGTGCGCGCCTCGCCCTCGACGACGTAGCCCAGCGCGGGGGAGCGGTGCGGACCGACGGGCAGCCGCCGCCCGTCGTGCCGCGCGGGTACGGCCCGTACCACCAGGTCACCGACCATCGTCCGGTCGCCCGGGGACACCTCGTCGATCCGCAGCTGCCGGAGCCGGCGCAACCCGGGCACCGCGCGGAGTGCGCCCCGGGGCACGAGCAGGCGCGTGCCCGGGGCGAGGGCGGCGAGCGAGGGAAGGTGCAGGTGGTCGGCGTGCAGATGGGAGACGAGCGCCAGGTCCGCGCGGTGGGCCCCGGGCGGCGGCACCGCGCCCCGGCGGCGTCGTAGGTGCGCGAGCCGGCGGGCGAACAGGGGGTCGGTGAGGACGCGTATGTCCGAGTCCTCGATCGTGCAGGTGGCGTGACCCCACCAGGTGATCTCCACCGGCACCTTCTTTGCCTCCTTCGCGCGACTCCCCCGAAGCCTACGGGCAGGAGTAGGGTCGGCGGCGAAACCCGGAGGTGAGGGGGACGCCATGGGACAGGTACGCGGTGCCTCCGGTATGCCCTCGCGGGTCAGGGTCACGGCGATCGCCAGCCTGACACCGCTGGAGGAACTGGACGAGGACCCCTTCCTGGTCGACTCGCGCAGCCAGCACGCCATGTGCGCGCGCTGGGCCGCCGACCACGGCTATGTGATCGCCCGCGAACTCCTGGTGCGTAAACTGCGCCCTGACCACTGCGCCCTGTGGGACGGCGTCCGCCCCGGCCTCGACCTGTTCGTCGCCCCCAGCCGCCGGGTCCTGGAGAGCGCGCTGTCCTCCGTGGAGGAGTTCACCGACGAGTGCGCGCGCCGCGGGGTGCGGATCGAGACGGTGGGCAGCGCGGAACCCTCCTACGACGCCCAGGCCAAGGCCCGCGTCCACCGGCGGCTGTCGATGCCCACGGCCGGCTACGACGGCCGCTGACCCAGGGGTCCCCGCGTCCCGTATGACAGGCTGGGGACAGGCCCGCCAGGTCGACGGGCCCGGGACGTGAGGTGTACGGGGCGTGGGCGGAGGGCGTTGGCGGCGGCTCGCCAGTCAGGTCGGGCGGAGCATCGCGGTGTGGGCCGTCTCCACGGTCACCATGCTGGTGCTCGCCGGGATCCTGCCGGACTTCCAGCTCCAGTCCGCGGACGGCGACAGCGCCACCCGGATCGCGGTCACGGCCGCGCTCGGCGCCGGTGCCTTCGGTGTGCTGTCGGCCCTGGTCTGGCCGCTGCTGGTACGCCTGTTGCTGCTGGTGCCCGCACTCGTCCTCGGCCTCCTGGTCTTCGTCCTCAACGGGTCGCTGCTGCTGATCGCCCTGCGCATCAATCCGGACGGCGGCCTGCGCGGCCAGGTCGCCCCCGAGACCGCCGTGGTCGTCGCCGCCGTGATGTCCGCCGTGGCTTCGGCGACCGGCGGTGCCCTGGCCGTCCGCGACGACGACGCCTACCGCCGCCGCCTCTACCGCCTCGCCGACCGCCGCCGCAGAGCCCTCCCGCCCGGCCCCTCCTCGCCCGGCACCGTCTTCCTCCAGCTCGACGGCGTCGGCCACGACGTCCTGCTCGACGCGATGGAGAAGGGGCTGATGCCCACGGTCGCGCGGCTCCTCGGCGGCCCCCGCCCCACCCACCGCCTCACCCCCTGGCGCACCGACTGGTCCAGCCAGACCGGCGCCAGCCAGCTCGGCATCCTGCACGGCTCCAACCACGACATCCCCGCGTTCCGCTGGTACGAGAAGGACACCGGCGAGGTGATGGTCTGCAACCGCCCGACCAGCGCCGCCGAGCTCCAGCGCCGCGCCATCGAGCACACCGGTGACGGCGGCCTCCTCACCGTGGACGGTGCCAGCCGCGGCAACCTGTTCAGCGGCGGCGCCGACGAACAGGCCCTCGTGCTGTCCATCGCGATCCGCCGCCGGGGCCGGGAGAACCGTTCCCGCGCGGGCTACTTCGCCTACTTCTCCGACCCCGCCAACGCCGTCCGCACCGCGATGTCCTTCGTCGCCGAGGTCGGCCGCGAGATCGGCCAGTCCACCCGCTCCCGCCTCACCAGGCAGCGCCCCCGCGTCAAGCGCGGCGGCCTCTACCCCCTCGTCCGCGCCTTCGCGACCGTCGTGGAACGGGACGTCGTCGTCGCCGCGGTCATGGGCGACATGCTGGCCGGCCGCACCGCCGTCTACGCCGACCTCGTGGCCTACGACGAGGTCGCCCACCACTCGGGACCGCACAGCCGCGACGCCGCCAAGGTCCTCCAACGCCTGGACCGTTCCATCGCGTTGATCGAGAACGTCGCCGAGCACGCCCCGCGGCCGTACCGCATCGTCGTCCTCTCCGACCACGGCCAGAGCCCCGGCGAAACCTTCCAGGGCCGCTACGGCCTCACCCTCGGCGACCTCGTGCGCGCGGGCTGCGGGCTGCCCGTGCCGCGCCGGGCCCGCCGCACCCACAGCGGCGCCGAGGCCCGCGCCGCCGTCCGCGCGGCGCTGCGCAGGCCCGCCAAGGACGGCGACGAGCGGCAGGTCCACTCCGGTCGGCACTCGGAGCCGATCGTGCTGGCCTCCGGCAACCTGGGCCTGGTCTCCTTCCCGGACGTGCCGCACCGCATGACCAAGGAGGAGATCGACGCCCGCCACCCGGCACTCCTCACCACCCTCGCCAACCACCCCGGTGTCGGCTTCGTCCTGGTGCGCAGCGCGGAGCACGGCGGAGTCGTCCTCGGCGCGCACGGCGCGGAGCTGCCGGTGGCCGAACTCGACGACAAACAGGACCCGTTGGCGGACTTCGGCCCCGGCGTCGCGGACGCCGTCCGGCGCACCCACTCCTTCCCGCACACCGCCGACATCATGGTCAACTCCTGGTACGACCCGGCCGAGGGCGAAGTCCTTGCCTTCGAGGAGCAGATCGGCTCGCACGGCGGCCTCGGCGGCTGCCAGGGCAGGCCGTTCCTGCTGTCGCCGCGCACCCTCTCCGCACCGGTCGAGGACGGCGAGGACCTCGTCGGCGCCGAGCACGTGCACCGCGTACTGCGGCGCTGGCTGCGGGAGTTGAACGGCCCCCAGGTGCCGCTGGCGGCGGGGCCGGAGGAGCGGGTCGCCTGAAAATGGGCTGCGGCGGGCGGTTCGTGAGCACACACTGTTCGAGTCTCCCCACCCCGAACCTCCTTCAGGAGCCGCTGCCTTGCAGGCTGCCGTCACCGTCACTCCCGCCCGGATCCCCGAACTGCTGCTGGGTCTCGCGACCGTCCGCCCCGTCTTCCTCTGGGGCGCGCCCGGCATCGGAAAGTCCTCCCTGGTAAGGGAGTTCGCCCAGTCGCTGGGACTGGAGTGCGTCAGCCTGCTGGGCACCCAGCTCGCACCCGAGGACCTGATCGGCGTACCGCAGATCCGTGACGGACGGTCGGTGTTCTGCCCGCCGGAGGCCATCGCGCGCGACGAGCCGTACTGCCTGTTCCTGGACGAACTCAACGCGGCCACACCGGATGTGCAGAAGGCGTTCTACTCGCTGATCCTGGACCGCCGCATCGGCACCTACGAACTCCCCAAGGGCTCCATCGTGATCGGCGCCGGCAACCGCGCGACCGACAACGCGCTGGCCCGCCCGATCGCCTCCGCGCTGGTCAACCGGCTCACCCACGTCCACCTGGAGGCGTCCCCGAAGGACTGGCTCACGTGGGCCGCAGCCAACGGCATCCACCCGTGGATCCTCGACCACCTCACCGACCGCCCCGATCACCTGTGGTCCAAGCCGCCGAAGACCGAGGAGCCCTTCTCCACGCCCCGCTCCTGGCACATGCTCTCCGACGCGCTCGGCTCCTTCGGGCCCGACCTCGACGAGGACACCCTCAAGGTCGTCGCGCACGGCACCCTGACGCCCGCGCACGCGGTCGCGTTCTGCGGCTACGTCAAGATCGTTCGCAGCCGCTTCGGCATCGAGGCCGTCCTCAAGGGCGACGCCCGCTGGCCCGGCCGCACCGAGGACCGCGACCTCCTCTACTACCTCGCCGAGTCCTTCCGGGGCCGCCTCATCAAGGAACTCCCCGCCAGCAAGGACCACTTGTCGGCGAACGGCCGGCAGACCGCGTACCGCGCCAAGTCCCTCCTCGTCCAACTCGCCGAGATCTCCGTCGAGGTGGCCCAGAGCGTCATCGCCTCGGACGACGACGGCAACCCGGTCCTCCCGGCCTGGTTCCTGGTGGAGGCGGCCCGGGACATGCCCCGGCTGGTGGAGGCACGCCGGTGACACACGTACCTGGACTGGCGTTGCGGGCACCGGAGTTCGGCGCCGCACAGATGCCGGAGGCCGGCCCGTGAGCCGCACCCGCAAGAAGGACCCCGAGAAGAAGAAGCCCGACCCGGCGACCGAGGCCTTCACCGCCGGGCTGAAGCTCGTGTGGGCCAACCCCGCGCTCGCCGCGATCGACTTCGAGCTGTGCCGGGAGGAGGACTGCCGGGCCGCGCCCCGCGACGGACTCGTGCTCGTCAACTCCAACGGGTATCTCCACGCGCACCCCACCCGCCTCGCCGAACCCGCCGAATGGGCCTGGGCGATCGCGCACGCGCTCATCCATCTCGGCTTCGGCCACGTCCCCGGCGCCAACGGCGAGCGCGAACAGCCCGACCGCTTCGACCTCGCCGCCCGCTGCGTCGTCGTCAACCGCTTCCTGCTCACCTTCCCCATCGGCCGCACCCCCGAGGACCTGCCCGCCGCCTACCCCTCGGGCGACGAGGAACAACTCGCCGCCCGCTGGCGCCGCGACGGCATCCCGGCCGCCTACGAACACTGCGGTACGGCAGGCGGCGCCCCCGACCAGCGGCTCGTACCGTGGCAGGGCTGGCCCGGGAACCCCGTCGACTGGCAGATCGCCTTCGCCGGCGCCCTCACCCGCACCATGTCCGTCGCCATGGACCTCGCCGGCGGCCGCCGCGACTCGATGTACGGCGGCCCCACCCGGCTGCAGCCCTGGGAACGCGCCCTGAGCTGGTTCGTCTCCCACTACCCGCTGCTCGGCGGCATCGCGGCCGGGATCACCCTCGTCGCCGACGCCGAACTCGCCCGCGCCCACGGCATCTCGGTCGCCGCCGTCGACACCGAGGCCGCCGAGATCTACATCAACCCGCTGCGCCAGTTCGACGCCGAGGAATGGCGGTTCGTCCTCGCCCACGAGATGCTGCACGCCGCCCTGCGCCACGGCGACCGCTGCGGCACCCGCGACCCGTTCCTCTTCAACGTCGCCGCCGACTACGTCGTCAACGGCTGGCTGCGCGAGATGGACATCGGCACGATGCCCGAAGGCCTGCTGTACGACCCGGAGTTGAAGGACCTCTCCGCCGAGGAGGTCTACGACCGCATCACCGCCGACCTGCGCCGCACCCGCCGCCTGGCCACCCTGCGCGGCAAGGGCACCGGCGACATCCTCGGCGGGCCGCTCGGCAGCGCCCGCGACTACGTCGACCTCGACGAGTTCTACCGGCGCGGCCTCGCCCGCGGCCTGGACCTGCACCAGCAGCACGAACGCGGCTTCCTGCCCGGCGGGTTGGTCGAGGAGATCCGCGCCCTCAGCCACCCGCCCCTGCCCTGGGACGCCCAACTCGCCCGCTGGTTCGACGAGTTCGTGCCCAGACCGGAACCCGTACGGTCGTACGCCCGTCCCTCGCGCCGCCAGTCCTCCACCCCCGACATCCCGCGCGCCGGCCACTATTTCCCGCCCGAGGAGGTCGCCCGCTGCACCTTCGGCGTCGTCCTCGACACCTCCGGCTCCATGAACCACAGCCTCCTCGGCAAGGCACTGGGCGCGATCGCCTCGTACGCCGAGGCCCGTGACGTACCGGCCGCCCGGGTCGTGTTCTGCGACGCGGCCCCGCACGACGCGGGCTACGTGCCGGTCACCGACATCGCCGGCCGGGTGCGTGTGCACGGGCGCGGCGGGACCGTACTGCAGCCCGGAATCGACCTGTTGCACCGCGCCGACGACTTCCCGCCGGCGGCGCCCGTCCTCGTCATCACCGACGGCTGGTGCGACGTACTGAGGGTGCGGCGCGAGCACGCCTATCTGATTCCGCAAGGTGCTCGCCTGCCGTTCACCCCCCGTGGACCGGTCTTCCGGGTGCGCTGAACCTGAATGTGATCGGATGGCTCCGAACGACATCCGCTTCGAAAGGAATCACCGTGGCAACCACGCGCACCGCACACACCGTCTGGGAAGGCGAACTCATCAAGGGCAGCGGCGAGGTCACCTTCGACTCGTCAGGCATCGGTGTGCAGCCGGTGACGTGGGCGTCGCGCGCCGAGCAGGCCAACGGCAAGACCAGCCCCGAGGAACTGATCGCCGCCGCCCACTCCAGCTGCTTCTCCATGGCGCTGTCGCACGGCCTCACCGGCGCGGGCACCCCGCCCACCCGCCTGGAGACCAAGGCCGACGTCACCTTCCAGCCCGGCGAGGGCATCACCGGCATCCACCTCACCGTCCGTGGCGAGGTCCCCGGCCTGGACGCGGCCGGCTTCGCGGCCGCCGCCGAGGACGCCAAGAAGAACTGCCCGGTCAGCCAGGCGCTCGCGGGTACGACGATCACGCTGACGGTCGAATCCGCCTGACCCCGGCCCCCCTCGCGCACCTCGATGCCGCACCCGGAAAACGGGTGCGGCATTGACTTTCCGCCACTCAAGTTTTGTGCTGGAGATCGGGCAGCGCCTGGCGGAAGGGGACGGCTATGGGACGAGCGGTCGGGATCGATCTGGGGACCACGAACTCGGTGGTCGCGGTGCTGGAGGGCGGGGAGGCGACGGTCGTCGCCAACGCCGAGGGAGCGAGGACCACACCCTCGGTGGTGGCCTTCGCCAAGAACGGCGAGGTATTGGTCGGCGAGGTCGCCAAACGGCAGGCCGTGACCAACATCGAGCGCACCGCGCGCTCGGTGAAGCGCCACATGGGCAACACCGACTGGCGCTTCCCGGACACGGGCGCCATCGACGGAACGCGGTACCGCGCCCAGGAGCTGTCCGCGCGCGTGCTGCAGAAACTGAAGCGGGACACGGAGGCCTATCTCGGCGAGGACGTCACCGACGCGGTGATCACCGTCCCCGCCTACTTCGACGACTCCCAGCGCCAGGCGACCAAGGAGGCCGGCGAGATCGCGGGCCTCAAGGTCCTGCGGATCATCAACGAACCGACCGCCGCCGCCCTCGCCTACGGCCTCGACCGCGGCGAGGAACAGACCGTCCTCGTCTTCGACCTCGGCGGCGGCACCTTCGACGTCTCCCTCCTGGAGATCGGCGACGGCGTCATCGAGGTCAAGGCCACCAACGGCGACACCCACCTCGGCGGCGACGACTGGGACCAGCGGGTCATGGAGTACCTGGTCAAGAAGTTCCAGGGCCAGTACGGCATCGACCTCGGCAAGGACAAGATGGCGCTCCAGCGGCTGCGCGAGGGCGCGGAGAAGGCGAAGATCGAACTCTCCTCGGCCGCCGAGACGACGATCAACCTGCCCTACATCACCGCCTCCGCCGACGGCCCGCTGCACCTCGACGAGAAGCTGACCCGCGCCCAGTTCCAGGAACTCACCGCCGATCTCCTCGACCGCTGCAAGACCCCCTTCCACCAGGCGGTCAAGGACGCCGGCGTCAAACTCTCCGCCGTCGACCACGTCATCCTCGTCGGCGGCTCGACCCGGATGCCCGCCGTCACCGACCTCGTCAAGGAACTCACCGGCAAGGACCCGCACAAGGGCGTCAACCCCGACGAGGTCGTGGCCGTCGGCGCCGCCCTCCAGGCCGGAGTCATCCGCGGCGACGTCAAGGACGTCCTGCTCCTCGACGTCACCCCGCTGTCCCTGGGCATCGAGACCAAGGGCGGCATCATGACCAAGCTCATCGAACGCAACACGACCATCCCGACCCGGCGTTCGGAGATCTTCACCACCGCCACCGACAACCAGCCCTCGGTCGGCATCCAGGTCTACCAGGGCGAACGCGAAATCGCCGCGTACAACAAGAAGTTGGGCGTCTTCGACCTCACCGGCCTGCCGCCCGCCCCGCGCGGTGTCCCGCAGATCGAGGTCGCCTTCGACATCGACGCCAACGGAATCATGCACGTCTCGGCCAAGGACCTGGCGACCGGCCGCGAACAGAAGATGACCGTCACCGGCGGCTCCGCGCTCCCCAAGGACGACATCGACCGCATGATGCGCGACGCCGAACAGTACGCGGACGAGGACCGCAGGCGCCGCGAGGCCGCCGAGACCCGCAACCAGGCCGAACAACTCGTCTACCAGACCGAGAAGTTCGTCCGCGAGAACGAGGAACGCATCCCGGCCGACACCCGGTCCGAGGTCGCGGCGGCGGCCACCCAGGTCAAGACCCTCCTGGAAGGCGAGTCCGACACCGCGGAGCTGCGCACCGCCGTCGAGAACCTCGCCACCGTCAGCCAGCGCATGGGCCAGGCGATGTACGCCCAGGCCGGCCAGCAGTCCCCGACGGAGCAGACGGGGCAGACGGAGACCCCCACGGAACACACCTCACCCCAGGAGGAGGAAGGCGTCGTGGACGCGGAGATCGTCGACGACGAACGAGAGGCGAAGGGCGGCGCGGCGTAGACGCTCCGCCGGAGGAGCAGCCCGGGCCGTCGCTCGCCTGCGGCATCGTCGTGGCCGGTCGCGCAGTTCCCCGCGCCCCTTCGGGGCGCTGCTCAGAGGTCCGTCTTCTCCCATTCCTGCCGCTCCGGCCGCGGCAGGGTGACGCACACGGCGTCCAGGACGGAGGCGTACGGCGTACCGAAGTCGGCCAGCCGGGCACGGAGTCGATCCAGCGCGGTGCGGTACTCGGTGAGCAGGTCGAGGTTGCCGGTGCGGGACGTGAACTCCAGGACCGCGGGCAGGAAGTCGGGCAGCTCCACACCGGTGAACTCCAGCCCGTGGGCGCGGTACAGCTCCCGGAAGCCGACCAGGGACATACCGTGCCCACGGCTGTCGCCGCCGTGCCACCGGCTCAGGTGCAGGCTGTGCCGGTTCTCGGAGCCGAAGACCTCGACATAGTGCGCGGCCAGCTCCCGCGGCGGCGTGAGGGCCGCGTGGTCGGCGAACTCCCGCAGTTGCGGCGCGGCTTCGCGCAGCAGCGGGAGCCGGGCGCGGAAGTCCTCGTCCGGGTAGGTCAGGCAGAGCGCGGCGGCCTGGTACAGCACGGCGTCCGAGGGCATCAGGCCTCCAGCGCGTGGACATGTGCGGCGGCGAGTCCGATGCCCCCGGCCCGGGAGGCTACAGGATCCTGTATACGATATTCCGCGGCTGTCTCACGGCCCCTGTCCGGCCCGGCGGCCGGTATCCACGTGTCCGTCACCTGCGCTCCCTTGCTCGCCCGTGGTGTCGAACCTAGGGCGGGGCAGGGGAGCGCACCCGTTCACGGCAGCCGTACGGGTCAGAACCCGCAGACGTACGGGTCGTGGCTCTCGGGTGGCACGGGCCGTACGGGTCAGCCCTTGCGGGCGACCCCGCCGTAGACCGGCACGATGCCCTCCGCCTGGGCGGCCACGTCCTCCGCCTCCGGGCGCCAGCCGTAGACGGCGATCACGCCCGGCCCGAGCAGCTCCAGGCCGTCGAAGAAACGTGAGAACTCGGCCAGCGAGCGCGGGTAGAACGGGGTGCCGCTGCGCCGGAAGTGCTCGGCCGCCTTGGCGATGGCCTCGGGGCTGAGATCGGGGGTGACCTGCGACAGGGTCAGGTAGCTGCCCGGGGCGAGGACGTCGACGTACCGCTTGATCAGGCCGTACACGTCGTCGCCGGCGGTGTCGTCGCCCAGGTAGTGGGTGAGCGCGACCAGCGACAGCGCGACCGGCCGCGTGAAGTCGAGGGTCTCGCCGGCCAGCCGAAGGATGGTGTCCGGGTCGCGGACGTCGGCGTGCACGTACTCGGTGCTGCCCTCGGGCGCGCCGTGCAGCAGCGCCTCCGCGTGCCGCAGCACGATCGGGTCGTTGTCCGCGTACACGACCTTCGCGTCCGGGGCGACACTCTGCGCCACCTGGTGGAGGTTCGGCTCGGTGGGGATACCGGTGCCGATGTCCAGGAACTGGCTTATCCCGGCCTCGGCGGCGTTCCGCGTCGCCCGGTGCATGAACCGGCGGTTGGCCCGCGCCCCGCGCACCGCCGTGCCGTCCGAGGCGAGGATCCGGCGCGCCAGCTCCTCGTCCACCGGGTAGTTGTCCTTGCCGCCGAGCCACCAGTCGTACACCCGCGCCGGATGCGGCCGGCTGGTGTCGATACGGGTGGGCGCGGCTTCGGATCCGGTCATGCGGTGTCGTCTCCTCGGGAGTTCGGGTCGGTGTGCCGGGCCGCGCTGTGCCGGGAACGTCAGTGCCGGGAACGTGCTGGGTGCGGGCCGTGCTCAGAAGGTCTCGCGGTACTCCCGCAGGATCTCCTTGGTGCGCTGTGCGGACGCGGCGTGCGCCGTCATGTGGTCGAGGACCTCCAGATGCGCGGACACCTCGGTACGGGAGTCCAGATACAGGGCGCCGGTCAGGTACTCGGTGAACACCATGTCGGGCAGCTCCGGTTCGGCGAAACGGAACAGCGAGAACGGGGCGTACGTCCCCGGGTGCGGGCCGTTCTCGAACTCCGCGACCTGGAGCGTGACCCGGTCGCGCTCGCCGAACTCCAGGAGCTTGTCCAGCTGTTCGCGCATCACCTCGCCGCGCATGCTCACCGGACGCCGCAACACCGTCTCGTCCATGATCACCCACAGGTGCGGCGGACTGTCCCGCTCCAACAGCCCCTGGCGCGCCATCCGCAGGGACACATGCCGCTCGATGGTCTCCGGACCGGTCTGCCCGATCGTCCCGGCCTCCATCACGGCACGCGCGTACTCCTCGGTCTGCAACAGGCCGGGCACGAAGTGCGGTTCGTACGAACGGATCAGCCCGGCCGCGCCCTCCAGGCTCACATAGAGGCTGAACCACTCCGGCAGCACGTCGTGGAACCGCTGCCACCAACCCGGCTGGTTCGCCTCCTCGGTGAGCGCGACGAACGAGTCCGCCTCCTCGTCGGAGACCCCGTACGTGGTCAACAGCATCTGTACGTACGGCACTTTCAGCGCGACCTCGGCCATCTCCATCCGCCGTACGGTCGCCGGAGCCACCCGCAGGACCTGCGCGGCCTCCTCGCGTTTGATGCCGGCCGCCTCGCGCAACTCCTGGAGCCTTCTGCCCAGCACTACTTGACCCACGGTGGGCGCGGGCCGCCGCTCACTCACGCCACGCCTCCCCATACGCGCCGAAGTCTGGAGGCAGTGTGCCATGTTCCGGCCATTGTCTCAGCGGTTCGGGGATGATCATCCGTCAGTCTCCCCGCCCGCGCAGGTACTTGGCCGTCGCCGGATCGGCCGGGAGGAACGTCTCGATCGCCAGCTCCGAGACCGTCACGTCCATCGGAGTGTTGAACGTGGAGATCGAGGAGACGAACGACAGCACCCGGCCCTCGTGCTCGATCCGCATCGGCAGCGCGAAGTACGGTACGGAAGTGGCCGGTTCGGCGTCGTCGCCGGCCGCCTCCGGCACCGGATACGCGGCGACCTCCTCGTACAGCGCCCGCAGCGGCTCGGACCGGTGCAGGGCGATCTGCCGCTCCATCTGTGCGAGGAGATGCCCGCGCCACTCACCCAGATTGCGGATGCGCGGCGCCAGCCCCTCGGGGTGCAGTGTCAACCGCATGGCGTTCAGCGGCGGTTGGAGCAGCAACTCCGGTACGCCGTCCAGCAGCATGGTGATGCCCCGGTTGGCCGCCACGACGTCGTACACGGCGTCCACCACCAGCGCCGGATACGGCTCGTAGCCCTGGATCAGCCGCTCCAGACCCTCGCGCAACGCGCCCAACGCCGGGTCGTCCAACGGGGTTTCCGGATAACGAGGGGCGTAACCGGCGGCCAGGAGCAGGGAGTTGCGCTCCCGCACCGGCACCTCCAGATGCTCGGCCAGCCGCAGCACCATCTCCTCGCTCGGCCGCGACCGCCCCGTCTCGACGAAGCTGATGTGCCGCGCCGAGGAATCGGCCCGCAACGCCAGCTCCAGCTGACTGACCCGCCGCCGCTCCCGCCAGGCACGCAGCAACGGGCCGACACCTTTGCCCGCGGAGGTGCCGGTGCCGGTACCGGTTGCGACGATGGTCATACGCACGACCGTAGTCGAAGCGGCCCGCCCGTGAGCGGACCGAGGAACCCGTCCGGGGGAGCCGCCCACCGGACTCACCCGGGGGCACTCGTCTGACCAGGCACGCAACCGGCCGTCTGTGGCACGCTGAAGTGGCCGAAGAGGAACCCGACCTCCAGGAAGGACCGAGGCCATGCCCGTCGCACCGCTGTCGCAGAAGGAGATCGAGGACCGCCTCGCGGAACTCCCGGGCTGGTCCGCCGACGCCGACCGCCTCACCCGCACCTACCGGCTCGGCACCCACTTCGCGGCCACCGCGATGGTCGTCCACATCGCCCAGGTCCAGGAGGAACTCGACCACCACTCCGACCTCACCCTCGGCTACAACACCGTCTCCCTCACCGTGAACACCCACAGCGTCGGCGGCGCGATCACCGACCTGGACTTCCAACTCGCCCACAGAGTTCAGGACTTGGCCCCGGGCCACGGCGCTGCCTGACCGCACGGGACAGGTGGGGGTGACAGCGCGTGCTCGACTACGACAAGGAAGCCGACGCCTACGACGCGACACGCGGCGGCGAGCCCCGTGCCGCCGCCGCCGCGGAAGCCGTACTCGGCCTCGTCCCGCAGGCTGCCCGCGCCCTGCTCGACGTGGCCTGCGGCACCGGCATCGTCACCCGCCGCCTGGCCGCCGCCCGCCCCGGCCTGCGGGTCACCGGCCTGGACACCGCACCCGCCATGGCCCGCACGGCGGCGACCCGGCTCCCCGGCGCCGTACTCCTCGCCGACAGCCGCGAACTCCCTTTCCCCGACGGGGCGTTCGACGTCGTCACCACGATCTGGCTGCTGCACCTCGTGGCGGGCCCCGAGGACGCCAGGGCGATCATCGCGGAGTGCGCGCGGGTGCTGCGACCGGGCGGCGTGTACATCACCACGGTCGACAAGGCCGCCGCCCACGACGTCGGCAGCGACATCGACGCCGTCCTCGCCCCCCGCCCACGCCGCCCCGCCCAGGACAGGACGGACCACGTCCGCGCCCACGCCACCGAGCAGGGCCTGCACCCGGCGGGCACGGCCCGTTTCCGCGGCCACGGCCAGGGCCGCAGCCCCCGCAGCACCACCGCGGACCTGCGACGCGGCTGGTTCACCATGCTGCCGCCCGGCGAACCGCTCACCGAACGGTTCGCCGAGCGACTGGAATCGCTGCCCGACCAGGAACTACCGCGCGCGGACCCCGAGTTCACCGTCCTGGCCTTCAGGAAGCCCGCGGCCGGGTGAAGTCCATCGTCCAGTTCGTCACCCAACTCGCCCCGCCGTCCACCGAGAACGCCTGCTCCCAGCGCGCGCCGCTCGCGGAGACCCCCGACCACACGAACCGCACCCGCACCTCCTTCCCGTCGTGCGTGTCGTCGCCGTAGAACTCGCCCCGGTCGCCCTCGAACCGGCCCGTCACCGGCGGGAACAGCTTCCCGCTGCGGCTCGACGACCAGTTCAGGGACCACAGTTCGGTCTCCCGGTCGAAGAGCCGCAGGGTCAGCCCCTTCGACCCCAGATACGGCATGTCGATCTCGTCGACGTTCGCCGCGCCGTCGAACAGCGGCCGGCAGTGACTGACCCCGGTGAACTCCTCCCAGCCGCTGCCGGGTTGGAGGAAGTCGGTGAGACGACGGTTCACGACCTCCCACTCGCCGTGCAGGAAGTCGAAGTCGCGCGGGCTGCTCATGAGCGGTCTCCCGTGGTTCCGGCGGGCAGGGTGTCCGCCAAGTAGGCGTCGAGGTCCGGGACTTCGGGCGCGAGCAGATGTCGTACCCAGGCGTCCCGCTCGTGCAGGATCGGCGGCAGTTCCCAGACACAGCCGATCCACGGCAGTTCGGGAGTGACGAAGTGGGTGGGGTCCAGATCGGGACAGCCGAGCACCGGCTGGCCCGCCGACGCGCCCCGGAAGTGCAGGACGTTGTCCCACACCCAGCTGTACGCGTTCAGATAGGCACCGTCGTCACCGCCCCGGTGCAGCACGACGAACGTGGCAGGGGGAGTGCCGGCCGGCTCGGGCAGCAGCTTCGGCAGGATCGCGTACGCCGCCGCCTCCACCTCGGGCGCGATCCCGGCCGGGTCGGCGGTGACGTGGTAGCGCTTGACGCGCCGCCCGGCCACCTCGATCGGCGGTGGCACGGTCAGCAGTTTCTCCGTGAAAGGCATGACAGGACGCTAGGACCGCTTCACTGACATCCTGTGTCAGTGAAGTCCAGCAGACTCCTCTCGATCCTGCTCCTGCTCCAGACCAGGGGGAGGATGACCGCCGCCCAGCTCGCCGAGGCCCTGGAGGTCTCGGTCCGCACGGTCTACCGGGACGTCGAGGCCCTGAGCGCGGCCGGTGTCCCGCTGTACGGCGACGCGGGCCACGACGGCGGCTACCGCCTCCTCGACGGCTACCGCACCCGCCTGACCGGCCTCACCACGGACGAGGCCGAGGCCCTGTTCCTCGCGGGGGTGCCGGGACCGGCCGCCGAGCTGGGCCTGGGTCCGGTCCTGGCCGCCGCCCAGCTGAAGGTCCGCGCGGCCCTGCCGGCCGAACTGCGCGAGCACGCCGACCGGATCAGCGGCCGGTTCCATCTGGACGCGCCGGGCTGGTACGCGGACGCCGACGACACACCGTTCCTGCATACAGTCGCCGACGCCGTATGGCACAACCGCGTTCTGTATGCGATCTACCGCCGCTGGCGCGAGCCGACCGACGTGGAACGCCGACTGGAGCCGTACGGACTCGTACTGAAGGCGGGCCGCTGGTACGTCGTGGCCGGCCCCGGCCCGCGCACCTTCCGCGTCGACCAGATCCTCGCCCTCACCACCTCCGACTCGGCCGAGGAGTTCACCCGCCCCGACGACTTCGACCTCGCCGCGTACTGGACCGCCCACCAGCAGGACTTCCACGACCGCCTCTACCGCGGCGAGGCGGTGGTCCGGCTGGCACCCGGCGCGACCCTCGCCCGGGCGGTCCCCCTCGACGGACAGCCGGAACAGGACGGTTGGACCCTGATGTCGGTCCCCATCGAGTCCGTGGACCACGCGCACGGAGAGTTCCTGCGCCTCGGCGCGGACATCGAGGTCCTCTCGCCACCCGAACTCCGCGACCGGATCGCCCGCACGGTCGCCGAACTGGCCGAAAGATACGGCAACCTGCTCACCGGCAGCGGCGACTGAGGGCACGGAACCCGTCCGTCCTCCCAGGAGGTACGTCGCGTGAGCTACCCGCACCCGCACATGCGCCCGCACCCGCAAGTCCGCCCGCATCCGCGCCCGCCGCACCGGTCCCGCGGACGAAGGGCCGTACTCTCCGCACTCACCGCCGCCGCGGCCCTGGTCCTCGCCGGACTCACCAGCGGCACAACCGCCCAGGCCGCCACCGCCCGCCAGGTCGAGGCCCTCGACCGCGGGGTCGTCAGCGTCCACACCGACAGCGGCAACCTGGTCAGCTGGCGCTGGCTCGGCACCGACCCCGACACCGTCTCCTTCAACGTCTACCGCGCCGGCACGAAGGTCAACTCCGCCCCGATCACCGGCTCCACGAACTACTTCCACGCCGGCGCGCCCGCCCAGGCCGACTACACGGTCCGCTCGATCGTCGGCGGCGTCGAACAGACCGACTCCGTCCACGCCGTCCAGTTCCGCACCGGCTACAAGGACGTCCCCATCACCCCGCCCGCCGGCGGCACCACTCCCGACGGAGTCGCCTACACCTACGAGGCCAACGACGCCTCCGTCGGCGACCTCGACGGCGACGGCCGGCTCGACTTCGTCCTCAAATGGCAGCCCACCAACGCCAAGGACAACTCCCAGTCCGGCTACACAGGCGACACGATCCTCGACGGGATCACCCTCGACGGCACCCGCCTGTGGCGCATCGACCTGGGCCGCAACATCCGCTCCGGCGCGCACTACACGCAGTTCCAGGTGTACGACTACGACGGCGACGGCAAGGCCGAGGTCGCCATGAAGACGGCCGACGGCACGGTCGACGGAACAGGCACGGTCATCGGCAACTCCTCGGCGGACTACCGCAGTTCAAGCGGCTACGTACTGTCGGGCCCCGAGTACCTGACCATGTTCAACGGCCTCACCGGGGCGGCGATGAGCACCGTCGACTACGTCCCGGCCCGCGGCACGGTCTCCTCCTGGGGCGACTCCTACGGCAACCGCGTCGACCGATTCCTCGCCGGCACCGCCTACTTGGACGGCAGCCGCCCCTCCCTGATCATGGCCCGCGGCTACTACACGCGCACCGTGATCGCCGCCTGGGACTGGCGGGGCGGCGTCTTCACCCGCCGGTGGACCTTCGACACCAACTCCTCCACCAACACCGGCAAGGGCTACGACGCCCAGGGCAACCATCAGTTGGCGATCGCCGACGTCGACGAGGACGGCAAGGACGAGATCGTGTACGGCTCGATGGCCGTCGACGACAACGGCGCCGGCCTGTGGACCACGAAGAACGGCCACGGCGACGCCATGCACGTCGGCGACCTCGACCCGTCCCGCCCGGGCCTGGAGGAGTTCAAGGTCGACGAGGACTCCTCGAAACCGTCCTCCTGGATGGCGGACTCGAGGACCGGCGCGATCATCTGGTCCACACCCGCCAACGGCGACAACGGCCGTGGCGTCTCCGGGGACATCTGGGCGGGCAGCCCCGGCGCCGAGTCCTGGTCGGCGTCGGAGAGCGGCGTCCGCAACCCCCAGGGCACCGTCGTGTCCACCCGCAAACCCTCCAGCACCAACTTCCTGTCCTGGTGGGACGCCGACCCGGTACGCGAACTCCTCGACTCCACCCACATCGACAAGTACGGCACGACCGCCGACACCCGCCTCCTGACCGGCGCCGACGTCCACTCCAACAACAGCACCAAGGCGACCCCGACCCTCTCCGGTGACATCCTCGGCGACTGGCGGGAAGAGGTCGTCTGGCCCACCACGGACAACACGGCCCTACGGATCTACTCCACGCCGTACGAGACGACCACCAGGATCACGACGCTGCTCCACGACACCCAGTACCGCACCGCCCTGGCCTGGCAGAACACTGCATACAATCAACCGCCCCACCCGAGCTTCTACATCGGCGACGGGATGCCCACGGCACCCCGGCCGACTGTCTACACCCCATGAGACAGGCGGCTGCGCGCCGAGTGCGCGCAGCTGCCCTCTCCGCCTCCCTCAGGCGACCGTGCAGGCTTGGTCGCCCACTTTGAACGACGCCGGCCTCGTATTCACCCCCGACCAACTCCCCGTGAACCCGAACCCCACCGACGAACCGGCCGCCACCGTCCCGTTCCAGCTCACGTTCTTCGCCGTCACCGCCGCACCCGACTGCGTGTAGTCGGCGTTCCACAACTGGCCGATCTGCTGCCCGTCCGTGAAGGACCAGCCAAGTGACCAACTGCTCCAGGCGGTCGAGCCGGTGTTCGTGAGCTGCACGTCGGCCTGGAAGCCGCCCGTCCACTGGTTCGTGATCCTGTACGTGACGGAGCAGGCACCGGTCGGCGTCGGATCGGTACCCCCACCGCCGCCCCCGCCACTGCCGGCGTCGGAGGAGTCGCCGTAGACGATCCCGCGGCCGTTCGTCGACACATACACCCGGCCGTACACCCGCGGGTCACCGGTGATCGCCGCACCCGTCCAACCCCACTGGTGCGCATCATCGTTGATCCGCGTCCAGCTCGCCCCCTTGTCGGTCGAACGGAAGATGCCCCGCACACCGCCGATCTTCGCGCTGGTGTAGAGCGTCTGGTACGAGGCACCGGTCGCCGCCTTGCCGAAGCCGATCGTGTCGGCCTGGTCGACGTTCGCGAGCCTGGTGAAGGTGGCGCCGCCGTCCGTGGAATGCCACAGCCCGTACGCCCCGTCGCTCGCCCCGCCCGCCAGCCAGACGTCTCCCTTCGTCCCGGGCAGCGCCTTGAACCGCACGCTGTCACCGCTGGGCAGCGCGGTCGCCGCCGATGCGGTGAAGGTCGCCCCGCCGTCCGAACTGACGTAGAACTTCCCGGACTTGAAACCGTAGAAGGTCTTCGCGTCGGCCCGGTCCGACTCGACGACCGCGCCCGCCGGGATACCGCTGGACGCCGACCACGACGAACCGAATCCGGCCGTGTACTGCACCCCCGCGCCCGCCGGACTCCACACGAACCGGCTCCCGTCGGCCGCCGCGGCCACCGTCCCGCCACCGCTCACGCCCGAAGGGTCGCTCCCCGCGAACCAGTTGGCGCCGTTGTCCGTCGAGAACGCGATGTGCGGCCCCGAGTCCAGATTGCCGACGCGCACCACCGTGTTCGGGTTGGTCTCCGCGAAGTCCAGACTCGTGGTCGTCGTGAAGTTCGGCGAAGTGAACATCATCGAGGGGACCTTGGTCAGATCCGTGTGCCGGAACCCGCCGATGTCGCCCAGCGCACTGAGGAGTTGGGCCCCGCCGGACGGGGGAGCGGCGAGGTCCTCGACGGCCGTCTCCTCCAGCCCCTGCACCATGGGCTTCACGGTGAACTGGCCGCCGCTGTCCCAGTTCGTCAGGTTCTCCGTTCCGTAGAGCGTCGCGCCCGTCCCGTACATCATCCGGTTCGAGTCGAACGGGTCGATCTCCAGCGACTCGGTCATCCAGCCGAGTTTCGGGGCCTGTTCGGGCGGCGACGGATTCGCCCCGAAGGTCAGCCAGGGCGAGGACGAGACATCGATCGTGTAGCGGTTCGACCGGTTGGGATACGACGTGTAGTCCCAGGCCTTCGTCCAGGTGCCCCCGCTGTCCGTGGAGCGGAAGATCTGCGTGTCCGGCCACCAGGAGCTGTACGCCGTCGCCATCACGGTCCCCGGATGCTGCCGGTCGACGGTCAGACCGCTGAAACCGTAGTAGGTGTCGGCCTCCGCGACCGGGCTGACGTTCGTCCACGTGCCGGTCGCGGTCGAGTACCGCCACACCTGACCCTTGCCGCCGTCGTACGGACCGCCCTTGTCGCTGTATGCGATGTACAGATAACCGTTGACCGCATCCAGTACACCCTTGTGCGCCAGATACCCCGTCGGCTGCCCGGCCACCCGGCTCCAGGTCGCCCCCGCGTCCGTCGACCGGTACACGGCGTTGGCCTGGTCGGCGACACCGACATAGATCGTCTTCGTCGCGCTGCCGGACGTACCCGTCGACTCGTCGAAGGTGACCCACACAATGCCCTGGTTGTCGTTGGCGTAGCCGCTCGTGTCGGTCGGATCCTGTACGTAGTTCCCGACGTTGGGGAAGTTCGTCACCTGCGACCAGGTGACCCCGGAGTCCGTGGACCGCCACAGCCCCTTGCCGCTGGGCGCGCCCAGATACAGCACACTGTCCTTGTTCGGATCGACCGCCAGCCGCTCGCCCATGCCGCGCCCCGGCATGTTCCCGCCGAGCTTGAACGGCAGATCGGTCTTCTGCCAACTCGCGCCCCGGTCACCGGACCTGAGCACGGCCCCGTTCGTGGAATCCCAACTGTTCGTGTACGTACCGACGGCCGCGTACACCTTGTTCGGATCGACCGAGTCGGACGCGAGACTCACCACACCGGTGTGCCCCCACTCGTCCCACCCGACCGAGTCCAGCAACGGCGTCCAGGTCTTGGTCGCCTCCTGCCACCGATAGGCACCGCCGATGTCGGTACGGGCGTAGGCGAGGTTCTTCTCCTTCCTGCTGAAGACGATGCCGGGCACGAACCCGCCACCGTCGATGCGGGCGTTGTGCCAGGTGTAGGTGTCGGCCGCGAGTGTGGTTCTCGGCGCACTCGCGGCGAGGGCGAACGGGCTGCCCGCCAACAGGCCTGCGGCGAGGGCGAGTACGGCCGTGAGGATGCGGGTTCTTCGCACGAGGGAGTCCTCTCCTTGCGGGGTGGAAAGGCGCGAGGACCGGGCGACCCCCAGTGCGGGTGGGGGCCGCCCGGCCGGTGGGTCCCGTCGTCAGGTGACGGGACCACGCACGCGGAGCCTTCAGGCGGTTCCGTGGAAACACGGGCGGCTACAGCGCCCCGACAGGGGCGCTGGGAACTGCGCGACCAGCCACAACGGACCCGCAGCCGAAGTTCCGCCCAACCCGCGGAGCGCCTCGCGGGGACTATTCGAGAAGCTCCGCGTACGAACCCATGGCCAAGGCGACATCCGCCTGCGCCCAGAACCGGTGATACGTGAAGACGGGCGCGGCCCCGCCCGCCAGATAGCTCTGGATCTTCGACCACGCCGGATCGTTCTTGTAGAAGGACCGCAGCGAGGCGAACGTGGAAGCGGAGTTGACCGCGTCCCCGTTCGGCATCGTCCCGCTCCACCCGCTCGGCACATACACGCTGTCGTCGAACCGGTTGTAGTCCGCGCGGGTCTCCGGCACGGCGATGCCCAGGCTGTCCTGGTAGTTGCTCCACATGCCGTCGAGCAGCGCCTTCGCCGTCGTCTTCGCCGCGGCGGAACCGGACTTCGCGGCGTAGTACGTCAACGTCTTGGCATAGGCGGCGGCCACGCCGACGTCATTGGTGTAGTCGGCGACCGTGACGTGAAGTCCCGCATTGGCACCGGGACTTGACGCGTTCCAGGTGTCGGGCTGCCCCGACCACTGCAGCGTCGAGGGGATCAGATACGTGCCGTCCGGGTTGATGGTGGTCTTGGACAGCGCCCACGCGACCCACTTGTCGAGGACCGCCTTCGCGCTCGCGTTCCCCGTCTGCTGGTAGTACTCGGCGACCCGCTCCATCGACCACGCCTGGAAGCCGAACCACTGGTTGGACGGCGGGTCGTGGTAGACGGGCTGCTGGTCGTAGTACATGCCGTAGAACGTCGACGTCCCGGCCGGCGGACTCGCGTACCGGCCCTGCCAACTGTTCGTCGCCCCACCGGCGATGGCGCCCTCGCTCGACTGCAGCCAGCGGTAGAACTCCAGCTGCCGGGTCAGCGAGGTACCCCAATCCGCCGCACCCGTCGCGGACTTGGGCTTCAGATCCGCGTACGAACTCAACGCGTAGGCGGCCAGGGGGTTTTGATAGCCCCCGTGCACATGGCTGGACCCGATGCGCCACGCCCAGCCCGCGCTGGTGTCGTTGGCGCCGCCCCACGCGTAGTACCAGGACAGCAGATAGTCCGAGGCGTCCTTGCCGGTACCGGCCGGACAGGTGGACGGTCCGACACAGTTGCCGATCTTCTTGAAGTACTTGTCGTACATGGCGTAGCGCAGATAGTCGCCCATCTTGGCCGCCTTGCCGACGGTCGCGGAGACGTCGGCACCCTTGCCCTGTTCCTTGGCCCAGGTGTCCGCCCAGTACGCGGCCTGCACGGCCCGCGCGTCGGCGTCCGGGGCGTCCGTGTACTTCCACTGCTTGGCGTACGAGGAGTCACCGGTGAAGAGGTCCAGGTACCCGTTCGTACCGCCGTACTTGAAGGCGTCGCAGGTCGGCTGCGGCACCGTTTCCCACACGGACTCCTGCGGTCCGCGCTGGAAGGTGTTGATGTACGACGGCCCGCTCGCCGTCGGCCCCGCCTCGCACCCGCCGCCCGGCGTATCGCCGTAGCCGTAGGTGTTGTCGACATCCTCCAGCCAGTGCATACCGTAGACATCGTCCGTACCGTATGCGGTCTTCAGTTCACCGGCGATCGGATCCGATCCCACCGCCACCGAGGTGTCGAGCTTCGCCGGATACTCGTTCGGGGTGTCCAGCTCGGGCGCGTACGTCGCCGGTTTCGAGGCGTTGTAGAAGGAGTTCGTCGGCTGGTCGGCGTGGGTGGGGATCATGTACTTCTCCATGAGGGCCCAGGCGCCGTTGAACTTCGACCAGTCGCCCGTCACCTTGCCGTACATCGCCTGCAGCCACAGCAGATAGCTGTACGCCTCCGACGTCGTCTCGTGCCCCTGGTCCGGCGCCTCGACGATCAGGGTCTCCACCGAGTGGTAGGGGATGCCCTGCGGCGAGAAGTAGCCGTTCGCCGGGTTGGTGATCTTCCCGTAGAGGTCCAGGAAGCGGGCGTCGTACGCGTTCGCCGCCGCCAGCTCCGTCGCCGTGACCGTCGCCTTGGTGAACCCCGTCGCCGTCGAGTCGAAGGACGCCGAACCGGTGCCCGACGCGTCGGCCGTGAGGGTCACCGTCTGCGCGGTGTTCCAGTTCGACGGCGTGAACGTGAGCGACGCGCCGCCGGTGACCGACAGACCCGTGTTGCCGCTCGCGCGGGCCGTCGCGACCGTCACGTTCGACGACGGCTGAGAGGACAGCGACACCGCGTACGTGCCCGACTTCCCCTGCTGGACGCCCAGTTGGGTCGGCGAGGCCACGATCGCGGGTCCCGAGGCGACCGTGATGCCGACCGGCGTGGACGCACCCGACGCCCCCAGGCTGTCGTACGCCTTCGCCACCAGCGAATGACTGCCCACGGTCAATCCAGAGGCCGAGAGCGAGTACGGCGCACTCGTGTCCGTGCCGAGCAGCGTGGTGTCGTCGTAGAACTCGACCTTGCTGATCGTCGCGTTGTCGGCCGCCGCCGCGGTCGCCGCGAGCGGGACCGCGGCCCCCTGTGTGTAGATCGCGCCCGCGCTCGGGCTGGTCAGCACGGTGATCGGCGGCTGATGGGCGCCGGCGCAGGTGGTGCCGTTGATCGCGAACGAGGTGGGCGCGGTGTTGGTGCCGCTGTAGCTGAACTGCGCGCCGGTCGAGACGGCCGCGCCCGCGGCAATCGTCCCGTTGTACGACGCGTTCGTCACCGTGACCGCGCTGCCGGACTGGGACCAGGTGCCGTTCCAGCCGTTGCTGAGTTTCTGATTGCCCGTGTAGGCGTACGTCAGGGTCCAGCCGTTGATCGCGTCCGTACCCCGGTTGGTGAGGGTCAGATCCGCGGTGAAGCCGGAGCCCCAGTCATTGGTCTTGTAGTCCACGCTGCACTGAACTGTCGCCGCCTGAGCGGGAGTTGTGCCCGTCGCGAGCATCGAGACGGGAAGCGCGAGGGCCGCCACGACGGCGGTCCACAGTCGCCGCGTCAAACGGCGTCTCCTTCTGGGGTGCATGTGCTGGTTCCTCCTTGCGGCTCGGAGAGGTGGGGGCGGAGCAGCAACAAGCCTTGAACCAGTGGGAGCGCTCCCATCGTGGGGACGGGGGTGAGAGCCGTCAAGGTGCTTACGGAGTCGAAAAGATTTCGACAGGCGTGGGGTGAGGGAAAGTCGGCGAAAGTCTGTGACTCCCCTGTCCTTTACCGTCACTTGGCGCTACCTTCCTGGACACCAGTGGGAGCGAATCCGTCAGTCGACGCGTCCGTGCGACGCGTCCGAGCTGCAAGGACTCGCTCATGCGACACCCCCCGCGTTCAATCCTTTTAGCCGTCGCCGGCGCGACCGCCCTTGTCGGGGCCATGGTCGTTCCGGTCGTCACGGCATCCGGCGCCACCCCCGCGTGCACGGTGGAGTACTCGGTCACCAGCCAGTGGGACACCGGATTCCAGGGCGCAGTGCAGATCACCAACAACATGGCACCGGTGAGCAGTTGGAGCCTGAGCTTCGACTTCGCCGGCGGCCAGAAGGTCACCCAGGGCTGGAACGCCAAGTGGTCCCAGTCCGGCACGACGGTCACCGCGACCAACGAGAGCTGGAACGGCTCGCTCGGCGCCGGCGCGAGCGTCGGCGCCGGCTTCCTCGCCAACTGGTCGGGGAGCAACGCCGTACCGTCCGCGTTCAAGCTCAACGGCACCACCTGCAACGTCGATGCGGAGCCGACACCACCCACGTCGCCGCCACCGACCTCACCGCCGACCGGCGGCACCGCACCCGCGCTGCACGTCTCCGGGAACAAGCTCGTGGACGCCGCAGGCGCCAACCGCCGTCTGCTCGGCGTCAACCGGTCCGGCGGCGAGTTCATGTGCGTGCAGGGCTATGGCATCTGGGACGGCCCGGTGGACGACGCGGCCGTCGCGGCGATCGCCGACTGGAAGGCGAACGTGGTCCGCATTCCGCTCAACGAGGAGTGCTGGCTGGGTCTTTCGAACATCAAGCCCGAGTACGCGGGCGCCAACTACATCGCCGCCGTCAAGGACCTGGTGGCGAAGGTCGAGGCGCACGGCATGACCCCGATCGTCGAACTGCACTGGACCTACGGCCAGTACACCGGCAACTCGGCGGGCTGCTCCGACGTGCACGCCACCTGCCAGAAGCCGATGCCGGACGCGCAGTACACCCCGTCGTTCTGGTCCTCGGTCGCCAGCACCTTCAAGGGCGACCAGGCCGTCGCGTTCGACCTGTTCAACGAGCCCTACCCGGACCGTGCCACCTCCACGACCACCCAGGCGTGGCAGTGCTGGCGCGACGGCGGCACGTGTCCCGGCATCGGGTACGAGGTCGCCGGTATGCAGGATCTCGTCGACTCCGTACGGTCGACCGGCGCCAAGAACGTCATCATGGCCGGCGGGCTCGCGTACTCGAACGACCTGAGCCAGTGGCTGGCCTACAAGCCCACCGACCCGACCGGCAATCTCGTCGCCGCATACCACGTGTACAACTTCAACACCTGCGCGAGCGAGAGCTGCTGGAACTCCACACTCGCCCCCGTCGCGGCCCAAGTGCCCTTGGTGGCGGGGGAGATGGGCGAGAACACCTGCTCGCACGCCTTCGTCGACCAGGTCATGAAGTGGTTCGACGACCGCGGGCTCTCGTATCTCGGCTGGACCTGGAACACCTGGGACTGCTCCGCCGGTCCGTCCCTGATCTCCGACTACACCGGTACGCCCACCGCGTACGGCATCGGGCTGCGCGACCACCTGCGCGCCCTCAACGGATAGGCGCCCCACGCACCAACAGCGCACACCGAACAACGCACTTCACAGCACCCGCAACCAACTTCCTTACCAGACAAGGAAACCCGCACTCATGAGCCGTACCAGAACAGCGTTGCTCGCTGCCTTGGTGCTCGTCGCCGGGGCCTCGGGGACGGCGGTCGCCGCCACCCCCTCCGCGGACGCGGGCATCGCCGCGATCCCCTGCAGCGTCGACTACAAGGTGCAGAACCAGTGGGACACCGGTTTCACCGCCGCCGTCACAATCACCAACAACTCGGCAGCCAAGTCGAGTTGGGCCGTGAAGTGGTCGTACGCCGGCAACCAGAAGGTCACCAGCGGCTGGAACGCGAAGATCAGCCAGAGCGGTGCCGCCGTCACGGCGGCCAATGAGACCTACAACGGGAGCCTGGCGACCGGGGGTTCGGTCAGCTTCGGCTTCAACGCCTCCTACAGCGGCACCAACGCGCTCCCGACCGCCTTCACCCTCGACGGCGTGGCCTGCAACGTCGACGACGGCAGCGGTGGGGGAGGCGGCGGTGGCGGCACCGATCCCAGCGGACGGGTCGACAACCCGTACGCGGGCGCCAAGGTGTACGTGAACCCGGAGTGGTCGGCGAAGGCCGCCGCCGAGACCGGCGGCAGCCGCGTCTCCAACCAGCCCACCGGCGTCTGGCTCGACCGTATCGCCGCCATCAACGGTGTCAACGGCGGCATGGGCCTGCGCGCCCACCTCGACGCGGCGCTCGCCCAGAAGGGCAGCGGTCAAGAGGTCGTCCAACTCGTCGTCTACGACCTGCCCGGGCGCGACTGCGCGGCCCTCGCCTCCAACGGCGAACTCGGCCCGACCGAAATCGGCCGCTACGAAAGCGAGTTCATCGACCCGATCGCCGCGATCCTCGCCGACAGCAAGTACGCCTCGCTGCGGATCGTCACCACGATCGAGATCGACTCGCTGCCCAACCTCGTGACCAACACCGGCAGCAAGGCCACCGCCACCCCGCAGTGCGACACGATGCTCGCCAACGGCAACTACGTGAAGGGCGTCGGCTACGCGCTGAACAAGCTCGGCGCGATCCCCAACGTCTACAACTACATCGACGCCGGACACCACGGCTGGCTCGGCTGGGACGACAACTTCGCCCCCTCCGCGAACCTCCTCTACCAGGCCGCCAACGCCGAGGGCGCGACCGTCAACGACGTGGCCGGCTTCATCACCAACACGGCCAACTACAGCGCCCTGAAGGAGAACAACTTCACCATCAACGACAGCGTGAACGGCGTCTCGGTGCGCCAGTCCAAGTGGGTCGACTGGAACCGCTACGTGGACGAGCTGTCGTACGCCCAGGCGTTCCGCAACCAGTTGGTGTCGGTGGGCTTCAACTCCGGTATCGGCATGCTGATCGACACGTCCAGGAACGGCTGGGGCGGGTCCGCCAGACCGACGGGCCCGGGAGCGACGACCAGTGTGGACACCTACGTCGACGGCGGACGCTACGACCGCCGCATCCAGGTCGGGAACTGGTGCAACCAGTCCGGCGCCGGTCTCGGCGAGCGTCCGC
The DNA here is from genome assembly GCF_053598575.1 of Streptomyces sp. NPDC001100. NCBI lineage: Bacteria > Bacillati > Actinomycetota > Actinomycetes > Kitasatosporales > Streptomycetaceae > Streptomyces > Streptomyces sp. NPDC001100. Next base: position 375,283 of record NZ_JBSFKO010000001.1, read on the forward strand.
AGGCCGCCCCCGCGACCGGGATCGACGCCTATGTGTGGATGAAGCCGCCGGGCGAGTCCGACGGCTCCAGCACCGCCATCGCCAACGACGAGGGCAAGGGCTTCGACCGGATGTGCGACCCGACGTACACGGGCAACGCCCGCAACGGCAACAACATGTCGGGCGCGCTGCCGAACGCCCCGCTGTCCGGGCACTGGTTCTCGGCCCAGTTCCAGCAGCTCATGGCGAACGCGTACCCGCCCCTGTAGATCGCATACGGAAAGCGTCCACAGTAGACGCAGACGGTGATCGCGTAACGCATCGCACATGGCATACAGCCCTCCCCCGCGCCCGCAACCCAGAGCAGGGCGCGGGGGTCCGCCGGGATCAGCCCTTCCCCGCCAGCCCCCGACGGATCGCGAACTCCACCGCCGAGTAGTCGCCGTCCGGACGGTCCAGCTCGAAGGGGACCGCAGGATCCAGCGGTGGCTGTGCCAGGAAACGTGGCCGGGTGCCGTGGTTCGGCTGGGCCGCGTGGACCAGGAAGGGATGGCACAGGTACACGTCACCGGGGCTGCCGGTGGCGTACGCGAGCGGGCGGTGGGCGGTGGCCTCGACCAGTTGCGGGGCGATCTCCAGACCGGACACCCCCGCCTCGCCGTACGGTTCCAGGAGCGGTGGCACATCGAGGTGGGAGCCGACACGGATGCGGGTCGGGGCGTTGTCCTCGGCCACCTCGGTGAACAGGAACAGCATCAGCAGTGCCCGGTCCCGGGAGCGCAGGTTGACGTACCCCCAGGTCTCGCCCTCGGGGGTGTAGCTCCCGTCGATGTGCCAGCCGGCGTCGTCGGGTTCGTCCTCGTGCGGGAAACGCAGCGGGAAGGCGCCCAGGCCGTAGCGCGTCGCCCAGCGTCCCTCGCCGACCAGGAGGTCGAACGCCTCGTGCAGGGCGGGGGAGTTGGCGGCCGCGGCGAACGGGCCCTGCCCCATGCCCGGTACCCAGACCACGGGGTCCTTCCAGGTGCCCGGGTGGTCGGGGTCGTAGCCCGTCTCCCGCCACAGCAGCCGCGCGCAGTCGGCGGCGACGCGCGGCGGGAAGGCGCCCTCGATCTTCACGAACCCGTCTTCGACGAAGCGTTCCAGCAGCAGGTCGTCCATACGGGCATGCTCGGCGACCGACGACCCCCGCCGCACCCCATTTTCGGTGCCCCACCTTTTGCCGCTTCGGCAACGGATGTGGCCCTCGGACGGTGCGTCGGCGCAGGCTGACGGCACCCGGACGAGAGGCTGACCACCATGGCGCACGAGCACGATCACGACCACAAGTCCTGCCAGAACCCGGACCATCGGAACGACCACGACCACGACCACGACCACGACCACGACCACGACCACGACCACGACCACGAGCAGGACCGCGGGCCCGGCGTGGGGCAGGACCACGAGCCCGGCCCGGGCTACCACCGCCACGACCACACCGACATCGACTGGGCCGTCATGGGCCCGCTGCTGGAGTCGCAGGCGGAGCTGTTCGCGCCGCTGTACGAGCGGGCCATGGCCTGGCTGGCGAAGGAGCGGACCGATCCGGGGCTGATCGTCGACGTGGGCAGCGGGCCGGGTGTGGTCGCGTGTCTGTTCGCGGAGACGTTCCCGGGCGCCCGGGTCGTGGCCGTCGACGGTTCCGCACCCCTCCTGGAACGGGCCCGTGCCCGCGCCGAGCGGCTGGGCCACGGTGACCGCTTCGGCACGTTGACCGGTGAACTGCCCGATGTCCTCGGCGAGTTGGAGTACCCGGCGGATCTGCTGTGGGCCAGCCGCAGCCTGCATCACCTCGGTGACCAGCGCGCCGGTCTCGCCGCGTTCGCGCAGCGGCTCGCCCCGGGAGGCACCCTCGCGATCATGGAGGGCGGGCTGCCCTCCCGGTTCCTGCCGCGCGACTTCGGCATCGGCCGCCCGGGCCTGGAGGCGCGGATCGACGCGATCGAGGCCGAGTGGTTCGCACAGATGCGTGCCGACCTCCCCGGCGCCGTCACCGAGACCGAGGACTGGTCGGCCCTGCTGACCTCCGCGGGCCTGAAGTACACCGGCAGTCGCAGCTTCCTCCTCGACCTGCCCGCCCCGGCCCCGGACCGGGTCCGCGCCTATGTCGCGGCCTGGCTGACCCGGGTCCGTGACGTCTACGGCGACGCCCTGGGCGCCGAGGACCGGGCCACCCTCGACCGGCTGGTCGACCCGCAGGACCCGGCCGGTGTGCACCGGCGCGCCGATGTGTTCGTGCTCGCCGCGCACACCGTGCACACAGCGGTGCGGCCGGTGTGAACGGCCTGTGATCTCGGCGGCTTGACTTCGAGAGTGCTCAAGATGATGAACTGCACCTCCGGAAACGCGGAGTTCACCGAACCACGGGGGGCCTCATCACCATGAACGACAACTCTCACGTCGCGCTCATAACCGGCGGCGGCAGCGGGATCGGCGCGGCCGTCGCGAGACAACTCCTCAGCGCGGGCGGCCGGGTGGCCGTCACCGGCCGCAGCGAGCAGCGGCTGCATGCCTTCGCCGGTCAACTGGGACACCCCGCCGGCCTGTTGACGATTCCCGGCAGCGCCTCCGAGTACGACCAGGTGCAGGCCGCCGTGGAGACGACGCTGAAACAGTTCGGGCGGCTCGACGCGGTCGTCGCCAACGCCGGTGTCGCCACGCACGATTCGGTCGCCGAGGGCGACCCGGCGGGGTGGACCGAGATGGTGCTGACCAACGTTCTCGGGCCCGCCCTCCTGATCCGGGCGTCCGTCGACGCGCTGAAGCAGACGCACGGCCGGATCGTGCTGATCGGCAGCGTCGCCGGGTTCGTGCACACGCCCGGCAACATCTACGGTGCCACCAAGTGGGCGATGACGGGTCTCGCCGAGAACACCCGGCGCGAGGTCACGGAGTTCGGCATCGGGGTGACGCTGATCGCCCCGGGCCGGGTGGAGACCCCGTTCTGGGACGGCAACGGCAGCCCGCCGCCCGGCCGTCTGCTGACCGCCGACCACATCGCCGACACGATCCTGTGGGCGATCCGCCAGCCCGCCGGCGTCGACATCAACACCGTCGTCGTACGGCCGATCGGACAGCCCAACTGACGTAACGGCGGCAACCCGCCCACGAGCAGGGCCCGTTGCCGAGACCGACCATCGCGGCAACGGGCCTTGCGGCAACGGGCGCGAGCCGCACGCTAGTTGTTCTGCAGGAACTGCTTCGCCAGCTGGTCGCCGAGCGAGACCGCCGCGCTGTGGCTCTCGATGGGGGAGACCGTCGAGTTCTTGAACAGGATGTACGTGACGCCGGAGTCGGCGCCGCCGGTCGCCGGGTCGGGGTCGATGCCGAGGGCCTTGGCGGTGGCGTAGGAAGCCTCGCCGATGATGTTGGTGGGGCCGGTGTCGCCGACGACGGCGTACTCGACCTTGTTGTTGTAGATCACGGCGACCACACCGCCGCCCTTGATGCCGTAGCTGGAGTACTTCCAGATGCTGCTGGAGCTGGGCACCACGATGTAGGGCAGCGAATCCGCCTTCAGGGGCTTGCCGTTGGACTGGTGGAACGCGGTGTCGTCCTGGTACCAGGGGTCGGCGTTCTCGTTGCAGTTGGCGGTGCGCTGGCCGTCGCAGTCGATGTCCATGTCGGCCTTCCAGAACACGGCGCCGTTCTTGCCGCAGACCGGGATGGTGGCCGAGGTCTCGTCGTCGGTGCGGTACTTGCCGTTAGATATCTGCGAGCAGGACGTCACCTTGGAGAGCAGGTCGGCCGCGCTGACCGTGCCCTCCTGGGCGGACTTGGGGGTGGCGCCGGAGGCGCTCGCGGGGAGCACTCCGGCGGCGAGCAGGGCGGCGCCTGAGGCCGCGGCGAGGGTCAGTGTTCGGATGCGCACTGTGGGGGACCCTTCTGTTAGGAAAGTTTCCTTACCGGGTGCGCAACAAGGTGGCCCCATAGGCGTGCTCGCGTCAAGACCCTGGTACGAACCAAGTGGGCCGCGACGGAAAAACGATGCGCCCCGGAAGCCGCAGGCTCCGGGGCGCTCGAACTGCCTTGGAATCAGGCCGCGTTGAACGTCGACGGGTCGGGACCCAGGCGCCGGTCCTCGTTGAGCGCGCTGATCGCCGCGAGGTCCTCGGTGTCCAGGCTGAAGTCGAAGACCTGGATGTTCTCCTTGATCCGCGACGGCGTCACGGACTTGGGGATCACCACGTTGCCGAGCTGGATGTGCCAGCGCAGCACGATCTGGGCCGGGGTGCGGCCGTGCTTCTGCGCGATGGCGACGATCGCCGGGACCTCCAGCAGACCGCGGCCCGAGCCGAGCGGCGACCAGGCCTCGGTCGCGATGCCCTGCTCCGCGTGGTACTCGCGCCCGGCCCGCTGCTGGAGCTGCGGGTGCAGCTCGATCTGGTCGACCGCCGGGATGACCGAGGTCTCGGCGATCAGCCGCTCCAGGTGGTCGGGTTCGAAGTTGGAGACGCCGATGGCGCGCACCCGGCCGTCCGCGTGCAGCTTCTCGAACGCCTTGTAGCTGTCGACGTACTTGTCCCGGGCCGGGGTGGGCCAGTGGATCAGATACAGATCCAGGTACTCCAGGCCGAGCTTCTCCAGCGACACGTCGAAGGCGCGCAGGGTCGCGTCGTACCCCTGGTCGGTGTTCCAGAGCTTGGTGGTGACGAAGAGCTCCTCGCGCGGGACGCCGGAGGAGGCGATGGCCTTTCCGGTGCCCTCTTCGTTGCCGTAGATCGCAGCCGTGTCGATGCTGCGGTACCCGGTCTCCAGTGCCGTGGCCACCGCCCGCTCCGCCTCGTCGTCCGGCACCTGCCAGACGCCGAAGCCCAGCTGGGGCATCTCGACACCGTTGTTGAGGATGATCGGGGGGACCTTGCTGCTCACGAGCTCTCGATCCTTCAGTCGTCGGGTGGGTACTCCCCATCGTCAACGATCACGGGCCGTGGTGCATTCCTGACCGCGAAATCCGTCCGGACCCACCGGTGGATCGGTACGCTCGGCCGAAGATTGGCGAGAAATGCATCCGACCTTTTTCGGTCCGGACCATTGACCGCGGACCGTCGTGCCGCAACCCTGAAACACGCCGCCGGACGTGTCCGTGAACGTGATATGTACATGTGAACGCTGGCGCCTTTTCGGGACTCCGAGACCCCCCAGTCCTCAGGAGAGCAGGTATGTGCACGCCAGTAGCCCACTGCCCAGGTTTCTGTAGACAGCGCGCCGTATGCAGGAAACATCGGATGAAAAGGTGTGGTGAAGGCATCGCCGACCACGGCCGCGCACGGCACGCGGACCGGCGACGGCGGGCGGGTGTCTCTTCGCTCGAACCGACTGATCAGTCGGTCAATAGACCACGAACAGATCAGTTGGTCAACAGCCCAGGAAAGGGAGGATCATGAGACGCCGACGACTGCGAGCGGCCCTGACCGCGGCAGCCCTCGCCACCGCCACCCTGACCGGAGCGGCCCCGCCGCTCGAAACGGCGGTGGCGGCGAGCCGCCCGGCCACCGCGCCCGACTGGTCCGCGGCCGTCGTCGACTCCACAACGGCCCGCTACACGCCGAGCACCATCGGCGGCTGGTCCTACCCGGTCGGTCTCTACCTCTACGGCCAGTACCTCACGTACGAGCGCACCCACGACGCCCGCTACCTGACCTACATCAAGAACTACGTCGACCGTTTCGTGAAGAGCGACGGCTCGATCGACCAGTCCTTCAACAGCCTCGACAGCATGCAGGCCGGCCGCCTCCTGGTGATCCTGCACCACGAGACCGGCCAGGACCGCTACCGCAAGGCCGCCAAGAAGATCCGCGACCGCCTCGACACCTACCCGCGCACGAGCGACGGCGGCTTCTGGCACGCCGACAGCAGCAGCCGCGCCCATCAACTCTGGGCGGACGGCGTCTACATGGTGAACCCGTTCCTCGTCGAGTACGGCAAGGAGTTCGGCGACAGCGCCTACACGAACGACGAGGCCTCCAAACAGCTCTACGTCTACGGCAGCCATCTCCAGGTCGCGAACGGCCTGTTGAAGCACGCCTACGACGAGTCGCGCACCGCGAGCTGGGCCGACCCCGCGACCGGACTCGCGCCGGAGCACTGGTGCCGCGCGGTCGGCTGGTACGCGATGGCGATCACCAATGTCCTCGACGCACTCCCCGCCGACCATCCGCGGCGGCCCCAACTCCTCGCCATCTTCCGCCGGTTGGCGGCCGGACTCGAGAAGTACCAGGACCCGGCGACCGGCCGCTGGTTCCAGGTCGTGGACAAGGGCGCCCGCAGCGACAACTGGACCGAGACGTCCTGTTCCAGCATGTTCACGTACGCCCTCTCGCGCGGTGCCCAACAGGGCTATCTCGACCGGCACTTCGCCGACGTCGCCCGGCGCGGCTACGAGGGCGTCCTCGCGCGCCTCTCGGTCGGCACCGACGGCCGCACCGAACTCTCGGACATCTCCGTCGGCACCAACGTCGGCGACTACGCCTACTACGTCGGCCGCACCCGGGCCACCAACGACTTCCACGGCCTGGGCGCCTTTTTGATCATGAACGAACAACTGCGAGGTGATTAGTGTCATGAGCACGTCCAGAAGGGCGGTTCTCGGAACCGCCCTCGGCGGAGTCGCCGGCGCGGCGGTCGGCCTGTCCGCCGCCCCCGCGACAGCCGCCTCCTGGCAGCAGAAGTGGGCGCCGACCGCGAGCGGCGACGGCCTCGGCGCCTTCGAGACCGTCGAGGACGACCGCGCCGACTCGCACCCGGCCGGGCACCCGCACATCTACGCCACCGGGAACAACTGGCGCTTCAACATGCATACGGTCGACCGCGACACGTCGACGGACCGCCAGCGGCAAGAGGTCACCGGGCTGCGCACCGGCAGCAGCAGCTACTTCAAGTGGACCCAGGGGCAGACCTGGCGGATCACGTATTCCATGTACATCCCCAGCTCCCTGAAGGCGACCACGACCTTCACGCACATCATGCAGATGAAGCAGCCCGGCAACGGCACCTCGCCGATCGTCGTCCAGTCCCTGCGGCGCGTGAACGGTGTGCAGACCATCGAGCTGAACCTGCCGATCGCCGGTGTCCTCGTCGGCCGTACCGGCCTCGATCCGCTGCACGACCGCTGGACCGACGTCGACTTCCAGCTCAAGGTCGGCAACGGCACGGCCGGTTCGGTCCGCTGGATCCTCAAGTCCGGCTCCACGACCGTGATCGACGAGTCGAGGACCGGAGTCGACACCTTCCTCGCCGACCGGGTCCGCCCCAAGTGGGGCATCTACCGCTCCCTCGGCGACACCTCCGGGTCCCTGCAGGACACCTACCTCCTGCTCACCGATCTCCGCGGCTACCAACTCGTGTGAGGAGCCCGTTCCGTGAAACCCCCCACGAAGTCCCGCATGAAACCACCCATGTACAGACGGAGTTGGGCGGCGAGCGTGTTCTTCGCGTTCGCCGTCGTCCTCGGCCTCGCCCACCCCTCGGCCCTCGCGGCGGCACCTTCCACGACACCGAGTCGTTCCGCCGCCGTCTACGACGTCCGCGACTACGGCGCCAAGGGCGACGGCTCCGCCAACGACACCCCCGCCGTCAACAAGGCCATCACGGCGGCCAATTCGGCCGGCGGCGGCACGGTCCGGTTCCCCGCCGGTACCTACAAGTCCAAGAACACCATCCACATGAAGAGCAACGTGACGCTCCAGGTCGACACCGGCGCCACGATCCAGGGCTCGTCCGCCGACACCTACGACGCCCCCGAGGCCAACCCGAACGACCAGTACCAGGACTACGGGCACAGCCACTTCCACAACGCGATGATCTACGGCGACCGGCTCACGAACATCGGCTTCGTCGGCGGCGGGGTCATCGACGGGCTCGGCAACCTGATCACCGGTAACCCCAAGTCCGGCGAGGCCGACAAGATCCTGTCGCTGACACGCTGCGACGGACTCCGGATCGGCGACGGCCTCACCCTGCGCCGGGGCGGCCACTTCGCCGCGCTCATCAACGGCTGCACGAACGTCACCTCGGACCGGCTGACCATCGACACCGCGAGCGACCGCGACGGCTGGAACATCATCTCCACGACGAACGTCACCGTCACCAACGCCAGCATCAAGGCGAACGACGACGCCCTCGTCTTCAAGAGCGACTACGCGCTCGGCGCCAAACTCCCCAACGGCCATGTGCGGGTGAGCGATTCGTATCTGTCGGCCAAGTGCTGCAACGCGCTGATGTTCGGCTCCGAGACCTGCGGCGACTTCTCGGACTACCAGTTCCAGAAGATCCGGATCGAGGGCGCCGACAAGTCCGGCCTCGGCATGGTCTCCATGGACGGCGCGAAGATCTCAGACGTCCACTACCGCGACATCACCATGACCGGGGTCCACTCACCGATCATGGAGAAGATCGGCACACGGAAGCGCTGCGGCAACAGTCCTGGCGTCGGTTCGATCAGCGACGTCACCTACGACAACATCACGGCCACCGGCAACAGCCCCTCCTTCAGCCCGACCCTGTGGGGCGAGGCCGGCCACCGGATCAGCGGGATCACCTTCACGAACGTCGACATCACCGTCCCGGGCGGCAACGGCACCATGTCCACCGGCGTACCGGGCAACGACCCCAAGGACTACAACCCGAAGGCCATCGGCACCCGGCCGTCCTACGGCTGGTATCTGCACAACGCCGACAACGTCCAATTCACCGACAGCTCCGTGAAGTTCGCCGCGAACGACGGCCGGCCCGCCGTCATCGCCAACGCGGCGAGCGGCATCCGCTTCACCGGCTTCACCGCACAGCGGGGCACCGACTCGCCCTACGACCTGGGCTTCCAGGACGTGACCGGCTACTGCGTCAGCGGCGCCGGCGCACCACGCGTCTCCAGCACCGGCTCCACCGAGAACTGCGCGACCAGCGCGGTCGGCGCGGCCACGCGCACCCGCCCGCCCGGTGCCGCCGCCCGCCCGCTCGACCTGGAGAACCCCCGCCAGGACTTCCTCCGCGGCTCCGTCGGCGGCCTCTTCCTGCACTGGGGCCTGCGCACCGCGCCCGCCCACACCAGTTGCACCGCCTGGGAGAACGACGTCACGGGCGGCGGCTGGACCCCGGACTACTGGATCAACGAGGCCCGGAAACTGCATACGCAATACCTCGTACTGGCTACGTTCCACAGCCGCCTCGGCTACGCCCGCCCCTGGCCGTCGAAGATCCCCGGATCCTGCTCCACCAAGCGGGACTTCCTCGGCGAGCTGATCACCGCCGCGAAGGCCAAGGGCATGAAGGTCGTCCTCTACATGACCGACGACCCGCAGTGGCACGCCGACGGCGGCCACGAGTGGCTCGACTCGGCCGCCTACTCCGCCTACAAGGGCAAGAACGTCGACCTGACCACCCGCGACGGCTTCGGGCAGTTCAGCTACGACAACTTCTTCGAGGTCATGGACCGCTATCCCGACCTCGGCGGTTTCTGGATCGACAACGACAACGCGTACTGGGAGAGCCACGACCTCTACCAGCAGATCTACCAGAAGCGCCCCGACTACACGCTCAGCAACAACAACGAAGACACGCCGGTCATGGACATGATCAGCAATGAGCAGAAGACGGGAATGTCGCCCGCATACGACTACCCGCAGGCTGTGTACACCGCACAACCCCGCCTGACGGAAGCCGACTTCAAGCTCCCGTCGACCGGCGCCTGGTGGTACGACGGCTCCGACCCGTCCGTCGACCGGATGCTCACCCTCGGCCGCCTCGTCACCAACACGGGCTCCTCGGTGAAGGCGCTGATGGCGGAAACCGCCCAGGTCAACGGCAAGTTCCCAGCCAACCAGGCCGCCTTCAACAACTTCGCGAACTCCTACCTCGACCCGATCTGGGAATCCCTGCACGGCACCGAGGGCGGCGGCTACATGTACGGCGGCCTCAAACCCGGCTTCTGGAACGACGGCGCCCACGGCGTCACCACGATCAGCCGGACCGACCCCGACCTCCAGTACATCCACGTCCTGACCCCGCCCACCACCAGCACCCTGCGCATCCGCGACAACGGCTACCGCATCGCCTCCGTCACCAACCTCCGTACCGGAGCGGCGATTTCGTGGTCCCAGTCCGGCGGAGTGCTCACCCTCGGCGGCCTCGGCGGCTGGGACCCCTACGACACCGTCTTCAAGGTCACCACCGCCGGCCGCCAGGGCATCCTGTCCGGCGTCACCGTGAGCGCGAGCGCCTCGGCGAGCGGCCACGCGGGATCGGCCGCGGGGGACGGGAATTACCTCACCTACTGGGACAACGGCAAGACCCTGCCCGTCAACCTCACCTTCGACCTGGGCAGTTCGAAGAAGGTGCAGTACATCGGGCTCAACCAGCGCGAGGACTCCGTGGCCTACGCCCGCTCCGACACCGAGCAGTCGGCACGGATCAGGGCGTACAAGGTGTTTCTCAGCGACGACGGCACCAACTGGGGGAGCGCCGTCAAGACCGGCGAGCTGCCAAGTCGGCGCGGAATCCAGGGCATCGACCTCACCGCGGCCAACGCCCGCTACGTCCGCGTCGAAGTCGACTCCACCTGGGCCGCGTCGACCGACACCACCCGCTACAAGCGGCTGCGGATCGACGAGGCCTGGATCGGCACGTCCTACGCGACCCCCGGGGGATCGTCATGACACACATCGGACCCAGACCGTTCGTGGCGGCGCTCGCCGGACTGCTGGCCGCCTCCGCGCTTCCTCTCCTGAGCGGCCCGACCTCGGCCGCGGCCTCCGACAACGGCCAGTCCACCCGGCCGGCCATGGGCTGGAGCAGCTGGAGCTACGTCCGCCGCACCCCCACCGAGGCGAAGATCAAGGCCCAGGCCGACGCCCTGGTGGCGAGCGGACTCGACAACCACGGCTTCGTCTACGTCAACCTCGACGACTTCTGGCAGAAGTGCGACTCCAACGGCTTCACCGTCGACTCCTACGGCCGCTGGGCCGTCGATACGGCCAAGTTCCCCTCCGGGATCAAGGCGTTGGCCGACTACATCCACTCCAAGGGACTGAAGTTCGGCTTCTACGTCACCCCGGGCATCGCCAAGAACGCGGTCACCGCGAACACGCCGATCGAGGGCACGCCGTATCACGCGAAGGACATCGCGGACACGACCAGGACCGAGAAGAACTACAACTGCAAGAACATGTACTACATCGACTACGGGAAGCCGGGCGCGCAGGAGTTCGTGAACTCGTGGGCGAAGCAGTTCGCTTCCTGGGGCGTCGACTACCTGAAGATCGACGGCGTGGGCAGCGCCGACATCCCCGACGTCCAGGCCTGGGACAAGGCCCTGCGCGCGACGGGCCGTCCCATCAACTTCGCGCTCTCCAACAACCTTCCGATCGCGGACGCCGCCACCTGGCGTCAGTACGCCAACAGTTGGCGCACCCAGGGCGACGTCGAGTGCTACTGCGGCCCCGGCGCAAACGGCAGCGGCTATCCGCTCACCGACTGGTCGCACGTCTCGGCGCGCTTCAACACCGCCGCGTCCTGGCAGCCGTACGCGGGGCCGGGCGGCTGGAACGACCTGGACTCGCTGGAGGTCGGCAACGGCGACCAGGTGGGTCTGACGGCCGACCAGCGGCGCTCGCACTTCACCCTGTGGGCGATGGCGGGCTCGCCCCTGCTGCTCGGCACCGACCTCACCCACCTCGACACCGTCGACAAGGCGATGCTCACCAACGACCGACTCATCGGTGTCGACCAGGACGGCGTCGCCGCGAAACGCGTGGTGAACAGCGGTGCGAAGCAGGTCTGGAGCAAGCGCGAGAGCGACGGCGCCTACGTGGTCGCGCTGTTCAACACCGGTACGTCCGGCAGCGCCACGGTCTCCGTGAACTGGTCGCAGGTCGGCTTCACCGGCTCCGGTGACGTCACCGACCTCTGGTCCGGCTCCCACAAGGGCACGATCGCGGACTCGTACAGCGCGACGCTACGACCGGGCGAGACCCGGCTGATCCGGGTGAACCCGATCGACGACGGACTGAGGGGACAGTCATGAAACGCGACAGAATCCTGGCGTGGGGCCTCTCCCTGGCCCTCGCCGTGCCGCTCGCGGGTCTCACCGGCGCCACCGCGCACGCGGCGACCACCGACTACCAGGCCGAGGACGCCACCGTCGTCCAGGGCACCGTGGCCACCAACCACACCGGCTACACGGGCACAGGCTTCGTCGACTACACCAACGTCACCGGTTCCTATGTGGAGTTCACGGTGAGCGCCGCCGCCACCGGCACCGCGTCGGTCGCCCTGCGCTACGCCAACGGCACCACGGTCGACCGCCCGTTGGACATCTCCGTCAACGGTACGGTCGTCGCGCCCGCCGTCTCCTTCCCGGCCACCGCCGACTGGAACACCTGGGCGACGAAGACCGTGAACGTCCCGCTGACGGCCGGCACCGACAAGATCAGGGCGACCGCGACCACCGCGAACGGCGGCCCCAACCTCGACCGGATCGGTGTGGGCTCCGCGACCGACGCGCAGGCCCCGACCCGCCCCGGTCAGCCGAGTTGCTCGGACATCGGCGAGGACGGCCTCACCCTTGCCTGGGGCGCCTCGACCGACAACGTCGGCGTCACGGCGTACGACCTCTACGAGCACGGCAACAAGATCGGTGAGGCGCCCGGCAGTTCGACCAGCAAGGCCCTCACCGGGCTCGCCCCGAACACCACCTACGACCTCACCGTCATCGCCCGGGACGCGGCTGGGAACACCTCGCCCGCCAGCCCGGTCGTCGACTGCACGACGAAACCCAGCTCCGACACCACCCCGCCCACCGCGCCCGGTACTTTGTCGACCGCCGACATCACATCGAATACGGTCGACCTCGCCTGGGGCGCCTCCACCGACGACCGATCGGTTGTCGCATACGACATCCGCAGCGGGGACACCGTCTACAAGACGGTCACCACCGGCACCTCCACCACCCTCACCGGCCTCGCCTGCGACAGCCCGTACACGCTGAACGTCGTCGCCCGGGACGCGGCCGGCAACCTCTCCGCGCCGAGCAACACGGTCACCTTCACCACCAAGGCCTGCGCGGGCGACGGCGGTGTCCCCTCCTCCATCGCGACACTCTCCACCGGCTGGACCATCCCGTGGGGCACGTACTGGATGCCCGACGGCCAGAGCGCCCTCGTCACCGAGCGGGACGACTTCCGGGTCTGGAAGACGGCCAAGGACGGCACCCGGACCCAGGTCGGCACGGTGCCGAACGCGGTCACCACCAACGGAGAGGGCGGCCTCCTCGGCGTCGCCGTCGACCCGAAGTGGGCCACCAACCACTACGTCTACTTCATGCACACCGCGTCCGAGGGCAACCGCGTCGTCCGTATGACGTACAACGGCACCACCCTCACCGACTACACCGTCCTCCTCCAGGGCATCAAGAAGAATCGCTACCACAACGGCGGCCGCCTCGCCTTCGGCCCCGACGGCTACCTCTACGTCTCCACCGGCGAGGCCCAGACCCCCGACCTCGCCCAGGACAAGACCTCCCTCAACGGCAAGATCCTGCGCATGACGACGGACGGAAAACCGGCCCCCGGCAACCCGTTCGGCAACTACGTCTACTCCTATGGCCACCGCAACCCGCAGGGCCTCGCCTTCGACCGCAACGGCCGCCTGTGGGAAGCGGAGTTCGGCAACAGCTCCAAGGACGAACTCAACCTCATCAAGCCGGGTGCGAACTACGGCTGGCCCACCTGCGAAGGGACGTGCAGCGTCGCCGGCATGACCAACCCGAAGGCCACCTGGAACGTCAACGAGGCGTCCCCCAGCGGGATCGCGATCGTCCGCAACGTCGTCTACATGGCGTCCCTGCGCGGCGAACGCCTGTGGCGCATCCCGATCAACGGCGACACCGAGAACGTCGGCACCCCGACGGCGTACTACGTCGGAACCTACGGCCGCCTGCGCACGGTCACCAAGGTCCCCGGCGCCGACCAGCTGTGGCTGTCGACCACCAACTGCGACAACAACGGCAACCAGCCGGCCGGTTCCGACAAGCTCTTCCGCGTCAACATCGGTTAGGAGAAAGGGAGTTCAGGCCCGGTACAGCGCCTCGACCTCGTTGGCGTAGGTGCTCTCGATGGCCTTGCGCTTCAGCTTCAGGGACGGGGTCAGCAGACCGTGTTCCTCGGTGAAGGGCTGGGCCAGAATCCGGAAGGTGCGGATCGACTCGGCCTGGGAGACCAGGGTGTTGGCGGCCACCACCGCGCGCCGCACCTCGGTCTCCAGGTCGGCGTCCCGCACCAGCTCGGCCGGTGTCATCCGGGGTTTGCCCCGCATGGTGAGCCAGTGCTCGACGGCCTCGTGGTCGAGGGTGACGAGGGCGGCGATGTAGGGGCGGTCGTTGCCGACGACGATGCACTGCGAGACGAGCGGATGGTCGCGCACCCGTTCCTCCAGCAGCCCCGGCGCGACACTCTTGCCCCCCGAGGTCACCAGGATCTCCTTCTTGCGCCCGGTGATGGTGAGGTAGCCGTCCTCGTCGAGGGAGCCCAGGTCACCGGTGGCGAGCCAGCCGTCGTGCAGGGTCTCGTCGGTCGCCTTCTGGTTGTTCAGGTAGCCCTGGAAGACGTTGGGGCCGTTCAGCCAGATCTCGCCGTCGTCCGCGATGTGCACGGTCACACCCGGGATCGCCTGGCCGACCGTGCCGTAGCGGGTGCGCTCGGGCGGGTTGGCGGTCGCGGCGGCCGTCGACTCGGTGAGGCCGTAGCCCTCGTAGATCTGCACGCCCGCCCCGGCGAAGAAGAGACCGAGCCGCCGGTCCATGGCCGACCCGCCGGACATGGCGTTGCGGATCCGGCCGCCCATGGCGGCCCGCACCTTGGAGTAGACGAGTTTGTCGAAGAGCTGGTGCTGCATCCGCAGCCCGGCGGAGGGGCCCGGGCCGATGCCCCAGGCCTTCTCCTCGACCGCGTCCGCGTACTTCACCGCGACCTCGACGGCCTTCTCGAACGGCCCGGACCTGCCGTCCTTCTCGGCCTTGCGGCGGGCCGCGTTGAAGACCTTCTCGAAGATGTACGGCACGGCCAGGATGAACGTCGGCCTGAACGCGACCAGGTCGGGCAGCAGGGCGGCGGCGTTGAGCTGCGGCTGGTGGCCGAAACGCACCCCGCCGCGGATCGCCGCGACCTCCACCATCCGCCCGAAGACGTGCGCCAGCGGCAGGAACAGCAGGGTCGCCGCCTCGTCGCCCTTCTTCGAGTGGAAGACGGACTCCCAGCGGTCGATGACCGTGTCCGCCTCGTACATGAAGTTGCCGTGCGAGATGACACAGCCCTTGGGTCTGCCCGTGGTGCCCGAGGTGTAGATGATCGTCGCGGTCGAGTCCGGGGTGACGGCCTGGCGGTGCCGGTGCACCACCTCGTCCTCGATGTGCGCGCCGGCGTCGTACAGCTCCTGCACGGCGCCCGTGTCCAGCTGCCACAGCTGGTGCAGCGCGGGGAGGCGGTCGATGACGGTGGCGATGGTCATCGCGTGGTCCTCGTGCTCGACCATGGCCGCGGAGACCTGCGCGTCGTGCAGCATCCAGAAGCACTGCTCGGCCGACGAGGTGGGGTAGACCGGCACGACCTGGGCGCCGATCGTCCACAGCGCGAAGTCGAACAGCGTCCACTCGTAGCGGGTGCGGGACATGATCGCGACCCGGTCGCCGAAGCGGATGCCCCGGGCCAGCAGCCCCTTGGCGAGGGCGAGGACCTCGTCGCGGAACTCGGCGGCGGTCACGTCCCGCCACCGGTCCTGCTCGTCCTTGCGGCCGAGGGACACGTGGAGGGGGTCTTCCTGGGCACGCTCGAACACGACGTCGGCCAGACCGCCCACCGGCGGCGCCAACGCCAACGGAGGGTTGGTGAACTCGCGCAAACCCCGCTCCCCGCTCTCGTCGACGCTCCCCACAGCGCGGTGAAAGCTACCCCACCGGGCGGAAGGGCGGGAGGGGGCCGGAACCAGAGCAGTCCTCACGTACGCACAGGTCAGCGCCGGAAAATACCCTCACAAGGGGAAGGGTCGGACAGAAATCCTTACGGTTCCGTAGGTTTCGGCCCCGTAATCTCCACTGAATCTGTACGACCCGGCCACTCCCGCCGTCCCGCCCGCGCGACGTCACCCGGACGACGCCGTCTCCTCCTCGCTCAGCGCCCGCGCGCCCGATTCCGTCACTCCGCCCCGCTCCGCGCGACCGGCCCCGACCAGCACGAGGACCAGCGTGCCCGCCGCCGTCCCGACGAAACCGGCCGTCACGAACGCCCTGTCGAGCCCCGACGCGAACGCGGCCCGCAGCACGTGCTCGGAGAACGCCCCGCGCAACGCCCCCGCCCCGCCGCCCGCCAGCGTGTGCGCCGCGTCGTGCGGGAGCGTGTCCCGCATCCGGGACGTGAGGACGGTCCCCGACACGGCGACACCGAGCGCGTACCCCAACTGCCGTACGGTGTTCACCGCACCGCCCGCCATGCCCGCCCGTTCCGCCGGCACCGCAGCGAGCGCCGCACCCGCGAGCCCCGGCGCCACCAGCCCCGTACCGACACCCACCAGAACAAGCCCCGGCACCAGCGCCGTCCAGTCCGAACCGGCGCCCAGCACGGCCTGGCAGAAGCAGCCCGTGCCGATCAGCAGCAGCCCGCCGCCGATCGTCAGCCGGGCCGGCACCCCGTGCAGCAGCTTCCCGGCGAGCACCGACACCACGACCGCCGCGCCCGTCAGCGGCAGCAGCGTCAGCCCGCCGCGCACCGGGCTCATCCCCAGCACGGTCTGCAGCCAGATCGACAGATACGGCGTTCCGCCGAACGCCACCCCGTTGAAGGCCAGCCCGCCCGCCATCACCCCCACGAAGGCGGGCTTCCGCAGCAGCGCCGGATCGAGCAGCGGATGCGCCACCCGCCGCTCCACCAGCACGAAGCAAAGCAACGCCAGGGATGCGAGCGCGAAGGACACGAGCGTCGGCGTCGCGCCCCAGCCGTCCTCCCCGGCCCGCACCACCCCGTACGTCACCCCGCCCGCGAAGGCGGCGAACGCGACCGTCCCCAGCCAGTCGATGCTCCCCCACGCTCGGCTTCGCCCGCGCGGGGGAACCCCCACCCCGCGCGGCCCCTGCGACTCCGGCACCACCCGCAGCGTCAGCCACACCGCGGCCACGCTCACCGGCAGGTTCACGAAGAAGATCCACCGCCAGCCCGGCCCCTCGGTCAGCACCCCGCCCAGCACCGGTCCGACCGCCGCGGCCCCGCCGCTGACCGCGCCCCACACCCCGAGCGCCACCGACCGCCGCCGCCCCTGGTACACCGAGCCGAGCAACGGCAGCGTGGTCGCGAGCATCGCCGCCGCCCCCACCCCCTGCACGGCCCGCGCGGCCACCAGCGTGCCCGGACCGCCCGCGAGCCCGCACAGCAGCGACGCCGTGGCGAACACCACCAGACCCGCCACATGCACCCGCCGCCGCCCCAGAACGTCGGCGGCGGCCCCGAACCCCAGCAGCAGCGCGGCCAACGCCAGCGCGTACCCGTCGACCACCCACTGCAGATCACTCAACGACGCGTGCAACGACCGCGCCACGTCCGGCAGTGCGACCACCACGATCGTCACATCCAGCAACAACATGAACGTGCCCAGGCACACCGCCGTCAGCGGCCCCCATGTACGCATGCCCTCAACTCCCCTGTCCCGGATACGCGGTTCTCCGTACGATGAGCCCCGCCCGGACGATCGCCGCCGAACGGGGCGTCCCATCGCCGGAATCCGACAGGAGCAGCCGTGCTGGAGATGGAATCCGACACCCTCGACCGGCTCGACATGGAACTCCTCACCGCGCTGGAGATCAACGGCCGCGCCTCCTTCAGCCGCCTCGGCGCGGTTCTCGGCGCCTCCGACCAGACCGTCGCCCGCCGCTTCCGCCGACTCACCGCCGAGGCCGGCCTGCGCGTCGTCGCCATCCGCGACGCCGAACGCCTCGGTCAGGACCAGTGGATGCTGCGCCTGCGCTGCGCCCCCGACAACGCCCTCAACATCGCCGACGCCCTCGCCAAGCGCCCCGACACCGCCTGGATCGGCCTCGCCTCCGGCGGCACCGAGATCGTCTGCCTGACCCGCCCGCGCACCCCCGGCGACTACGACGACCTCCTGCTCGGAAAACTCCCGCGCACCCCCAGCGTCCTGGACATCCGCGCCCACCAGATGCTGCACCGCTTCTACGGCGGCCCCACGGGCTGGCTCCGCCGTTTCGACGTGCTGGCGGACGACCAGATCGCCGCCCTGCTCCCCGAACCGGCGCCGACCCCGGGCCCCGCCCGCATCGAACCGGACGACGAGGCCCTGATCGCCGTACTCGAACGCGACGGACGCGCCACCTACCCCGAACTCCAGCGCGCCACCGGCCGCTCCGAGTCCGCCGTCAAACGCCGCCTCGCCGCGCTGATCGGCTCCGGAGCGGTGTACATCGACATCGAGTACGACTCCGAGGTCTTCGGATACATGCGTGCCGCCGTGCTGTGGATCACGGCGACCCCCGCGGCACTCCACTCGGTCGGCGAGGCACTGGCCACGCACGACCAGATCGCCTACGCGTCCGCCACGGCCGGCACGTCCAACATCGTCGTGACGGCCGTCGTGAAGGACACGGCCGGGCTCTACGACTACCTCAGCGGACCCCTCGGACAACTCGACGGGGTGCGGCACGTGGAGGCGAGCCCGTTCCTGCGCCGGGTCAAACAACTGACGTACCGGACGCTTCCGCTCAACTCGCCCTCAACTCGCGCTCCCTCAAAGTAAGTTCAAGATAAATCATGCTCAACGCCAAGCACTCGGAGGCGTGAATCACAGTGTTCGGCGATCGAATGTGGCTCGTCCAAAGCGATGCCGCGGGGATTTCCGGAAAGATCTTTTCCGGGGCCGGAAAAAATCATCGGAAGTCCTCAGGGCGAGACCCCTGAAGGGAATATCGAATTGAAGACCAAAAACGCTCACCGCAGGTCCCTGGGACGGCACAGGAAGGTGGTGGGGGCCCTGGCCGCGGCGACGGCCCTCCTCGGCGGCGGGCTCTACGCGACCGCGAACGCCGCATCCGTCCAGTCCGACCCGTCCAGCAGCGCCTCCGCCCCGGACTCCGGATCCCCATCCCCATCCTCGTCCCGGACCACCCCCGGATCCACCTCCCCGTCCACATCCGGATCCGCCCGCCCGTCCGCCGTCGTGCCCTCGAACTCCGCCGGGACCGGCACCTCCGTCTCGGACGTCGTCGACGCGGCCAACACCTTCCTCGACACCCTCGACGACGACCAACAGGCCGACGTACTCCTCGACTTCACCCAGGCCAACGCCGTCGCCTGGTCCAACCTCTCCTGCGGTGCGACCTGCCGGGTCGGCATCGAACTCGGCTCCCTCGGCGACACCCAGCTCGCCGCGGCCAAGGCGGTCGTCGAGGCCGCCACGGGCACCGGCAGCGACACCGGCTACGACCAGATCTCCCAGATCCTCGCGGCCGACGACGTCCTCGGCGAGACCGACAGCAGCTACGGCAGCGGCAACTACTACCTCGCCTTCCTGGGCACCCCCAGCACCACTGGCACCTGGCAACTGCACTTCGGCGGCGACCAGTTGGCCGTCAACCTCACCTACAAGGACGGAGAGGTCGTCGGCGCCACCCCGTACTTCGCCGGCGTCGAACCCGTCAGCTGGACCGACGACGACACCACCTACGCACCCCTGTCCGGGATGCACGACGGCCTGGTCTCGATGCTCGAAGGCCTGACCGACGACGAACTGACCGAGGCGCAGCTCACCGACACCACCACCGACGTCGTGCTCGGCCCGGACGGCGACGGCGCCTTCCCCACCACCAAGGAAGGCATCGCGGGCAGCGAACTCACCGACGACCAGCAGCAGTTGATCCTCGACGCCATCACCCCCTGGGTCGAGGCCGCCGACGACACGACCGCCGCCGCCACCCTGAGCACCTACAAGTCGGAACTCGACGACACCTACATCTCCTACTCCGGCACCACCGACCTGGACACCGCCGGCGACTACGTACGCATCGACGGCCCCGGCGTCTGGATCGAGTTCGCGGTCGAGAACGGCGTCGTCGACACCAGCGAACTCGGCTACAGCAGCGTCTACCGCGACCACGACACCGACTACGGAGGAGAGTTCTCGTTCTCCTGATCCCCATGAGCGGGCGGCGCTGCTCCTGACCGACAGCGCCGCCCGCCGTCGCATGTTCTCTCGGTCGGTATTTCTTCTACGACGTCATTTCTCGCCCTCGCGGAATTCGGCATCGGCATCGCCCCGCAATAGAGCGCCGATACCGCCGATACCGCCGATATTACGGACCGCGCCGATGCAGCCGATCCCCACCCGCCAGAATTGCCGCCGCCAGCGCGTCCGCCGCCCCCTGTGCGGAAACCCTGCGCCGCCCGTGCACGAGTACGAAATCGACCTCGCCCAATTCCGGCAACCCCGCCCGCTCCGGCACCCGTACGAGTCCCGGCGGCACCAGCCCCTTCGAGTGCGCCATCACCCCGAGTCCCGCCCGGGCGGCGGCGATCAGCCCGTTGAGACTGCCGCTCGTACAGGCGATGCGCCAGGCCCGCCCCTGCCGCTCAAGTGCCTCCATGGCCAGGGCCCGAGTGATCCCAGGCGGCGGATAGACGATCAGCGGCACCGGACGGTCCGCGTCCAGGCGCAGCCGCTCCGCGCCGATCCACACCAGCTTGTCGTGCCACACCAGTTCACCGCGGGGATCCTCGGCCCGCCGCTTCGCCAGCACCAGGTCCAGCTTCCCGGCCGCCAGTTGCTCGTGCAGCGTCCCGGACAGCTCCACCGTCAGTTCCAGGTCGACCTCGGGATGGTCGTGGCGGAAGCCCTCCAGGATCTCCGGCAGCCGGGTCAGCACGAAGTCCTCGGACGCCCCGAAGCGCAGCCGGCCGCGCAGCCGGGTGCCGGTGAAGAACGCCGACGCCTGCTCCTGCACCTCCAGGATCCGGCGCGCGAAACCCAGCATCGCCTCGCCGTCCTCGGTCAGTTCCACGGAGTGCGTGTCCCGGGTGAACAACTGCCGTCCCGTCGCGTCCTCCAGCCGCCGCACATGCTGGCTCACCGTCGACTGGCGCAGCCCGAGCCGCCGCGCGGCCTGCGTGAAACTCAGCGTCTGGGACACCGCGAGGAATGTCCGCAGGTGAGAGAGGTCGTACATGGCATACACCATGGCATACACGGTATCCGGTCATCGCGAAACGTGATGGCAGTCAGAGCGGTATGACGGATTCCCGATCAAGCGGCGGAAGAGGACGATGGGGAGGGCACCAGTCCGCGCCGGACGGGCGGACGTACAGCGAGACGGTGGAGCACAGTGAAACGCCTGCGATGGCCCAGTCGGATGCCGATCGACCCCTACATCCTCCTGCTCCTCGGGACGGTCGGTATCGCCGCACTCCTCCCCGCCAGGGGCACCGGCGCCGACATCGCCTCGGGCGCCTCCACGGCCGCCATCGCCTTCCTCTTCTTCCTCTACGGCGCCCGCCTCTCCACCCGCGAGGCACTCGACGGCCTCAAGCACTGGCGCCTGCACACCACCGTCCTGGCCTGCACCTTCGTCGTCTTCCCGCTGCTCGGCCTGGCCGCCCGCGGCCTCGTCCCGGTGCTCCTGACCCACCCCCTCTACCAGGGGCTCCTCTTCCTCACCCTCGTCCCCTCGACCGTCCAGTCCTCGATCGCGTTCACCTCGATCGCACGCGGCAACGTGCCCGCCGCGATCTGCGCCGGCTCCTTCTCCTCCCTCGCCGGCATCGTCATCACCCCGCTGCTGGCCGCCGCCCTGCTCGGCGGCAACGCGGGCGGCTTCTCCGCCGACTCCGTCGTCAAGATCGTGCTGCAGCTCCTCGTGCCGTTCCTCGCCGGGCAGCTGCTGCGACGCTGGATCGGCGGGTTCATCACCCGGCACAAGAAGGTCCTCGGCTACGTCGACCGCGCCTCGATCCTCCTCGTCGTCTACACCGCGTTCAGCGAGGGCATGGTCCAGGGCATCTGGCACCAGGTCAGCGCCCTGCGCCTGGCCGGACTGCTCGCCGTCGAGGCGGTCGTCCTCGCCGTGATGCTCACCCTGACCTGGTACGGCGGCAAGGCGCTGCGCTTCGGCCGGGAGGACCGGATCGCCATCCAGTTCGCCGGCTCGAAGAAGTCCCTCGCCTCCGGACTCCCCATGGCCAGCGTCCTGTTCGGCGCCCACGCCTCCCTCGCCGTACTGCCGCTGATGCTCTTCCACCAGATGCAGCTCATGGTGTGCGCCGTCATCGCCAAGCGCCGCGCCCGCGATCCGCAGCCCGAGGTCACCGGGACGGCGGCCCCAACCGCAGGGTCACGAAGCGCGGTCGGTACAGCGACACGTTCCGGCTGAGGTTCCAGGCCGCCGAAGTGGCCGTCGCGTCCAGCCAGTTGACGTCATAGCTGAGCACGATCCGCCCGTCGCCGCCGAGCGCCGGATGCGTCTGCGGGTTGTACGCGGCGACCTGCCCGGCCGGCAGCGGCGGACTGAATCCCCGGGCCGGCCCGTGCCACGGCCCGACGGGCGAACAGGCCCAGTACGAGGTCACGGTGGTCAGCCCCCGGCTGCCCGCCGCCATCGTGAACAGGACGTACGTCGCCCCGTCCCGCACCACCGAGAACGCGCTCCCCACACCGATGTGGTGACCGTCCCCGAGCACCGGCCGCGGCCCGGCCCGGGCCGTCCACGCCGAACCGTCCCAGTACTCCCAGGCACCCGGCTCCCCGAGCCGCCCCTCCGGCACCCGCGCCACATACGCCGAGGACGTCGGCCGGGCCGCCGCCTGCGCGTCGTTCCCGCCGAAGACATACGTCCACCCGCCCGCCGCGACCAGCGTCGTCCCGAACTGCACCCGCCGGGACGGATCTTGGACCAAGTGCTGGTCGAAGACCTTCACGATCGACTCCACCCGCAGATCCGGCAGCGACAGCGTGGCCACCTCCGTCGCGGTCGGCACCCCGTAGATCCACGGATACGCCCCCGCCGTCCGCGTCCACAGCAGCACCCGTACGACCGACTCGGCCGAGCCGGGGGAGCGGGGCTCGACACGGGCCGCGACCGGCCAACGCCACTCGTTCGGGCCCGGATCGGGGAACAGCGGTGCGGGGAGCGTGAGTCGGGGGTGTCCGTCGCGCATCACCACCGCCGAGTTCCGCACCAGCGGCGCCGCGGTGTCCCGCCAGACGTACGACTCGCCCACCGGGTTGGGCGGGCCGTGGACCTGGCCGAGATAGGTGTCGGAGAACAGCCACAGCACCCGCCCGTCCGGCAGCCGCACCGAGTGGGTGCCGTCGCCGCCGGTCCAGTCGTCGGTGCGGGTCGCGTCGTCGCCGTACGCGGCAAAGGAGTTCGTGAGCTTCGTGTCGGCCGACCAGGAGCGCACCGTACGGGCCGTGCACGCGCCGCCGCCCTCCCGGTCGCGGTCCTTCGGGAGGGCGGTGAGCAGCACGGCCGCGAGAGCCAGGGTCAGCAGCAGGCCGACCCCGACTCCCGTCCGCTGTCGCGCGCGCCGGTCCTCGGGCACGCCCGGGACGTTAGTGGCTGCCGCTCACGCGGTCCATGGGCAGCCACAGCACGGTCCCGGCGGCCGGCGGATCCTGTGCGGCCAGCTCGTCGTCCGTCAACAGCCGGTCCCACACGTGGACTTCGTCGAGGGAGCCGGTGAAGTACACCAGACTGTCCACGCGTTGACCGAGGTGCACGCCGAACGGCGAGTTGCGGCTGACGGACCCCACGACGTCCGCCGTGCTCACCGTCGTTCCGTCCACGGACAGCGTCAACTGCCCACCGCCGCGCCGTACAACCGCATGATGCCACTGCCCGTCGTTGTAGGCACCGGCGGTCACCACGGAGGTGGTGTGGACGGCCGTCGCACCGTCCCGGGTGGTGATCAGCGCCCGCACGTGGTTGCCGGCGGGCTCGCCACGCAGCCACACCTGCGGCTGGCTGGTGCCGACCCCGCCCATCCACAGGAACGGCTGGTCGCCGGTCGTCGCGGTGTAGCGGAACCAGAGGGAGACCGTGAAGTCCTTTGTCCCCAGGGGCAGTCGGTCGCTGTAGGGCAGTCGTACGGCGTCGTCGACACCGTCGAAGGACAGGGCGCCGCCCGACACGCCGTCCGTCTCCTGGGCGCCGCCGAGCACGGCCGCGCTCCTGGCGTGCGGGGCGAGGTCGGCGGTCGTCGGGTCCGGGCCCCGACGCGGTTGCAGCCAGGCCTCGTTGAAGCGGGCTAAACGGATCTCGTCGGTCGCCGACACCGCGCCGCCCTCGTAGAGCAGGCCCACCGTGTCCCCGTCGATGCGCGCCATGTCCGAGTAACCGGACCAGTCCCTCGTCACCACCGTGCCGCGGTCCACGCTGTCCCAGGTGCGCCCGCCGTCGTAGGAGGAGCGGATCATCATCGTCCGGCGGCGGTCGGGGTCCGCGTCGCAGGACAGCAGGATGCGGGAGCCGAGGCCGAGGGTGGCGCACTGGACCTGCGGGGCGTACAGGTCGGGCAGGTCGCGGAAGGGCGCGGTGAAGCTGTCGCCGCCGTCGCGGCTGACCGCCTGGGTGCGGTGGCCGAGGTCGGTGCCGTCCTGTTCCCGCCCGCTGACCAGGATGGAGCCGTCGGTGCGTTCGGTCATCGTCAGCTCGGACGGTTTCTGCCGCCAGGTCCCGTCGGCCGCGATCGGGTACGAGTCGGTGGCGCCGATCCTCCAGTGGTCGCCGCCGTCGTCGCTCACGATCAGTGCCGCGTTGTTCGCGGTGACCCGACTCCCGTCCCAGGTCTCGGTGTTGACGCCGAACACGAGCCGTCCCCTGTGCTTGCCGCGGGTGAGCTGGATGCCGTGCACGGGGCCGGTGGCGTACCAGGAGTTCCAGTTCGGGGGCAGGATCTCGTCGCTCAGGTCACGCGGCTGCGACCAGGTGAGGCCGTCGTCGTCGCTGTACTGCAGATGCGGGGTGCGGTCGCAGGGGACCGAGCAACTGGCGCTGTCCATACGGCCCGTGTTGTACGTCTCGGCGAGCAGGACGCGGCCGGTCCTCCGGTCCACGACAGGCGCCGGGTTGCCGTGGGTGTCGCCGCCGCCGTGGTTGACGACCTGCAGCGGGCTCCAGGTGGCGCCGTCGTCGGTGGAGCGCTTGACGACGATGTCGATGTCGGCGGCGTCACCGCAGTTGAGGACCCGGCCCTCGGCGAACGCGAGCAGCGTCCCGTCGTTCGTCCTGACGACGGCCGGGATCCGGAAGCAGGCGTAGCCCGGATCCCGGGACGCCTTGAAGAGGGCCTGCTGGTCGAACTCGGGGGTGGGGGAGGTGGTTTGGGTGGCGGCGTGCGCCGGGCTCGGGAGTATGAGCAGCGCGGCCAGGGTGAGTGCGGCGGTGAGGGTGGATCTCAGACGTGCGCGAAGACTTGACGGCATGGTGATGCGACCTGCCCTTCATTCGTCTTTACATCCGGACATCCCACGTCCAACGGGCACGCCACAGACGTTAGTTGGGGCATCCGGGGCCTCACAAGAAGCGTGCAGCGGTCGGCGTCACGGAAGTCGACGGTGACGAGAGCGCTGGGGAGGGGCCGACGTCTCAGGGACGCAGCACGACCTTGCCCAGATTGCCCCGCGACTCGATCACCTCGTGGGCCTTCGCCGCATCCGCGAACCCGAACTCCCCGTGCACGAAAGGCTTCAGGGCGCCCTCGGCGAACAGCCGCCACAGCTCCCGCCGCCACCGCTCGTACAACTCCGGCCTCCCGCGCGCGATCCGCGCCATCTGGAACCCGATCACGGACTTGGCGCCCACGAGAAGGTCGTACGCCCGGATCGTCCCGCCGCCCGAGCTGTACGCCACGAGCCGCCCGCCCGGGACCAGCGCGGCGACGGCCGGGGTGAGCAACTCGCCGCCCACCGCGTCGAGGACGCAGTCGACGGGCTCGACCGAGCCCAACTCCTCGTAGGTGATCACCTCGTCGGCACCCAGGGCGCGCACGAAGTCGCCCTTCGCCGGATCGGAGACCGCGCCCACCACCCGCCCCGCACCCCGCACCTTCGCCAACTGCACGGCGAGATGGCCCACTCCGCTCGCCGCCGCCGTGATCAGTACGGCCTCGCCGGGCTCGGGCCGGGCCGCGTCCAGCGCGCCGAGGGCCACCAGGCCGCTGCGGACGAGCGCGACCGCGTCGACGGCGGAGGCGTCGCCGGGCACGGGGGAGACCATGGCCTCGTGGAGGACGGCGAAGTCGGCGTAACCGTGCCCGAAACACAGCCCCGTCACGCGGTCGCCCACCCCGAAGCGGGCCACGCCCTCTCCTGCGGCGACCACCTCGCCCGCGATCTCGCCGCCCAGCGGGATCGGCTCGGCCGCCTCGGAGACCTTGCGGACGACGGGCAGGGTGACCCCGACAGCCTCGGTGCGCACGAGGAGCTCGCCGGGGCCCGGCGCGGGGACGGGGGCCTCCTCCAGGAACAGCGGGCCGTCGGTGGACTCGTACCGGACGCGACGCATCGCACCTCCAGAAATCGTTGGGAGCCCCAATGGTATTCACGATTTCATGGGGACGCCCAACGATTTCCGGATAGGCTGCACACATGGCCGAAGCACCCCTCCCCGCGATCCGCTCCCTCCCCAGCTGGCTCCTCGGTCGAGCCGCCGCCCGC
Organism: Streptomyces sp. NPDC001100; assembly: GCF_053598575.1. Taxonomy (NCBI): domain Bacteria; kingdom Bacillati; phylum Actinomycetota; class Actinomycetes; order Kitasatosporales; family Streptomycetaceae; genus Streptomyces; species Streptomyces sp. NPDC001100. Next base: position 401,995 of record NZ_JBSFKO010000001.1, read on the forward strand.
GGCCGGGCCCTGGTCGCCGAGGCCCTCGCCGCCGAAGGCCTGAAGATGTGGCACCACGTGGTCCTCTCCGCCGTCCGTGACCTCGCCCCCGTCGCCCAGGCCGACCTCGGCCGCGGTGTCGGACTCGACCCCAAGGACCTCGTCGGCGTCCTCAACGACCTCCAGGCCGCCCACCTGGTCGTCCGCGAACCGGACCCGACGGACCGCCGCAAGAACGCCGTGTCGCTCACCGCGGAGGGCGCACGGCTGCTGAAGCGGTGCGAGAAGGCGGCCCGCGAGGCCAACAACCGGCTCCTCGCTCCACTGACGGTGGCCGAACGCGACCGGTTCATGGACCTGTTGATCCGGATCTCCGGTACGGACGGCTGACGGGAGCTAACGTTCCGTCATGACCCCACCGCAGACTCCCGAACCCCGGCTCGCCCTCGACCCCGCGCGCACCGCCCTGGTCCTCGTCGACCTGATGGACCGCATCGTCGCGCTGCCGCTCGAACCGTACAAGGGCACCGAAGTCCTCGCCGTGGCCGAGGAGTTGGCCGCCGCCTTCCGCTCCGCCGGAGCGCTCGTCGTACTGATCAGGGTCGAACGCCCCGGCATCACCGAACAGCCCTCCGGCAGCGGACTCGCCGCCGGACTGGCAAAGGAGGGCGACCTGGAGATCGTGAAACGGACGATCGGCGGCTTCCAGGGCACGGGACTTGACGAGCGCCTGCGCCAACGGGGCGTCGACACCCTGGTGTTCGGCGGGATCGCCACCAACCTCGGCGTGGAGTCCACCGCCCGCGCCGCCGGCGACCTCGGCTACGACCTCGTCTTCGTCGAGGACGCGATGAGCGCGTTCACCGCGGCCGAGCACCAGGCGTCGGTCAAGCTCGACTTCCCACGGCTGGGGTCGGTCGTGACGGCGGCGGAGGTGGGCCTCACGCAGAGAGGCTGAGACACCCTTGCGCCCAAGGCGGTTGAGAAGTGCGGCCCGGCCCGTCAGACGAGGACGGTGCCGCCGTCCACGACCACCGTCGAACCCGTGCTGTAGCCGCCGCGCATCAGATACAGATACGCCTCGGCCACATCGGCCGGCTCGCCGATCCGGCCGACCGGAAGCGACCCGGCGACGGACTCGAACAGTCCGTCCCGGTCCTCCTCACCCAACTCCCGCCACAACTCCGTACGGACCACACCCGGCGCGACCACATTGACCCGCAGCGGCGCCAGCTCCAGGGCCAGCGCCCGGGTCAGCGACTCCATCGCCCCGCACAACGCGGCCGCGACGGACGTACCGGACATCGGCCTGCGCCCGACGGTACCCGTGGTCAGCACCACCGAACCGCCGGCCCGGATCGACCCGGCACCGTACTTCACCGCCGTGTACGCACCCCACAACCGGGTGTCCAGGAACGCCCTGGACCGCCCGAGGTCGGACTCCGCCACGCTCTCCATCAGCAGCGACTCACCCGCCGTGTACACCAGGTGGTCGTAGCCGCCGAGCTCCGCGAAGAAGTCCCGCACCGCGTCCTCGTCGCTCGCGTCGAGCACCCGGCCCTCCGCGTCGTCCGGGAGCCGCTTCAACGCCGCGTCCACACTCTCCTGCCGACGCGAGGCGACCACCACCTGGGCGCCCTGCCGCCCGGCCGCCTCCGCGACCGCCAGCCCGATGCCCGCCGTACCGCCGATGACGACGATCCGCTGTCCTCGCACTCCCATGACCTGCCCCTTTCGTGCTGCTGTGACGTCGTCCAGCCTGCGGTCGCCACCACCCCGCCGTCCAAGACCTCTTCCGGCTACGGCGATACCCTGAAGGCATCGCCGACGGCGACAGCGACGGCAATGGCAGCGGCAGGGAGGCAGCGGGACCCATGGACCTCGACCTGCGGAAGGTCCGTTACTTCGTGGCGGTGGCCGAACTGCTCCACTTCGGACGCGCGGCCGAACAACTGCACATCGCGCAACCCGTGTTGAGCCGTCAGATCCGGGCCCTGGAAAAGGACTTGGACGCCACCCTCTTCGAACGCGACAGCCACGGCGCGACCTTGACCGCGGCCGGACGCCAACTCCTCGACGAAGGGCGAACCTTGCTCGACTCCGCGAACGCCACCCGCCGCAGGGTGCAGCGCGCCGCACACGGGCCGCACCGCCTCGTCGTCGGCTTCCGCGCCGGAGTCGTCATCACCCCCGCGCTGCGCGCCTTCACCGCCGCCCACCCCGACGCCGAGGTCAAGGCCCGCCGGGTCGAATGGGACGACCAGGAGCAGCTCATCCTCGACGGCACCGTCGACCTCGCCTACCTGCGCCGCCCCGTCCGCGAACAGGGCCTCACCCTGCTTCCGCTGTTCACCGAGCCCCGGGTGGCCATGCTCCCCGCCGAACACCGGCTCGCCGGCAAACCCGACCTCGTCCTCGCCGACCTCGACGGCGAGACCTGGCTGCGCTACCTCAACCCCCACCCCGACCCCGACGACGTACCGATCCGCAGCATCGAGGAGAAGTTCGAGAACGTCGCCTCCGGAGCGGGCATCACCCTCGTCCCCGTCTCCGTCGCCCAGCAGTACTCCCGGCCCGACATCACCTACGTCCCCGTCACCGACGCCGAACCCGACGAGGTGATCCTCGCCTGGGAGACGACCCACCGCTCACCCCTCGTCACGGCGTTCGTACGGGCCGCACAGGGCGTCGAGGACCGGGACTGAGGCGGGGCCCCTGCGGCGCAGGGGGCGCTCCCCGCCGGCCGGGGCCCCGCCGCCGTGCCGCGGGACGAGGGCGTCAGCCCTGGGCGGCCGCGGCCCGCAGGGCGATGCGGTCCTCGCCCGCGTACACGTTCATGTTGCTGCCCCGCAGAAAACCCACCAGGGTCAGACCCGTCTCCGCCGCCAGGTCCACGGCCAGCGACGAGGGCGCCGACACCGCCGCCAGCACCGGGATCCCGGCCATCACGGCCTTCTGCGCCAGCTCGAACGAGGCCCGGCCGGAGACGAGCAGGATCACCCGGGACAGCGGCAGGTCCCCGTTCTGCAGGGCACGGCCGACCAGCTTGTCGACCGCGTTGTGCCGGCCCACGTCCTCCCGTACGTCCAGCAGCTCGCCCTCCTCGCTGAACAGGGCCGCCGCGTGCAGACCCCCGGTCCGGTCGAAGACCCGCTGGGCCGCCCGCAGCCGGTCGGGGAGGCTCGCCAGCAGCGCGGGCTCGACACGGACCGGGGGAGTGTCGGCGATCGGCCAGCGGGTCGTCGTACGGACCGCGTCCAGGCTCGCCTTGCCGCACAGACCGCACGACGACGTCGTGTACACGTTCCGCTCCAGCGTGATGTCCGGAATCACCACGTCCGGGGCGGTCCGCACGTCGACGACGTTGTAGGTGTTCGTGCCGTCGACCGTCGCCCCCGCGCAGTACACGATGTTCCGCAGATCGTATGCAGTCGCCAGTACGCCTTCGCTGACCAGGAACCCGGCCGCGAGCGCGAAGTCGTCGCCCGGCGTCCGCATGGTGATCGCGAGCGGCTTGCCGTTGAGCCGGATCTCCAGGGGCTCCTCGGCGACGAGCGTGTCCGGCCGGCTGGAGACCACGCCGTCGCGGATCCGGATCACCTTGCGTCGTTCCGTGACTCGTCCCATGTCCTGATCAGCCCCGGTTCTGTACGTGTCTGTGCGTGCTGGTGGCCGAAACGGCCCTTGATGCGGAGGTGGCCCTCCCGCTCTCATTGTCCTGCACGTGCCGAGTGCGGGTGCGGCCCGTCCTCGTTCCCTCGCGCGGCGCTCCCCAGCGCGAGCAGGTCCGAGATGGCGTGCACGGTGCGCAGGGTGGGCACCTCCACCCCCGTGATGCCGGCCAACTCGACGACGGCCGCGAGCAGTACGTCGAGTTCGAGCGGCTTGCCGCGCTCCAGGTCCTGGAGCGTCGAGGTGCGGTGGTCGCCGACACGCTCCGCGCCCGCGAGCCGCCGCTCGATGGAGACGCCGACCTCGCAGCCCAGGGCCTCGGCGACCGAGAGCGTCTCGGCCATCATGATCTCGATGACCCTGCGGGTACCGCCGTGCAGACACATCTGCCGCATGGTGGCGCGGGCCAGCGCGCTGATCGGGTTGAAGGAGATGTTGCCGAGCAGCTTGAGCCATATGTCGTTGCGCAGCTCCGGCTCGACCGGACACTTCAGCCCGCCGGCCCGCATGGCCTCGCTCAGCGCTAGACAGCGCGCCGAGACACTCCGGTCGGGCTCCCCGATCGAGAACCGGGTGCCTTCGAGATGACGCACAACTCCCGGGCCCGCGAGCTCCGTTGCCGCGTAGACGACACAGCCCACGGCCCGCTCGGGCGCGAGCACCGCACTGACCGCACCGCCCGGGTCCACGCTCTCGACGCGCTGCCCGTCGTAGGGGCCACCGTGCGCGTGGAAGTACCACCACGGGATGCCGTTCTGGGCCGCCACCACCGCCGTGGTGTCGTGCAGCAGGGGCTCGATGAGCGGCCCGCACGCCGCGTACGAGTTGGCCTTCAGACCGAGGAGGACGAAGTCGACCGGGCCGATCTCCGCCGGGTCGTCGGTGGCATGGGCGCGGGCGGTGAAGTCGCCGCGCGGACTGAGGACTTGGACGCCGTGCTGCCTCATGGCCGCGAGATGCGGTCCACGGGCGACGAGATGTACTTCGGCGCCCGCACGGTGGAGCGCGGCGCCGACGTAGGCGCCGATCGCACCGGCGCCGAGGACTGCGACTTTCACTGGGACTCTCCGTTCGGTCGAGGGAGTACCGCGGAGGTGGCTGCCGTTGCTGCCGTGGCTGCCGTCCGGCCAGTGCGGACGGCGTCGAGCGGCGACGAACAGTGTAGACGAAATATTGTCTACAGTATGGAGTCGAGGGTCGGCAAGGGTTCGGACAGCGACCGTTGCGTCAACGACCGTTGTGGCGGCGACCGTTCGGCGCACTCTGCATACCGCTCATCGCACACGGTCGACGCGCCGCCTTCTCAACTCCCTTGCCACTCCCTACCGTCCGGGATCATGAGTCCCCCAGTAGCACCCCCGGCGTGGAGCCGCTGGCTGGTTCCCCCCGCCGCCCTCTCGGTGCACCTCTCCATCGGCCAGGCCTACGCCTGGAGCGTCTTCAAGCCGCCGCTCGAATCCTCACTGAACCTCAGCGGCACGCAGAGCGCGCTGCCCTTCCAGCTCGCCATCGTCATGCTCGGCCTCTCGGCCGCGTTCGGCGGCACCCTCGTCGAACGCAACGGACCGCGCTGGGCGATGACCGTCGCCCTGATCTGCTTCTCCTCCGGCTTCCTGATCTCCGCACTGGGCGCGGAGACGAAGCAGTTCTGGCTGATCGTCCTCGGCTACGGCTTCGTCGGCGGGATCGGCCTCGGCATCGGCTACATCTCACCGGTCTCGACCCTGATCAAGTGGTTCCCGGACCGGCCCGGCATGGCCACCGGCATCGCCATCATGGGCTTCGGCGGCGGCGCGCTCATCGCCTCCCCGTGGTCCGCCCAGATGCTGAAGTCGTTCGGCTCCGACAACACCGGCATCGCGCAGACGTTCCTCGTCCTCGGTCTTTCGTATGCGGTCTTCATGACACTCGGCGTGCTGCTCGTACGGGTGCCGCGCACCGAGGGTGTTCAGGACCCGGCGAACGCGCCCGGCGCCCCCGCTCTCACCGGTGTGCAGGTCTCCGCCAACAGTGCCGTGCGCACCCCGCAGTTCTGGTGCCTGTGGGTCGTCCTGTGCATGAACGTGACCGCGGGCATCGGCATCCTGGAGAAGGCCGCCCCGATGATCACGGACTTCTTCGCGGACACCTCCGCATCGGTCTCGGTGTCGGCCGCCGCCGGCTTCGTCGCGCTGCTCTCCGCGGCCAACATGGCGGGCCGTATCGGCTGGTCGTCGACCTCCGACCTGATCGGCCGCAAGAACATCTACCGCGTCTACCTGGGCGTCGGCGCGATCATGTACGCGCTCATCGCGCTGTTCGGCGATTCCTCGAAACCGCTGTTCATCCTGTGCGCGCTGGTGATCCTCTCCTTCTACGGCGGCGGCTTCGCGACCGTACCCGCGTACCTGAAGGACCTCTTCGGGACCTACCAGGTCGGCGCTATCCACGGCCGGCTCCTCACCGCCTGGTCCCTCGCCGGCGTTCTCGGACCACTGATCGTGAACTGGATCGCCGACCACCAGAAGGCCGCCGGCAAACACGGCGCGTCCCTCTACGACACCTCCTTCGTCATCATGATCGGGCTGCTCGTCATCGGCTTCGTCGCCAACGAACTGGTCCGCCCCGTCAACGCCCGCCACCACATCCCCGCCCCGAGGAAGGCCGCCGATGTCGAACGACAGCAGTCAGAGCCCGCCTGACCGACGACCGCTGATCGCCTTCGCCTGGCTCTGGGTCGGCGCACCCCTCGTCTACGGCCTCTACGAACTGATCCTCAAGGCGAAGCAGCTGTTCACCGGCTGAATGTTCGGTGCATACCGTCGACCACAGGACGGATGACAGAAGCCGACAACCCGGACGGCAGTTTCCTGTGGCATCACCTGCCGTCGTACCCGCGAGTCACTGGCAAGACTGGTGGATCCCGCTACCCAAGGCAACGAGGGGGACCACCCAATGAACGGCACGCGGATCGCCGCCGTCGGCCACTACCAGCCCGCCAAGGTACTCACCAACGAGGACCTGGCGGGCATGGTCGACACCAGCCACGAGTGGATCACCTCCCGGGTCGGCATCAGGACCCGCCACATCGCCGGACCCGACGAACCCGTCGACGAGCTGGCCGCGCACGCCGCCGCCAAGGCACTCGCCGCCGCCGGCCTGACCCCCGGGGACATCGACCTCGTCCTGGTCGCCACCTCCACGGCCATCGACCGCTCCCCGAACATGGCCGCCCGCGTCGCCGCCCGCCTCGGCATCCCCTCGCCCGCCGCCATGGACGTCAACGTCGTGTGCGCCGGCTTCACCCACGCCCTGGCCACAGCCGACCACGCCGTCCGCGCGGGAGCGGCCGTACGGGCCCTGGTCATCGGCGCCGACAAGATGTCCGAGGTCACCGACTGGACCGACCGCACGACCTGCGTCCTCGTCGGCGACGGAGCGGGAGCCGCCGTCGTCGAGGCCGCCGATGAACCCGGCATCGGACCGGTCCTGTGGGGATCCGTGCCCGAGATGGGCCACGCGGTACGGATCGAGGGCACACCACCGCGGTTCGCGCAGGAGGGCCAGAGCGTCTACCGCTGGGCCACCACCCAGCTCCCGCCCATCGCCCGCAAGGCCTGCGAGAAGGCCGGCCTCACCCCCGCCGACCTCGCCGGCGTCGTCCTGCACCAGGCGAACCTGCGGATCATCGAGCCCCTCGCCGAGAAGATCGGCGCCGTCAACGCCGTCGTCGCCCGCGATGTCGTCCAATCGGGCAACACCTCCGCCGCCAGCATCCCCCTCGCGTTCTCGAAACTCGTCGAACAGGGAGCCGTCCGTACCGGCGACCCCGTCCTGCTGTTCGGCTTCGGCGGGAATCTGTCGTACGCCGGCCAGGTCGTGCGGTGCCCGTGACCTGCGCACACGCCCCGACGTGTCTTCGGCTGCACCCTCGGATGTGACGAGGCCGACTCCCACCGCTCCTGGCTACTGTGCACCGTAGACTGTAGACGAAAGACAATCGATACTTGGTCGTACGGCTACTGTCTGCGAAATGCCGGTGCTGCCCAGGAGGGGACCGTGATGTTGTCCGCAGGACTGCCACAGGGAGCGGTGCCCAAGCTCGAACGCCCGGGCCCGCTGCGCGACCGTGTCTACGAGGCGCTGCTCGAACTCATCACCACGCGCGCCCTGCAGCCCGGCCAGCATCTCGTCGAGAGCGAACTCGCCGGGCACCTCGGAGTGTCGCGGCAGCCCGTGCGGGAGGCGCTGCAGCGGCTCAACACCGAGGGCTGGGTCGATTTGCGGCCCGCCCAGGGTGCGTTCGTGCACGAGCCGACGGAGGAGGAGGCCGACCAACTCCTCACCGTACGCACCCTGTTGGAGGCCGAGGCCGCCCGGCTCGCCGCCGCCAACGCGGGCAAGGCGGGCATCGCCGTCCTGGAGGAGCTGTGCGCGGAGGGCGAGCGCGCCGTCGACGCCGACGACGTGGACGCCGCCGTCACCCTGAACGCCCGCTTCCACGCCAAGGTCATGGAACTGGCCGGCAACGCCGTCCTCGCCGAGCTCGCCGCGCAGGTCGACCGCCGAGTCCGCTGGTACTACACGCCGGTGGCCCGGCAGCGCGGCCTGACGTCCTGGATCGAGCACCGCCACCTGATCGACGCGATCGCCGCCCGCGACGAACTGCGCGCGAGCCTGCTGATGCGCGAACACACCGAGCACACCCGGCGGTCGTACCACGAGCGCGAGAAGTCCTGAGCCCCACAACGCTCCTGACGTACCGACAGATGCCGAACGCGATGGCCCTCCCGCATCGAGGAGGGCCATCGGGTGGGTCCGGCTAAGTAGGTCGGTGCCGATGCCGATGCCGGTGACGGTGACGCGGGGCGAACTGTCAGGCGGCGGGCTGTGGTTGGGGAACGGGCGCCGACTCCCGGTCCCCGCGCCCCGGTTGGCGCAGCAGCAGCGCGATCGCCGCCGCCACCATCGAGACGCCGCCGGCCAGTGCGTACGCCCCGTTGTAGCCCCAGGCCGCGACCACCATCGAGCCGAGGCCGCCGCCGAACAGGCCGCTGATGAGCTTGCCGCTGTACACCAGGCCGTAGTTGGTGGCGTTGAAGTTCTCGCCGAAGTAGTCCGGGGTCAGGGCGGCGAACATCGGGTAGAAGGCGCCGCCGCCGAAACCGGACAGGAACGCGAAGAACAGGAACAGCCACTCGCTGCGCAGATGACCGGCCCAGATCACGCCGAACTGGGCGAGGCCCAGGACGACGATGACGAAGACCAGGGTGAGTTTGCGGCCCCACAGGTCGGACAGCCAGCCGACCACCGCGCGGCCGATGCCGTTGATGACGGCCATGACGCCCATCGACGAGGCCGCCACCAACGGGCCGAAACCCACGTCCTTCGCGAAGTCGACCTGGAAGGAGATCCCGAAGATCGACACCCCGGCGGTCAGCACGATCGACAGCCACATCAACGGCAGCATGCCGGTGCGGATGGCCTCCTTCGGGGTGAACTGCCGTACAGCGGGCGGGTTCTTGGCGAGGCTCGTCGCGCTCTTGTCGTTGCCGCCGTAGGTCAGCGGATCGATGTCGGCGGGCCACCAGTTCCTCGGCGGGTCCTTGAAGAAGAACGCGCACCCGAACACCACGACAAGGATGTAACAGCCGATCAGATCCAGGACCCGGTGGTAATTCCCGGTGTCGAAGGCGTAGTTGAAGATGAAGATGAACGGCAGCGAACCGTACGCGAAGCCGCCGTTGACGAACCCGGTCCGGGCGCCCCGCCGTTCGGGGAACCACTTGCCGACCATGTTGATGCACGTCGCGTAGACCAGACCGGCGCCGATGCCGCCGATCACGCCGAAGCCGATGATCGCCAGCCACACGTTGTCCAGGTGGGACAGCGCGAGGAAACCGACGACACACAGCACCGAGCCGGTGTACATCGCCTTGCGTGCCGTCAGGATGCCCTTCTCCCGCAGCCAGCCCGCCGGGAAGGCGATGCCGGCCTGGAAGAAGACCCAGACACTCAGGATCCAGAAGGTGTTGCTCTGCGTCCAGCCGTGCGCGCTGGACAGGGTGTCCTCCGCCGAGCCGTACGCGTACTCGAAGACACTGATCGCCATCATGGCGATCCACGGCAGATAGATCATGATCTTGCGCGAGTGGCCGAGGATGTCCCGGTCGGTCTCACCGACGCGGTACACGCGGCCGTTGGCGTCGGTCACTTCACGGTAGGGACGGTTCGCGGCGCCGGATTCGTTCGTGGTGATGGGATCTGCGGTCATGTCACGCCATCTCCTCGCCGAGCGGGTGCGGGTTGGGGACGATACGCCGGGTGCTGGGCCTGCCCGGAGCCTTGAGGAAGAGCGCCAGCACCGCTGAGGCCAGGCCCACGGAACCGGCCAGCACGAACGCGCCGTGGTAGTCCCACTCACCGACGACGACCGCGCCCAGACCGGAACCCACGAGCCCCGAGATCAGCTTCGAGCTGTAGACGAGCCCGTAGTTGCCGGCGTTGTGGTTCTCACCGAAGTAGTCGGCCGTCATGGCCGCGAACAGCGGGAAGATCGCCCCGCCGCCGAAACCCGAGACCATGGAGCAGAACAGGAAGAACGGCATGCTGCCCAGCTGGCCCGAGACCAGCACACCGAACTGGGCGGTACCCAGCACAATGCATACAATGATCAGCGTGTGACGGCGGCCGTAGCGGTCGGAGATCCAGCCGATGACCCCGCGCCCGGTGCCGTTGACGATCGCCTTGAGGGACATCGCCGTGGCCACGATCCCGCCCGCGAAGCCCATGTCCTTGCCGAACGGCACCTGGAAGGCGATGCCGAAGATGTTGATGCCGGCCGTGCACAGCAGACAGAACCACATCATCCAGAGCACGGGCGTGCGGGCGGCCTCCCTGGGTGTGTACTGCTTGACCGCCGGCGGGTTCTTCTCCAACGCCCGCCGGATCCTGGGGTCCTGAGCCGTCTTCAGCGGATCGACGTGCGCGGGCCACCAGTTCTTCGGCGGATCGCGGAAGAACCAGCCCGCCGAGGCCACCACCAGGCACAGCCCGACGCCGACCAGGCTGAGCAGCAGCCTGTAGTTGCCCAGGTCGAGCACCGAGGTGAACAGGAACACGAACGGTACGGAGCCGTAGGCGAATCCGCCGTTGACGAAGCCCGTCTTGCCGCCCCTGCGCTCCGGATACCACTTGCCGACCATGTTCACGCAGGTCGCGTACACAAGACCGGCGCCGATGCCGCTGCACATACCGAATCCCAGATACGCGACGAGCACGTTCGGCGCGAACGCCAGCGCCAGATAGCCCAGCAGTGTGCCGAGCGCGCCGATCAACATGGCCGTACGGGCCGGAAGTCGGCCGCTCTCCCGCAACTGCCCGGCCGGAAAGGCCACGGCCGCCTGGAAGAACACCCAGACGCCCATCAGCCAGAAGATGTGCCCACTGCTCCACAGATGCGCGTCGTGGAGCGTGTCCTCCGCCGACGTGAACGCGTACTCGGCGGAACTGATGCCCATCATGCCCACCCAGGGCAGGACGACCATCCACCTGCGCTTCCGGCCCATGATGTCCACATCGGATTCGCCGATGCGGTACACGCGGCCGTGACGGTCCGTCACCTCCCTGAAAGGGACGGACGTCGAACAGTCCGTTGTTGCCATCGCTCAGTGCCCCTTGCGTCGAAAGTTCTGGCCAGCGCCCCCTGTCCATTGCCTTTCGTGTGCGCACGGGTCCCCGGGGCCGGCCGACCGCACTGTCGGCCGGCCCCGCGTCGGCTCACGTCATGAACCACCGCCCAACAGCCCCGCCGCACGCGCCCATTGGTACTTCGCGCCGAGCACGGCCACCGGCTTCTCCGTCGTGTACGGGTACGCCACCACCCCGCGCTCGTACAGGTACTGGCAGGCCTCCTCGACCTCCACGTCACCCGCGAGCGACGCCACCACCGGCTTCTCGATGCCGCGCTCCCTGAACTCGGCCACCACGCGCGCGGTCAGCTCCGCGAAGACCATCGGGGGAGTGACGATCGTGTGCCAGTAACCGAGGACCAGCGCGTGGATGCGCGGATCCTCCAGCCCGAGCCGGATCGTCGCCTCGTACGTCGACGGCGGCTCGCCCCCGGTGATGTCCACCGGGTTGCCCGCGGCCCCGAAGGGCGGGATGAACTCCCGGAAGGACGCGTCCAGATCCGGCGGGATCTCCATCAGGGAAAGGCCGTTGTCGGTCACGGCGTCCGAGAGGAGCACACCGCTGCCGCCGGCGCCCGTGATGATAACTACGTTGTCACCCTTGGGAGTTGGCAGCACCGGCAGCCCGCGCGCGTACTCCAGCATGTCGTTGAGCCCGGGGGCCCGGATGACACCGGCCTGCTTCAGGACGTCCGTGTATATGGCGTCGTCGCCGGCCAGCGCGCCCGTGTGCGACCCGGCGGCCTTCGCGCCCGCCGCCGTACGCCCCGCCTTCAGCACCACAACCGGCTTGCGCGGTACGGTCTTTCGCGCCGCCTCGACGAACGCGCGCCCGTCCTTGAGATCCTCCAGATGCATCGCGATGCACTCTGTGTGCGGGTCCTCGCCGAACCAGGTCAGCAGGTCGTCCTCGTCCAGGTCCGACTTGTTGCCGAGCCCCACGATCGCCGACACCCCCGTCTTCGTGGTCCGCGCGAACCCCAGGATGGCCATCCCGATGCCACCGGACTGCGAGGTCAGCGCCACCCCGCCCTTCACGTCGTACGGCGTGCAGAACGTGGCGCACAGGTCCTGCCAGGTCGAGTAGTAGCCGTAGATGTTCGGGCCGAGGAGGCGGACGCCGTAGCGCTCGGCTATCTCCACTATTTCTTCCTGGAGTTGGACCTCACCGGTCTCCGCGAACCCGGACGGGATGAGGACGGCGTTGGGGATGTTCTTGCGGCCCACCTCCTCCAGCGCCGCTGCCACGAACTTGGCGGGAATGGCGAAGACGGCCACATCCACCTCACCGGGAACGTCCGTGACACTCTTGTACGCCTTGCGGCCGAGGATGTCATCGGCCTTGGGGTTCACCGGATGGATCTCGCCGGCGAAGCCGCCGTCGACGAGGTTGCGCATCACCGAATTGCCGATCTTGCCCTGCTCGTTGGAGGCACCGATCACGGCGACGGAGGTCGGCTCCATGAGACGGCGCATGGTCGTCAGGATCTCGTCGCGTGTATACCGTCGACGGGGTACCGGCTGCGACTCGGCGAGGATGACACGGATGTCGGCCGCGACCGCGCCCTCCGGAGTCGCGATCACCGGATTGAGGTCCACCTCGGCGATCTCCGGGAAGTCCGCGACCAGTTGGGACACCCGGCGGATCTGTTCGGCGATCGCCCACCGGTCGACGGCCGGTGCGCCGCGCACCCCGCGCAGGATCTCCGCCGCCCGGATCGAGTCCAGCATGGACAACGCCTCGTCCGCGCTCACGGGTGCCAGCCGGAACGTCACGTCCTTCAGCACCTCGACGAGCACCCCGCCGAGCCCGAACGCGACCACCTTCCCGAACGTCGGATCGGTCACCGCGCCGACGATGACCTCCTGCCCCTGCGGCAGCAACTCCTGCACCTGGACGCCCTCGATACGGGCGTCGGCGTCGTACGCCCGAGCGTTGTCGACGATCCTGTGGAACGCGGCCCGTACGTCCGCCGCGCCCTCGACCCCGACGATCACGCCTCCCGCGTCGGTCTTGTGCAGGATGTCGGGCGAGACGATCTTCATCACCACCGGTCCGCCGAACCGCGCCGCGTACGCCACCGCCTCGTCGACGTCCGTCGCCAACTCCTCACCCGGTACGGCGATCCCGTACGCGTCGGCGATCACCTTGCCCTCGGGCGCGGTCAGCGCGAACCGTCCCTCGGTCCGCACGGAGTTGAGCAGCGCCCGCACCTTCAGGACCCGGTCCTCCGCCATCACGTCAGATCACCCCGTTCGACTTGAGGAGGCGCAACTCTTCGTCGCCCAGGCCGAGTTCGCCCATGTAGACCTCTTCGTTGTGCTCGCCGAGCAGCGGTGAACTGGTCACGTCCACAGGGGAGTCGGAGAGCTTCAGCGGGCTGCCGACGGTGACGAACTCGCCGCGCTCGGGATGCGGCACCGTCACGACCATCTCGTTGGCGACCAGCGAGGCGTCCTCGATGATCTCCCTGGTCGACAGGATCGGCCCGCACGGGATGTTGTGGGAGTTGAGCTGCTCCAGCACCTCCCACTTGGGCAGGGTGGCGGACCACTCCTCGATCAGCTGGAACATCTTGGCGAGCTGCGGCAACCGGGCCTCCGGCGTCGCCCACTCGGGGGCCTCGGCCAGTTCCGGCCGGCCGATCAGCTCGGTCAGCGGCTTCCAGCCGACGGGCTGCACGATGACGTACACGTAGTCGTTCGGGCCGCCCGGCGCGCACTTGACCGCCCAGCCGGGCTGTCCGCCGCCGGACGCGTTGCCCGAGCGGGGCACCTCGTCGCCGAAGTCCTCGTTCGGGTACTCGGCGAGCGGCCCGTGCGCCAGCCGCTGCTGGTCGCGCAACTTCACCCGGCACAGGTTCAGCACGGCGTGCTGCATGGCCACGTTGACGCGCTGACCCCGGCCGGTGCTCTCCCGCTGGAACAGTGCCGCCAGTATCCCGGCCACTGTATGCACTCCTGTGCCCGAGTCGCCGATCTGAGCGCCCGTGGCCAGCGGCGGCCCGTCCTCGAAGCCGGTGGTCGACATCGACCCGCCCATGGCCTGCGCGACGACCTCGTACGCCTTGAAGTTGGTGTACGGTCCGTCCCCGAAACCCTTGATGGACGCATACACGATGCGGGGATTGATCTCCTGTATGCGATCCCAGGTGAACCCCATACGGTCGACCGCGCCCGGCCCGAAGTTCTCGACCATGACGTCGGAGCGCCGGATCAGCTCGGTGAGGATCTCCTTGCCGCGCTCGGTCTTGGTGTTGAGGGTGATGCTGCGCTTGTTGCAGTTGAGCATCGTGAAGTAGAGGGAGTCGACGTCCGGGAGGTCGCGCAGCTGCTTGCGCGTGATGTCGCCGGTCGGTGCCTCCAGCTTGACGACGTCGGCGCCGAGCCAGGCGAGGAGCTGGGTGGCGGAGGGGCCGGACTGGACGTGCGTCATGTCGAGGACGCGGATGCCCTCAAGTGCCCTGGCGGTCATGGCCGTTCACCTCACTTGTACATCGTCTGGTTCATGGTTCCGGGGGCGTACGCGTCCGGGTCGACCCAGACGTTGATCAGCGACGGCTTGCCCGACTCCCGGGCGCGCCGCAGTGCGGGTGCGATGTCGGCGGGGTCGCGCACCTCCTCGCCGTAACCGCCCAGCATCTGGGCGAACTTGTCGTAGTGGACGTCACCGAGGGTGTTGCCGACCCGCTCGCGTTCAAGGCCGTACTTGGCGGCCTGGCCGTAACGGATCTGGTTCATCGAAGAGTTGTTGCCGACGATGCCGACGAAGGGGAGGTCGTAGCGGACGAGCGTCTCGAAGTCCCAGCCGGTGAGGGAGAACGCGCCGTCGCCGAAGAGCGCGACGACCTCCTTGTCCGGCCGCGCCTGCTTTGCCGCGAGGACGAAGGGGATGCCGACGCCGAGAGTCCCCAGCGGGCCCGGATCCATCCAGTGGCCGGGCGACTTGGGCTGCACGACCTGCCCGGAGAAGGTGACGATGTCGCCGCCGTCGCCGATGTAGATGGAGTCCTCGGTGAGGAAGTCGTTGATCTCGCCGACCAGACGGTACGGGTGGATCGGTGAGGCGTCCGACTTCAGACTCGGCAACCGCTTCTCGATCGCGGCCTGCTCGACGGCCCGCAGCTCGTCGAGCCACTCCTTGCGCCGCGACGCACCGCCGTCGAGACGTCCCGAGGCGGCCTCGCCGACCGACTTCAGGACGAGCCCCGCGTCGCCGACGATGCCGAGGTCGATGTCGCGGTTCTTGCCGACGGTGCGGTAGTCGAGGTCGATCTGCACGACGGTCGCGTCGGGGGAGAGGCGCTTGCCGTAGCCCATGCGGAAGTCGAAGGGCGTGCCGACGATGACGACGACGTCGGCGTGGGAGAACGCGTACCGGCGCGAGAGCTGGAAGTGGTGCGGGTCGCCGGGCGGGAGGGTGCCGCGGCCCGCGCCGTTCATGTACGCGGGGATGTTGAGCGTGCGGACGAGATCAACGGCCGCCTCCGTGCCGCGAGTTGTCCACACCTGGCTGCCCAACAGGATCGCCGGCTTCTCGGCGTGCACCAGCAGGTCGGCGAGCCTCTCGATCGCGGCGGGGTCGCCGGCCGAGCGGGTCGAGGCACGGTAGGCGCCGGTCCTGGGCACCCGTGCCCTGCTCACCGGCACCTTGGCGTCGAGGACGTCGCGCGGGATCTCCAGGAAGGAGGGTCCGGGCGCGCCGTGGTAGCACTCTCGGAACGCCATCGACACCATGTCGGCGGCCCGCGCCGTGTCCGGCACGGTCGCCGCGAACTTGGTGATCGGCGTCATCATGTCGACGTGCGGCAGGTCCTGCAAAGACCCCATCTTGTGCTGGGTGAGGGCTCCTTGACCGCCGATCAGCAGCATCGGGGACTCGGCGCGGAAGGCGTTGGCGACACCGGTCACGGCGTCGGTCGTACCGGGACCCGCGGTGACGACCGCGCACCCGGGCCTGCCGGTGATGCGTGCGTAGCCGTCCGCCGCGTGGGCCGCCACCTGCTCGTGGCGTACGTCGACGACTTCTATGCCCTCGTCGACGCAGCCGTCGTAGATGTCGATGATGTGGCCGCCGCAGAGGGTGTAGATGCGGTCGACCCCCTCGGCCTTCAGGGCTTTGGCGACGAGATGACCACCGGAAATCACGTCCTGGGTGTCGTCGGGCATGGCGAAGTCCTGTCCCTTCGTAGGGGGTTGGAAGGCTCTCGCGGTACATTGCATACAGTCGACGAATACTGTATGAAGCTTGTTATCCCGCATCCGGTGGGTGGTGTCCAGGGGGCGTGCGGCACTTTTAAGTGGGAGCCGAGAGGGAGCCGAGATGGACCTGTACGAACACCAGGCAAGGGAACTCTTCGAGGAACACGGCATCCTGGTGCCCCGGGCCGAGGTCACCTCCTCGTCCAAGGAGGCACGCGCGATCGCCCGCCGGCTGGGCGGCCGAGTGGTGGTGAAAGCCCAGGTGAAGACCGGTGGACGAGGTAAAGCGGGCGGGGTGAGGTTCGCCGCGGACCCGGCCGCCGCCGAGCTGACCGCACGGCAGATCCTCGGCATGGACATCAAGGGGCACACGGTCGGCACGGTGATGCTGGCCCAACCCGTCGACATCGAGAGCGAGTTCTACGTCTCCTACGTCCTCGACCGCGCGGCGGGCCGTTTCCTCGCGATCGCGTCCGCGGAGGGCGGCACGGAGATCGAGGAGATCGCCGCCCGTCGACCGGATGCGGTCGCCCGTATCCACATCGATCCGGCCGAGGGCGTCACCTCGGCGAAGGCGGACGAGATCGCCGAGGCGGCCGGACTCCCGCCGCAGACCGTCGACGTCCTCGTGCGGCTCTGGGAGGTGCTGGTCCGCGAGGACGCTGTCCTCGTCGAGGTCAACCCGCTCGTGCGCACCCGGCAGGGGCAGATCCTCGCCCTCGACGGCAAGGTCACCCTCGACGGCAACGCCCGCTTCCGGCAGGCCCGTTGGGGAGCCGAGGGCCCGGCGCACGACGATCCGCTGGAGGCCGCGGCAGCCAGGAAGGGACTCAACTACGTCAAGCTCGACGGCGAGGTCGGTGTCATCGGCAACGGCGCCGGCCTGGTCATGTCGACGCTCGACGTGGTGGCCGGGTGCGGTGCCCGCCCCGCAAACTTCCTGGACATCGGGGGCGGGGCATCGGCCCAGACCATGGCCGACGGACTCTCCGTCATCCTCTCCGACCCGGCCGTGAAGTCGGTCTTCGTGAACGTCTTCGGCGGGATCACCGCATGCGACGCGGTGGCCGACGGCATCGTGCGGGCCCTGGACACTGTCCGGTTGACCAAGCCGCTGGTCGTCCGGCTCGACGGCAACAACGCGGCCCGCGGCCGGGCGATCCTCGACGGACACGCGCATCCACTGGTCCAGCAGTCCACCACCATGGACGGCGCCGCCCGCCGCGCCGCCGACCTCGCCGACGCACGCTGAGGAGCCGGGACATGGCGATCTACCTCACCAAGGAGAGCAAGGTCCTCGTCCAGGGCATGACCGGCGGCGAGGGCATGAAGCACACCCGCCGGATGCTCGCCGCCGGCACGAACATCGTCGGCGGAGTCAACCCGCGCAAGGCCGGCCGCACCGTCGACTTCGATGTCCCCCAGTGCCTGAACGGCCCGGGAGGAGCCCCCACGGCCGTCCCCGTCTTCGGGTCGGTCGCCGACGGTATGCGGTCGACGGAAGCCGATGTCACCGTCGTGTTCGTACCGCCCGCCTTCGCCAGGGCCGCCGTGACCGAGGCCGTCGACGCGGGCATCGGCCTCGCCGTCGTCATCACCGAGGGCATCCCCGTCCACGACTCGGTCGCCTTCACGGCCTACGCCAGGTCGAAGGGCACCCGGATCATCGGCCCCAACTGCCCCGGCCTCATCACCCCGGGCCAGGCGAACGCGGGCATCGTCCCCGCCGACATCACCAAGCCGGGCCGCATCGGCCTGGTGTCCAAGTCCGGCACGCTCACCTACCAACTCATGTACGAGCTGCGGGACATCGGCTTCTCGACCTGCGTCGGCATCGGCGGCGACCCCGTCGTCGGCACGAGCCACATCGACTGCCTCGCCGCGTTCCAGGACGACCCCGAAACCGAACTCGTCGTGCTCATCGGGGAGATCGGCGGCGACGCGGAGGAGCGGGCCGCCGCGTACATCCGCGACCACGTCACCAAACCCGTCGTCGGCTACATCGCCGGCTTCACCGCGCCCGAGGGCAGGACGATGGGCCACGCCGGCGCCATCGTGTCCGGCTCCTCCGGTACGGCGGCGGCGAAGAAGGAGGCGCTGGAGGCCGTAGGAGTCAGTGTCGGTCGTACGCCGACGGAGACCGCGCGGCTGGTGCTGGACCGCCTGGAGGGGGTGCGGGAGCCGGCGAGTGATGTCACTCATAGTTGATGTGACGTCACTGTCGGGCTCCTCGGAGCGCAACTAGCTTCATCTGTACGACGGTTCGCGCGTTGGACCGTTCCTGCCTCACCCCGCCCCGACTGTGCACCGAGAGCGGAGCAGAAGCATGGCATCAACCCTCACGTCCGGTTCCACTCCCACTTCCACCCCCGCCCCCACTCATCGCCCCCCGACCCTCAAGGCGGGCACGTCCTGGAGCGACGCCTGGCGGCGTTGTCTCGCCGTCGCGCCCGAGGCGTTCCAGGACGACCGTGTCCTCAACCTCTGGAACGCCGCCTGGCAGCGGGACGGCCGGGCCCTGCCCGCCACCACCCCCGTCGACGGCAGCCCCATCGCCGGACCGCCCCGACTGGACCGGTCCACCGCCCATCAGGCCGTTCGGGCCTCCCTCGACCAGCACCGGGCCTGGCGGCACGTCCCGCTCGACGAGCGGCGGGCCCGCGTCGCCGCCACGCTGGACGCCCTCACCGAGCACCGCGAACTCCTCGCGCTGCTGCTGGTGTGGGAGATCGGCAAGCCCTGGCGGCTCGCGCAGGCCGACGTGGACCGGTCCATCGACGGTGTGCGCTGGTACGTCGACGGAATCGAACCGATGCTCGTCGGCCGCACCCCGCTGGACGGCCCGGTGTCGAACATCGCGAGCTGGAACTATCCGATGAGCGTGCTCGTCCACGCCATGCTGGTCCAGGCGCTGGCGGGCAACGCGGTCATCGCCAAGACCCCGACCGACGGCGGCGTCGCCTGCCTCACCCTGGCCTGCGCGCTCGCCGCACGCGAGGGCATCCCCGTCACCCTCGTCAGCGGCAGCGGCGGCGAACTGTCCGAGGCGCTGGTCCGGGCGCCCGAGATCGGCTGCGTCTCCTTCGTCGGCGGGCGCGACACCGGGGCGGCGGTGGCCACGGCAGTCGCCGACCTCGGCAAACGGCACGTACTGGAGCAGGAAGGACTCAACACCTGGGGCATCTGGAACCACACGGACTGGGACACCCTCACCGCCGTCATCCCCAAGCTCTTCGACTACGGCAAGCAGCGCTGCACCGCGTATCCCCGCTTCGTCGTCCAGCGCGAGCTGTTCGACGAGTTCCTCGCCGCCTACCTCCCCGCGGTCCGAACTCTGCGCGTCGGTCACCCCCTTGCCGTCCAGCGCGCCGAAGACCCTTACCCCGAGCTGGACTTCGGCCCGGTGATCAACGCGGCCAAGGCCAAGGAACTCCACGACCAGGTGGCCGAGGCGATCGACCGCGGTGCCGTACCGCTGCACCGCGGCAGGCTCTCCGAGGCCGACTTCCTTCCCGGGCAGGACACTTCGGCGTACGTCCGCCCCGTCACGCTGCTCAACCCGCCACCGTCGTCCCCGCTGCACCACGCGGAGCCGTTCGGCCCGGTCGACACCATCGTCCTGGTCGACACGGAGGCGGAGCTGCTGGCCGCGATGAACGCGTCCAACGGCGCGCTGGTCGCCACCCTCTCCACCGACGACCGGGCTACCTACGACCGACTGGCCCCGCAGATAAGGGCATTCAAGGTCGGGCACGGCACACCGCGTTCCCGGGGTGACCGCGACGAGTTGTTCGGCGGGTTCGGCGCCTCCTGGCGCGGTGCCTTCGTCGGCGGCGAACTCCTCGTCCGCGCGGTGACACACGGACCGGTGGGGGAGCGGCTGCCCGGCAACTTCCCGGAGTACCAGCTCATGCCGTGACCGGCCCCCGCCGGTTCACGCGGTGATCCGCGGCCGGGCGGCACTCGCGTCCGTCGAGTGCCGCCCGGCGATGATCTCGGCGGCCAGCCAGCGGGCCACACCCCGCGGATACGGGCGCGGCAGGTTCAGCACGATGTGGTTCATCCCGGCGTCGACGAGCCGGCCGACCGTCTCCCGGGTCGTGGTCGGCTCGTCGTACGACACCAGGACCTGCACCGAACGCGTGATGTCGGCCGGGTCGCGGCCCAGCTCGGCGCAGTGCGCGTCGAGGACGCGGGCGCGCTCGGCGACGTACTGGACGGTGTTGTGCGGCGGCCCTGGAACGTTCCACAGGTCCGCGTGCTCGGCCACCAGCCGCAGCAGCCGGGTGCCCCAGCCACCGATCAGCAGCGGGGGACCGGGCCGCTGCACGGGCTTGGGTTCGCAGCGCGTCCCCCGCAGCCGGTAGTGGCGGCCCTGGAAGTCGAGGACGTCCCGGGTCCACATCCCCTTCAGGATCGCGACGGTCTCCGCGAGCCGCTCGATGCCCTCGCCCGGCGGGACGAGCGAGAGGCCGTAGGCCGCGTACTCCGCGATCGCCGGATTGGCGCCCGGGATTCCCCCGGCGCCGGGCGGCTGCCGCGTCCCGCCGACGCCCAGCCCGAGCACGAGACGTCCGCCCGAGATCACGTCCACGGTGCACGCCATCTTGCCGAGCAGGGCCGGTGGCCGGAGGCGGTTGCTGGTGACGAGGAGGCCGAGCCGCAGCCGCTCCGTCTGGGCGGCGAGTGCGCTGAGCAGCGTCCACCCCTCGTGTATCTGTCCGTCCTCCGGTCCGGCGACCGGCAGCAGGTGGTCCCAGAGCCAGGCGTCCGCGATCTCCGGAACGGCGTCCGCCTCCAACCAGACCCGACGGATGTCCTCGTACGACACATGCATGGGTGTGGTCTTGATCCCGAAGCGCACAGTGGTCTCGTCCGTCATGACCGTCAGCCTACTAAATCATCAGCGCGGCTGACGATCAGATGAGGGATGCATGCCGGGATACAGTCGAGGAATGTCCAACGATCAGTCGCCCGGCCCCCTGGAGTCCCGGCTCGGCTACCTCCTCAAGCACGCCCAGGCGAAGTTGGCCAGGGCGTCCGCCGAGGCGCTCGCCCCGCACGGCGTCGACGGTCATGAGCTGGCCGTACTGGTGGTGCTCGCGGCAGGGGAGCCGTTGTCGCAGGTCGAGGCCGCCGGACGGCTCGGGGTCGACCGCACCACGATGGTGTCGCTGATCGACGGCCTGGAGGACCACGGCCTGGTGGTGCGGCGGCGCAGCCCGCAGGACCGCCGCAAGAACATCGTCGAACTGACGCCCGAGGGGCAGGACTGCCTGCGTCGGGCGGAGACGGCCCGACGAGCGGCGGAACGGCGATTTCTGGCACCGCTGGACGAGGCGGGGGCGGCAGCGCTCGTACGGGCGTTGCAGACCCTGGTGCTCGACGGGCGGGAGCCGGAATCCGGTGCGCGTCCGTAGCGGTTCGTTCACCCGTCGTGGCGGAGTACCCGCAGGTGGCAGGCCTCGCGCGACTGGTTTCGCGGAGGCGGATATGCAGGTGAAAGGCACTCCGAAAGCTTGGTATTGTTGTCCATGTCGCCGCGGGGAACACCCCCGGCCAGGCGGCGGACACCTCGTCCGGGTGGCGGAATGGCAGACGCGCTAGCTTGAGGTGCTAGTGCCCTTTATCGGGCGTGGGGGTTCAAGTCCCCCCTCGGACACCAGCGGAGACCCCACTTCACGTGGGGTTTTCTGCTTGCCAGGGCCGTCGTGCGGTTGGCCCGCAGACGACATCTCACCTACCGGGCGGGCCCGGCGAGGTTTGCAGCGATGTCGACGTATCCTTCTTGAGGTCTACGGCGTCAAATAGTGGGCGCCGAAAATGGAGGCAACACCCCGTGCTCATTGCTCAGCGTCCGTCCCTGACCGAAGAGGTCGTCGACGAGTTCCGTTCCCGGTTCGTGATCGAGCCGCTGGAGCCCGGCTTCGGCTACACCCTCGGCAACTCCCTCCGCCGTACGCTCCTCTCCTCGATCCCGGGTGCGGCGGTCACGTCCATCCGCATCGACGGTGTCCTGCACGAGTTCACCACCGTGCCGGGCGTCAAGGAGGACGTCACCGACCTGATCCTCAACATCAAGCAGCTCGTCGTCAGCAGCGAGCAGGACGAGCCCGTGGTGATGTACCTGCGCAAGCAGGGCCCCGGTCTGGTCACCGCCGCCGACATCGCGCCCCCGGCCGGTGTCGAGGTGCACAACCCCGACCTCGTCCTCGCCACGCTCAACGGCAAGGGCAAGCTGGAGATGGAGCTGACCGTCGAGCGCGGTCGCGGCTACGTCTCCGCCGTGCAGAACAAGCAGGTCGGCCAGGAGATCGGCCGTATCCCGGTCGACTCGATCTACTCGCCGGTGCTGAAGGTCACGTACAAGGTCGAGGCGACGCGTGTCGAGCAGCGCACCGACTTCGACAAGCTGATCGTCGACGTCGAGACCAAGCAGGCGATGCGTCCCCGTGACGCGATGGCGTCGGCCGGCAAGACCCTGGTGGAGCTGTTCGGTCTCGCGCGCGAGCTGAACATCGACGCCGAAGGCATCGACATGGGCCCGTCCCCCACGGACGCCGCCCTGGCCGCCGACCTGGCGCTGCCGATCGAGGAGCTGGAGCTCACGGTCCGCTCCTACAACTGCCTCAAGCGCGAGGGCGTCCACTCCGTGGGCGAACTGCTGGCACGCTCCGAGGCCGACCTGATGGACATCCGCAACTTCGGTGCGAAGTCCATCGACGAGGTCAAGGCGAAGCTGGCCGGTCTGGGTCTGGGCCTGAAGGACAGCCCGCCCGGATTCGACCCGACCGCCGCGGTCGACACCTTCGCCGCCAACGACGCGGACACGCGGTTCGTGGAGACCGAGCAGTACTAGGCAGTACTGGAACGCCGCAAGTGGTAGGCCCCGGCGCCCCGGTCAGGCAACAGCCCGACCGGGGCGCCGTGCTGTACCGGGCCTCAAGGAGTACATCCCGAGGCTGACAGGCCGTCCGGAAATCCGCCAAGGGCCGGATGCCGCCCCGCCGTTCGCGCAGCAGGGTGGCGGGCATGCGTGAAACCGGAGAACTGACGAAGCGTCACAGACGCTTGTTATCAGGCAGGTCGGCGGTCCTCGGGGCCGTCCTCTGTCTCACCTCGGCCACCATGGCCCTGCTGCCCGCCCCCGCGCCCGCCGCCACGACGGTGGCCGACGGCGGGCACACGGTCCGGATCAGCCGGACCGAGTACGGCGTACCGCACATCCTGGCCCAGGACTTCGACGGGCTCGGCTACGGCTACGGATACGCGTTCGCGCAGGACAACGTGTGCGAACTCGCCGACCAGGTCGTGACGTTGCGGGGCGAGCGGTCCCGGTTCTTCGGACCCGACGGGGACTCCGGCACGGGCGCCGACCTCGCGAGCGACACCTACTACGGCGGACAGCTGCGCGCCGGGACCGTACGCCAACTGCTCGACAAGAAGGCGCCGTTGGGACCGACGGCGGAACTGCGGCGGATGGTCGAGGGGTACGCCGCCGGATACAACCGCTATCTCCGAGACACCGGAGTCGACCGGCTCCCGGACGCGCGCTGCAAGGGCAGGCCCTGGGTGCGGCCGATCACCGCGCTCGACCTGTGGAACGTCGTCTACGACGTCAACAGGGTGACCACAACAGTGCCGTTGGCCCCGGACATCGGCGACGCACATCCCCCGACGGCCACCCCCGCCCGGACGGCAGCGACAACCCCCTCCCCGGACAGGCTCGTCGGTCTCGGCCTCGCCACCGTCGACGTCGGCAGCAACGGCTGGGCGCTGGGCCGGGACGCCACCCGCACCGGCAACGCGATGGTGCTCGCCAACCCGCACCTGCCCTGGGCCGAGGGCAACTTCCGCTTCTACCAAGTGCAGTTGACGATCCCCGGCACCCTGGACGTGTCCGGCGCCGGCCTCTACGGCACCCCGCTGGTGGAGATCGGCCACAACAGCACCCTCGCCTGGACCCACACGGCGAGCGACGCCCAGCACGGCTCCTTCTACGCCCTCAAGCTGGTGCCCGGCGACCCGACCAGCTATCTGCTCGACGGCAAGGCCGTGGCGATGGAGCGCCGTACGGTCCCGGTCGCCGTACGGGGCGCGGACGGTGGCGTGTCGACCGTCGAACGGACGCTGTACACCTCGCGCTTCGGCCCCGTCCTGTCGTCCGGCTGGACCGCGACCACCGCCTACGCGATCCGCGACGCCAACGCCGACAACCTGCGCTCCATGAACACCTGGCTGGCCATGGGGAAGGCGCGCACCCTCGGCCAACTCCGCGCCGCCCAGGACACCTACCAGGGAGTTCCCTGGACCTACACCCTCGCGGCCGACACCGGCGGTGCCACGTACTTCACCGACTCCTCGGCCGTACCGCACCTCACCGACGAGCAGGTGAAGCGCTGCACCGTCGCGGCCGACGAAGGGCCCACCGCCCTGGACGGTTCGACGTCCGCCTGCGCCTGGGGCAGCGACCCCGACGCGCTCGTGCCCGGCCTCTACGGGCCCTCCCACCAGCCGAAGCAGGTCCGCACCGACTATGTCGCCAACTCCAACAACGGTCCCCAGTACGCCAATCCGCAGGCGCCGATCACGGGACTCCCGGGCGTGTACGACACCGATCCCCACCTCGACGGGCGGGCCCAGCTCGGACTCCGCATGATCGCCGAACGCCGGGACGGCACCGACGGGCTGGGCGCCCCCGGTTTCACCGAGGCCACCCTGCGCGCCTCGATGCTCGGCAACCGTGTCCTGTCGGCCGAGACGGGCCGCGCCGACATCGTCGCCATGTGCCGCGCCCACCCGAGCCTGACGGCCACCGACGGCACGGAGGTCGACGTGACGCGGGCCTGCGCGGCACTCGCCCGCTGGGACACCCGCGCCGACACCACCAGCCGGGGCATCGTGCTCTGGAGCACGTTCTACAACCGCCTCCTCGACGGCGGCCCGCCCGACACCTGGCGCCGTGTCCCCTACGACCCCGCCCAACCCCTCACCACACCAAGGGGATTCAACGGCGAGGACCCGCGCGTCCGACGCGCCCTGGCCGACGCCGTCCAGGAGCTCGCCGCCCGTGACCTCTCGGTCGACGTAGAGCTCGGCGCCGTACAGAAATGGGCCGGTATCCCGCTGCCAGGCTGCGACGCGGGCTGTTTCGACGTCGTGGAAGCGGGTCCCGACTCGGGCACCGGCACCCCGACCGCCGGCGCCTTCGGCAGCAGCTTCCTGATGACCGTCGAGCTGACCCCCGACGGCCCCCGAGCCCACACCCTCCTCACCTACGGGGAGTCGGCCAACCCGACGTCACCCCACTTCTCGGACCAGACCCGCCTCTTCTCGCGCAAGCAGTGGGTCACCGAACGCTTCACCGGGGCGGAGATCGCCGGCGCCCCGGGCCTGGAGGTGACGACTCTGCGCAGGTGACGGGGGCCTCCGTAGCGCGGGCCGGTCGCAACTGGGCTGCCCGGATGAGGGGTTGACTGGTCTATACCCTTGACTGGTACATACCAATGCGGTTCAGTGAGTGGCATCATCCCCCACCACGGCCGCCCCCCCACGTCGTGACCGGTCCGACCGGCCCGTGCGCACAAAGGCTCCGCTTCGCCCTGCCCTTGGCGGGGTACGGCCGTGCTCCACAGAGGAGTTGAACCCTGTGTCGAGACGCCGCATCGCCGCAGTACTGACCGCACTTGTCCTCGGTAGCCTTACGCCCGTGGTCCTCCCCGCCGCCGGCGCGTCCGCCGCGTCCTGTTCCAGCTATCCCAACTGGGTGGCCGGGCAGTCGTACGTCACCGGCCAGATCGTCCGCTACACCGACGGCAACGCCTACATCGCCGAGCACGACAACCCGGGCTACGACCCGGTCATCAGCACCTGGTTCTGGGAGCCGTACGCCTGTGACGGCGGTTCGACCACGCCCGTCGGCACCTTCGTCGTCAGCGAGGCGCAGTTCAACCAGATGTTCCCGAGCCGGAACTCCTTCTACACGTACAGCGGTCTCACCGCCGCCCTCAGCGCCTACCCCGGCTTCGCCAACACCGGCAGCGACACCACGAAGAAGCAGGAGGCCGCCGCCTTCCTCGCCAACGTCAGCCACGAGACGGGCGGGCTGGTGTACATAGTCGAGCAGAACACCGCGAACTACCCGACGTACTGCAACTGGAACGAGCCCTACGGCTGCCCGGCCGGTCAGTCCGCCTACTACGGGCGCGGTCCGCTGCAGATCAGCTGGAACTTCAACTACAAGGCCGCGGGCGACGCGTTGGGCATCGATCTGCTCAACAATCCCTGGCTGGTGCAGAACGACTCGGCCGTGGCCTGGAAGACCGCGCTCTGGTACTGGAACACCCAGAGCGGCCCCGGCTCCATGACCCCGCACAACGCGATGGTCAACGGCGCCGGTTTCGGCCAGACCATCCGCTCCATCAACGGCTCCGTGGAGTGCGACGGCAAGAACCCCGCCCAGGTGCAGAGCCGCGTGGACGCCTACCAGCGGTTCACGTCGGTTCTCGGGACCAGTACGGGGGCCAACCTCTACTGCTGAGCATGCGGCACGGGCACCGGCGGGACCGGTCCAACGGCCGGTGCCCGTCCCGTCCACGCGTTCCAGGGAGGGTACGTTCCCGCAGGTCAGCCCCTGAGTGAGCGTTCCAGCTTCCCGTTTCCCCCGACTGTCCTGGCGGCTGGGACGGATCGCCGCGCAAGCTGCGGTTGTTCGCAGCGAGACCCACCACGAACCGGGTGGCTCGCCTTCCAGCACCGCACTCACGGGGAGCCCGATCATGTCCAACACCGTCTTCCGCCGCCGCACGGCACTCCTCACCGCCGGCTTCGCCGCGGCCGCCTCACTCGCACTGACCGCCTGCGGAACCGGCCAGGACACGGGGGCCAAGAACACCCCGACCACCGTCGCCGACAGCCGTGTCTCCTCGACCGCGACGCCCAAGGGGAACACCGGGGGCACCGAGACGGGCGCCTCCGGCACGCACACGGCCGAGACCGTCTCGAAGTCGGGCCGCGGCAGCACCACCTCCAAGGCCACCGGATCCAAGGGATCCCAGGCGACCGCGGGCGGAGTCACCTGCACCGCCGCCAACACCAAGATCACCGCGCAGACCGTGGCACGTCCGCTGGACCACCTGCTGCTGACCGCCAAGAACACCGGCTCCAAGACCTGCTACCTGTACGGCTACCCGGCCCTCAACTTCCAGGACGCCCAGTCCGTACCCCCGGTCGACAAGGACTCGCAGCCGCAGGCGGTCACCACGCTCCGCCCCGGACAGTCGGGTTACGCGGGAGTGAACCTCTCCAGCGCCGACGGCAGCGGCTCGGGCGGCTACACCGCGAAGACGCTCTCGGTGATCCTCCAGAACCGCGCGCTCGACTTCGTGGGCTCCGGCGTCAAGGTCCCGCTGCCCGCCAAGGGCGTCTGGATCGACAGCTCCCTGAACACCACCTACTGGCTGACCGACATCTCGGACGCCCTCTACTAGGCAGTCCGTGCCGCGAAGTTCCCTGCCGAGCAGAAAGGACGCAGGTGTGTCCCGTACATCGAACGACGTGGACCGGCGGCCCGACCCCGGGGTGCCCGCGCACGAGCACTTCGAGGTGGTGTGGCACACCTCGTCCGACGGCGCGTTCAGGAGAGCGGGCGTGCTGGTCTGGGAGATCATCGGCATCGCGGTGGGCCTGCACTCGGCGGACGAGGTACAGCCGAGCGGAATCGAGATCCACGCGTTCGGGGGCCCGCTCGTCGTCAGGTTCGCCTACGGCGACGATCACGAACTCGCCCGCCGGCACACGGCGTTGGTGGAACGCCGGCTCTGGAGCTGCACGGTGGGGGAGTTCCTCGCCTTTCTCCGCGAGACGGCCGCCGACCCGGCGACGCAACCCGGACCGCCGGATTTACCTCTCCTGGATTGCGCGTAACCGGGCCGGTCCGGGCCGCATCAACCACTTCAACCACCTGAACCACCTGAATCACCTGAACCGCTTGAACCAGTCGAGGAGACATCCCCCCATGTTCGACAGCCCCCTTGCCGGGAGCCGACGCCCGATCCGCCGTGCCACGGCGCTCGCCGTGGCCGGTGCGGCCCTCGCGCTCGCGGTCCCCGTCTCGGCCACGGCCGTCTCCGGCGCCGGCCGCGCCGCCGCCGCTGCGCCCGACCCGGTGTCCTCCTTCGGGTTCACCGCCCAGGAACGCAAGGACGCCCTCGCCTACTGGACGCCGGCCCGGATCAAGGCCGTGGGGAAGTCCGTGGACCTCGGGCCGACCGGGCCCAAGACCAAGACATGGACCGGTCCACAGCTGAAGACCGTGGGGCGGCTCTTCATGGTCAACGCCGCAGGGGCCGACACCTGGTGCACGGCCACCGCCGTGACGAGCGCCAACCGGTCCGTCGTGATGACGGCGGGGCACTGCGTCCGCCGTGCCGCCTCGCCCGACAACACCAACATGTCGATGGTGTTCGTCCCGGCCTACAGCAAGGGCAGGCAGCCGTACGGCGCCTTCGCGGTCCGTACCGTCCTGACGCCGCGCACCTTCGCCCAGGAGGGCACGAACGACGTGGCCGCGATGGTGGTCGACGCGAACAAGAGCGGTCGTAGGCTCACGGACGTCGTGGGTGGAACGCCGATCGCCTTCAACCGCGCGGTCGGCGGCAGGATCTCCTCCTTCGGCTACCCCGCCACCCACCCGCAGCTCGGCGAGGAACTCCTGCGCTGCGTGGGTACGGAGAAGAAGGAGAACGGCCAGCAGGTGATCCCCTGCGACATGACCGGCGGCTCCAGCGGCGGACCCTGGCTCGCCGGTTTCGACGAGGCCACCGGGAAGGGCACCCTCGTCTCGGTCAACAGCGCGCTGGACGGCTTCACCCCGACCAAGATGTACGGCGAGATCCTGGGCGCCACCGCCAAGACGATGTACGAGCGGGCCGGCCGCGGCTGACCGACGGTGTCCGAGGGCTGCCCCCGCCGACAGGGGCAGCCCCATGTGAGTACCGCCAGGGGAGGTGCGGTGACGGGCGCCTTGCCATGACAGCCGTGGGGTTGACCAACACTGCCGGCGCCCGCGACGTTCCGTTCCCCTGGCGGTGCGACCAGTCTGCGGGGTTGCGTGGGTGCGGGGGGCGCGAACCCCGGGAGATCCGTGCACCCAGTCGCGGCCAGGGGCTTCGCCGGGGATACCTAGGTATGCGGAGATCCCCCGAGGCACCGGGATACCTACGCCGTCGAGGTGCCCTCCGCCTGCGCCGGGGCAAGGATCTCGGTACGGGAGGTGATCCCCAGCTTGGCGAGGATGTGCTCCACGTGGGCGTCCACGGTGCGTTTGGAGATGACGAGGCGTTCGGCGATCTCCCGGTTGGACAGGCCCCGGGTCACCAGTGCGGCGACCTCGCGTTCCCGACGGGTGAGGGGATCGGCGGAACGGCCGTCCGCGGTGCCGGGGCGGGCCGCGGGGACACCGGGCGGTTCGTCGGCGTCCGCCCTTACGGCGTCCAGGAGTTCCCGGCCCGACATCCGGGCCCCCGTCTCCCGCCACCGCTCGTGGAGTTCGTCGCCCAGCGCCGCGCGCACGGCCCGCTGCTGTGCCTCCTGCTCCTCCAGCAGCCTCGGCAACATGCCCACCGGGTCGCCGCCGAGCCGGCGGGCATGCTCCGCGTAGCCCAGCAGCCAGCAGGCCCTGACGTACCGCTGCTGTCCTGCCGCGTGCCAGGCGAGCCCCAGGGAGGCGAGCGCCGCGACGAGGACCTCGCCGATCTCGCTCGCCGCCTCCAGGCCCCGGCGCAGCGCCACCGCGCTCTCCTCGGGCCGCCCGACGAGCCACAGGATGACGCCCTGGACGGTGAGCGTGGACCCGTACAACTGGCGCTCGCCCCGGCCCTCCAGATACTCCAGCCCAGCCTCGCACCACTCCAGGGCCAGGTCCGGGAAGCCCAACGCCCCGTACAACAGGGCCCCTTCGTAGTGCACGACGCCGATGCCCAGCGCGTCGTCCGCCGCGACCATCCGCGCGCGGACCGCGTCCAGCGCCGCCATCCCCTCCTCTAATGCCCCGCCGAGCACCGTCAGGGCGGCCAGATATCCCTCGCTGAACAGCTCCACCCGGCTCTCGCCGACCCGCCGTGCCATGTCGAGGGCGCGCGGGAACCGGTCCAACGCCGTCTCCAGATCCGCCGTCCACACCCCGAACACGCCGGTCATGAACAGCGCCCAGGCCCGCACGGAGGAGTCCTGCTGGACCGGTCCAAGCCCCTTGTCGATCCAGTACCGACCCTCGGACAGCGTCCCCGCCGCCCGCCAGTACGCCCCGAGCCGGGTCGCCAGCCACAGCGCGTCCGCGGCCCGGCCCTCGGTCGCGCAGCCGTACTCCAGTGCGGCCCGTACGTCGGCGATCTCCGTGCGCACCGCGTGGTGCAGCGTGACCTGCGCCGGGCCCACCAGGCCGTCCCAGAAACGGCCGACGAGTTCGTCGTAGTGGGCGAAGTGCCGCCGCCGTACGGCCTCTGCGTCCTCGCTCTCCGCGAGCCGCCCGGCCCCGTACTCGCGGATGGTGTCCAGGAGCCTGTAGCGGGCCCCGTCCTCGCCGAGGCGCTGGACGACCGACTTGTCGACCAGGCCGATCAGCGCCTCGACGACCTCCTCGCCGCCGAGGTCGCCCGCACCGCCCGCGCACACTCGCTCGGCGGCGGTCAGTCCGAAGGAGCCGGCGAACACCGACAGCCGCGCCCACAGCAGTTGTTCCTGGGGTGTGCACAGGTCGTAGGACCAGTCGACGGCCGCGCGCAGGGTCTGGTGCCGGGTCAGGGCCGTGCGCCGGCCGCCCGTCAGGACCTCGCAGTGGCGGTCCAGGCGGGCGACGAGTTCGGAGAGGGGCACGGCCCGCAGCCGTACCGCCGCCAGTTCGAGCGCGAGGGGGATGCCGTCGAGGCGGTCGACGAGCGCGAGGGCGTGTTCCCGGTCGGCGCCGTCGAGTGCGGGGCCGCCGGTGACGGCGGCGGCCCGCTGGGCGAACAGGTCGACGGCGTCGGCGCGGGCCAGCGGGGCGATCGGCAGACAGCGCTCACCCGGCACGTCGAGCGGCTGCCGGCTGGTCGCGAGCACGCTCAGCCCGGGAGCCTCGCGCAGCAGGACGTCGCAGAGCATCGCGCACGCATCGACCAGATGCTCGCAGGTGTCGAGGACGATCAACATCCGCCGCCCGCGCAGGTGTTCCACGATCGCGTCCAGCGGCGTCATCCCGGACTGCTCGGGCAGTTCCAGTACGCCCGCGAGGGTCGACGGCACCAACTCCGGGTCGTGCAGGGCGGAGAGTTCCACCAGCCGCACCCCGTCGGCGAACCGGTCCGTGGCCGCGCGAGCCGCCCGCAGCGCCGTACGGCTCTTGCCGACACCGCCCGGACCGACCAGCGTGACCAGCCGCGAACGCGCCAACTCGGCGTGCAGCGCGGCGAGTTCGCCGGTGCGTCCGACGAAGCTGGTCAACTCGACGGGGAGTTGACCGCCGCGCCGCTGTCCGAAGCCGTAACCCATGCCGCCCCCATACCCGTCCGCCAACCGGTCACCACAGCGTAGGCGAGTGACTCCCGAGCGTGAACGGTAGTCGAGTCGGGCGGGTGGACGCGAGATCGCGCCGGTGGCTCAGTGCGGGGGCGTGCGGGGCGACCGGAGTGTGCGCCCCGCACGCCGGGCTCAAGCGGGTGTTTCTCTATGCCGGACTCGCCCAGCCGCCGCTCTCGACGCTGCGCACCATGGCGTCCAGAACCGCCGCGCTGTGCACGGCGTCCGGGAGGGTGGCGCCGTACGGCTTGCCCTCGGCGACGGAGCGCAGGAAGCGGTAGGCCTCGATCACCTTGAGGTCGTCGTAGCCCATCGCGTTGGCCGCGCCCGGCTGGAAGGCGCCGAACTCGCCGTCGCCCGGGCCGACATACACCGTGGTGACGGGCTGGTCCTGGTACGTGGTGCCGCGGCTGACCGCCAGTTCGTTCATCCGGCGGAAGTCCCAGAACACCGCGCCCTTGGTGCCGTGCACCTCGAAGCCGTAGTTGTTCTGCTCGCCGACCGAGACCCGGCACGCCTCCAGGACACCCCGGGCGCCGGAGGCGAAGCGCAGCAGGCAGTTGACGTAGTCCTCGTTCTCGACCGGGCCCAACTCCCCGCCGGTGGCGAGCGCGTGGCCCGCGGTCGCGCCGGTGGGGCGGGCCCGCTGCGGCAGGAAGATCGCGGTGTCGGCGGCGAGGGAGGTGATGTCGCCGAGGAGGAAGCGGGCGAGGTCGGCGCCGTGCGAGGCCAGGTCGCCGAGGACTCCGTGGCCGCCGCGCTCCAGCTCGTAGCGCCAGGTCAGGGCGCCGTCCGGGTGGGCGGCGTAGTCGCTGAAGAGGCGGACGCGGATGTGGGTGACCGTGCCCAGCTCGCCGGCGGCGATCAGGTCGCGGGCGGCCTCCACGGCGGGCGCGTTGCGGTAGTTGAAGCCGACCGCGCCCTGCACGCCGGCCTTGGTGACCGCGTCGGTGACGGCGGAGGCGTCGGCGGTCGACAGGCCCACCGGCTTCTCGATCCAGATGTGCTTGCCGGCCTCGGCCATCGCGACGCCGATCTCGCGGTGCAGGAAGTTCGGCGCGGTGATGCTGACCGCCTGCACGCGCGGGTCGGCGACCACCTCGCGCCAGTCGCGGGTGGTGGAGGCGAAGCCGAACTGCTCGGCGGCCTGCTCGGCCCGCCCCGGCACGTCCTCGGCGACCGACACGAGCTGCGGCCGCACGCCCAGCTGCGGAAAGTGGTGCGGGACACGGGCGTACGCCTGGGTGTGCACCCGCCCCATCCACCCGAAGCCCACGACGGCTACACCGAGCGAGGTCACCATGACTGCCCTTCTTTTGGACCGGTCCATAAACTGTCTCGGCCACAGTGGAACCCGTTCGTCCTGATGTCAATACGTGGACGTCAACACCGAGTGTCCGCGCCTTTGACAGGGGGCGCGACCCCGTGGAACGGTCCAGCCATGAGCGCTCCGACCATCCGCGATGTCGCCGAGCGGGCCGGTGTGTCGAAATCCCTGGTCTCCCTGGTGCTGCGCGGCTCCGAGCAGGTCCGACCGGAGAAACGGCAGGCCGTGCTGGCCGCGGTGGAGGAACTCGGCTACCGCCCGAACGCCGCCGCCCGCAGCCTCAGCGAACGCCGCACCCGCTCGGTCGGCGTCCTGCTGAACGACCTGCGCAACCCCTGGTTCGTGGAACTCCTCGACGGCCTGGGCTCCCGCCTGCACGAGAACGGCCTGCACATGATGCTGGCCGACGGCCGCCTCAACCGCCACCTCGGCGAGGACCTCACCCGCATCTTCACGGAACTCCGCGTCGACGGCCTGATCGCGGTGGGCACCCTCCCCGGCTCCGACGAACTCCTCGCCTCCGCGACCCACATCCCCACGGTGGTCGCGGGCGCCGTCGAGCCGGTCCTGCCCCACGTCGACGTCGTGGCCGGCGACGACTCCCACGGCGCCCGCCTGGCCACCGAACACCTCGTCGACCTCGGCCACCGCCGTATCGCCCACATCGCCGGCCAGGGCGTCGCCGGCGAACTCCGCCGCACGGCCTTCGAAGAGGTCATGCGCGAACACGGCCTGACCGACCTCGCGACGGTCGAACAGGGGGACCACACGGAGGAGGGCGGTTACCGCGCGATGGTCCGCCTGCTCACCGCCCCGCAACGCCCCACGGCCGTCCTCGCCTTCAACGACATCGCGTGCGTCGGCGCGCTCTCGGCGGCCGAGGAACTGGGCCTCCAGGTGCCTCGGGACCTGTCCCTCGTCGGTTACGACAACACGTACCTCGCGCGCCTGCGACACCTCTGGCTCACCTCCGTCGACAACGGCAGCCACGACCTCGGCCGCCGCGCCGCGCAGCTTCTCGTCGACCGGATGAGGAATCCGAAGCGGACGGCGGAGACGGTGTTGTCGCAGCCGCGACTCGAGGTGCGGGGGAGCACGGGGCCGCCCTCGACGGCGTAGCTCCGACGCGGGCATGATCCGTACGGTGTCGAACGAATCCACGGAAGCGCCCCGCCCGCCCCTCCTCTGGGAACAGCACTGCTGCCTGGCCCTGGAGAAGACCGCCGACATCGGTGAACTCGCCCGCTACCGCAGACCCGGCGGCAGCTTCGTCTCGGTCAATGTCGGCTACGTGCCGCATGGCGCCGACGACGTCACCGGCCTGGTGGCGAGCTGGCGGGAGCGGATCGCCGCGGACGACCGGCTGCGGCTGATCGCGACCGTCGGCGACATCGACGACGCGGTGCGTGCGGGGGAGGTGGCGGTCGCCTTCGACCTGGAGGACTCCGGGCCGCTGGAAGGGGACTTGGACCGGGTCCGGCACTTCTACGACCTCGGTGTACGCACCATGCTGCCGAGCTACAACACCCGCAACGCGGCCGGTGGCGGCTGCCTCGACGCGGTCGACGAGGGACTGACCGGCTACGGGCGGGCGCTGGTACGGGAGTTGAACGCCGTCGGCATGGTCGCGGACGGCTCGCACTGCGGGGCCCGTACCGGCCTCGACCTGTGCGAGGTGTCCCGACTCCCCGTCGTCTACAGCCACTCGGGCATGCGCGCGGTGTGGGACCACCCCCGCAACATCACCGACGAGCAGGCCAGGGAGTGCGCGGCCACGGGCGGGGTCGTCGGCATCACCAGCGTCGGTATCTTCCTCGGCCCCAACGACGCCTCCGTGGACGCCCTCGTACGGCACATCGACCACGCCGTCGACCTCGTTGGACCGGAACACGTCGGGGTGTCCACCGACTACCCGTTCGACGAAGGGGACTTCAACGCGATGCTCGCCCGGAGCCCGGAGCTGTACCCCGAGTGCTACACCCGCTGGGGCGCCATCGAATTCATGCCGCCGGAAGGCCTGTTGACCGTCGAGGGCGCGCTGCGTGCCCGGGGATATCCCGAGGACGCCGTCGCCGCGATCCTCGGCGGCAACTTCCGGCGGGTGGCGGAGCGGGTGTGGCGGTAGTGGGCAACCGGAGCTCGGGACAGGGCAGTTGTGAGGCCGTGAGCGAGCGCGGCGCCTTCATGACCATCGCCCGGGCCGCCGCACCGCTGTACGTGACCATGCTCGCCTCCTCAGCCGGCTCGCTCGTAGACACCGCTCTGCTGGGCCGGCACGCCACCGTGTCGCTGGCCGCGTTCGCCGTGACGATCGCGGTGTTCGGCCCGGCCACCGCCACCGTGGCGGGCGCGCTGCGCGGGGTGATGCCGTTCGTCGCACCGCACCGGGACGACCCGGAGGGACTGCTGCCGCTGGTGCGTGCCGGGATGTGGCTGGCCTTCGCGGTGGGCGGGGTCTGCGCGGCGGCGGTCGCGGCGGTGCCGCTGCTCGGCGGGGCGTTCGGCGTCCCGGACGGCATCCTCGGCGAACTGGGCCTGTTTCCCTGGATGTTGGCGGGCAGTGTGCTGCTGATCGCCGTGAACTCCTCGGCCTCGTCCGTCCTCGTCGCGCTCGGACGGTCGGCGCAGGTGATGCGGTCAGGGCTCGTCGGCACCGCCGTGTCCGTGACGCTGTCGGTGCTGCTGGTCGGGGGACCGGGACCGCTGCCCGGCTTCGGACTGACGGGGGCGGGGCTGGCCATGCTCGCCTCCAGCCTGATCGCGGCCGGTCTCAACCAGTACGCGCTGCGCCGCCGTACGGTGCTTGCCGGCCGCCCGATCCGGCCCGGGCGGCCCGATGCGCGCCAGGTGCTGAGGCTGGCCCGGGTAGGGCTGCCGCTCGGCGCCACCGTGCTGGTGAAGTTCTCGGTGCTGGGCGTGCTGACCTTCGCCGCCGCCCGCGTCGGCACCGGCAGCGCCGCCGTGCACAGCGTCGCCGAGTCCCTGGTGAACGTCGTCTTCACCGCCGCGGTGGCGGTCGGCCAGGCCACGGTGCCGCTGATCGCGGGCTACGCAGAGGAGCGCGACCTCGCCCGCGTCCGGCGCGCGGTGGACGCCGGGTTCGCGGTCGCCCTTGGCGCGGTCGTCGTCCTCGGCGGTGCCCTGGTCGTGCTGCGCGGGCCGGTGATCGACCGGTTCACCAGGAGCTCGGACCTCGCCGACCAGGTCGTCCACCTGCTGCCGCTGATCCTGGCGGTGGTGGTCGGTGACGCACTTCAGGCCGTGGCGGGCTTCGGGCTCGTCGGGCTGCGGCGCACCCTGCCGAGCCTGGTGTCCACGGCGGTGTGGTTCGGCGTGCTGGCGGCGCTCGCCGTGCCGATCGCCGACGCCACCGGCCTGCGCGGGCTTTGGACCGCTCTGGCCTGCGCGAACCTGCTCCAGGCCGGGACCAAGTTCGTCTCCTTCCGGCGGCACAGCGCCCGGATCGTGGCCGCGTCCGCCCCGGCGCCCGTCCAGGGCCTGACGGAGGCCTGACTTTGGACCGGTCCAGACGGACCACCCCGAGATGTGATGTCAGAAGGCGCGCCCATTACGTTCGTAGGGACGACGGCAACGCCGGAAGAGGAACAGCATGAGCAGCCGCAGCACGGGCGGGATCACGCGCGTCGAGGATGCGGCGCTCACCCTGGCCGCACAGGCCTGTGACGTCGCCTCCCTCGGGCTGCTGCTGGAGCGGCACCGGGCCGGGATGCGGGCGGCGGGGATGTCGCCCGGCGTGTGAATGCCGGTCGCCGCAACGATGTCGAGGTCGACCTGCGCGTTCACCCGGGCCACGCGCGCCACATCGCGGCCGAGTCCTATCACCGTGCAGTCGACGAGCGTGGAGACGCCGGCCGCGGCGAGGGCCTTCAGCCGGGTCACCGCGTCGTCGACGCGCTCCTGCTCGTCCCAGGTCTCCGGGAGGCTCCGCCGGAGTTCCTCGCCGACGACGAAGACGTGCTCGTGGATCAGGACGGTGCCGAGGTCGCCCACCGCCGCGGGGCCGCGGACGGTCTGCACCTGGGGGTTCGAGGTCATGCTCATCCTTTGTCGCCGGTCCGGACACCGACGCCGGTGACCGCTCGCCACCACGTTCCGCACCGGTTCCGCATGCTTGGCCCCGACTCTGCCGAGCACCCGCCGACATGGTCTTTCGCCCCGGCGCGCAGTCCTTTCGCGTGGGCGCGAAGTCGCGCCGCACCGGCTCGCTCCCCGGGGCGCGCCGGTCATGTCGTGAATGGCGTGCTACGTCATCCTCTGCCCCGCGCTGGTACGTTGCTCGGGCGTCGGAGCGATCCGCCGCCCACGCACCCGGGAAGAAGGAGAGGCGTCCAGTGGCCCCGCACGGGACGCGCCGCAGCCTGCCGGCCCTGTTCACCGCCGCCCTCGCGCTCGTCCTGCTGGCCGGACCGGCCTGCGTACCCGGCGGCGAGCCCCCGCCCCGGCCCGCACGGTCGGCACCCGCACAGGCGTCCGGCCCGCCGACGGCCTACGGCGCCTACGTCGGCTACGGCCCCGAAGCCGTCCGCCGGGTCGCGGAGTTCGGCGCCTGGCTCGGCCGCCCCGAACCCCGGGTCGGCCACGCGTATCTGCCCGGCGACACCTGGACCGGTATCGAGGGCGCCACCGGCGACCTGGACCAGTGGGCCGAGTGGCGCCGGGCCCGCCAGGACCGCCTGCTGGTCCTCAACGTCCCGATGCTGGACCGCAACGAGGCCCACCTGCCCGACGACGTGGTCCGCGGCGAACTGGGGGAGGGGGCGGCCGGCCGCTACGACGACCACTTCCGCGCGCTCGCCCGCCGTCTGGTCCAACTGGGCGCCCCCGACACCGAGATCGTCCTCGGCTGGGAGATGAACGGCACCACCTACAGCCACCGCTGCGCGCCCGACCCCGCGGCCTGGAAGCAGTACTGGACGCGCATCGTCACCGCGATGCGGTCCGTCCCCGGCCAGCGTCTCCGCTTCGACTTCACCCCGAACCGCGGCCACGACGCGATCCCCTGGACCGACTGCTACCCCGGCGACGCCTACGTCGACGTCATCGGCATGGACGCCTACGACGCCCCCCGGGACCTGTCCTTCTCCGGCCAACTGACGGAACCGTACGGCCTGTTGGCGCAGGCCGACTTCGCCCGCGCCCACCACAAGCCCATTGCCTACCCGGAGTGGGGCCTGTTCGACAACGGCGACGACCCCACCTACGTGCGGGGCATGCTCACCTGGATGGCGGCGCGGCATCCGCTCTACCAGACCATCAGCGACTACTGCCCGCACGGCGTGTGGCGCTGCCGCGCGAACCCCAAGTCGGCGGCCGTGTACCGTGCGCTGACGGGTCATCAGCCCCGAACGCCCTGAACGCGGAGAACGGCACCGCCCGGGGAATCGGGCGGTGCCGTTCGGGCGAGCCGTCGAACTACCGGGCTAAGCCGTCCACTTCACGTTCGGATTGACCTGGCCGGTCCAGTTGAAGATCGCCATGTTGTCCCAACCGTCCCCGCTGGTGGCGATGTTGGCCGGGTCCCAGCCGTTGCCGGTGACCGCGTACCAGGTCGGCTCCCAGTAGAAGACGCCGATCGCCCCCGCACTGCGCGCCGTGTTCTGCACAGCGGTGAACTCCGCGCCCTGGCCCGCCCAGGTCAGCGGATAACCCGAGCAGCCCGAGGTGACCGAGTTCGCCGTACTGTCCGCGTCGGACGTCGTGAACGGATAGGCCGTCTCGGCGATGATGACGTCCTTGCCGTAGCGGGACTTCATGTCGGAGACGACGCTGCCCATGTTGGCCAGCGTGCCGTGCCACATGCAGTAGTAACTGAGCCCGGTGATGTCCCAGTTGACGCCCTGCGCCTTGATGCCGTCGTAGAACCAGCGGGCGTTGGAGTCGCTGTCCGCGTCGGCGGTGTGGATGATCACCTGGGTGGAGCTGTTGCAGGCCTTGGTCGCGTTGTAGCCCGACTTCAGCAGCAGACCGAGGTTGGTGAAGTTGTTGTTGACGACCTTGCCGTCGTCCCACAGCATGCCGACGTTGATCTCGTTGCCGATCTGCACGCTGTCCGGGGTGGTGCCCTGGGACTTGAGGCTGTTGCAGACGTCGTAGGTGTAGTTGTAGACGTCGGTCTGCAGGGCGCTGATGCCGTGGCTCGACCAGGCCGCGGGCTTGTACTGCTTGCCCGGGTCGGCCCAGGTGTCGGAGTAGTGGAAGTCGATCAGCAGCTTGAGGCCCTTGGCCTTGACCTGCTTCGCGTAGGCCAGCACCTTCGCCTTGTTGTTGTAGCCGCTGGCGGGGTTGTTCCAGATCCGCAGGCGGACGTAGTTGACGCCGGCGCCCTTGAGGATGTCGAGGGGATCCTTGGCGGTCCCGCTGGAGTCGTAGTACTTGGCGCCGAGGTCGATCGCGCGCTGTGCGGACGAGACGTCGGCGCCGAGCATGGTGAGCGAGTTCGCGGCGGCGGCGTCGGTGGGGGTGAGCATCGCCGCCGGCAGGGCGACTGCGGCCAGCAGCAAGGCGGCCTTCACTATGCGGCCCGGGATTTTCACGGGGTACCCGACCTCCTTGGGTCGACTGACATGCGCATGCGGGTTGGTTCTGAGAACGTTCACAGTAGGAGAGGTAACAGGCGCTGTAAATATGCGTGTCGGTTGTATTTCCCGCAGTTGGTAGACGTGAATCCCGTGTGAATGGAGTGGGAACGTACACAACGCGCAGCATGCAGTCGTACCGCGGTACTACGCCCGCCCCCGCAACGGCCCCTCGGTACGACGGGTTTCGGGCCCCCGCCTCCTAGCGTTGCCGGTGTCCAGTCGGGGCAGTGGCACGTGAGCGTGAGGGATGGCGATGATCGAGGCGCAACAGCTGACGAAGCGGTACGGGGAGAAGACGGCGGTCGACCGGCTCGACTTCGTCGTCAAGCCGGGCACGGTCACCGGCTTCCTGGGCCCGAACGGTGCCGGGAAGTCCACCACGATGCGCATGATCGTCGGCCTGGACGCCCCCACCGCGGGCACCGTCACGGTCAACGGCAGGCCCTACGCCGAGCACATTGCACCGCTCCAAGAGGTCGGCGCGCTCCTGGAGGCCAAGTCGATCCACCCGGGCCGCTCCGCGTTCGACCACCTGATGGCGCAGGCCTACACGCACGGCATCCCGCGCCGCCGCGTCGACGAGGTCATCGAACTGACCGGGCTCCAGTCCGTGGCGAAGAAAAGGGCCGGGGCCTTCTCCCTCGGCATGGGGCAGCGGCTCGGCATCGCCGCCGCGCTGCTCGGCGACCCGGCGACCGTGATGCTCGACGAACCCGTCAACGGCCTTGATCCAGAAGGCGTGTTGTGGATCCGCAACCTGCTGACCGGGCTCGCCGCGGACGGCCGTACCGTCTTCGTCTCCTCGCACCTGATGAGCGAGATGGCGCTGGTCGCCGACCACCTGATCGTCGTCGGACGGGGGCGGCTGCTGGCCGACACCACCGTGCGGGACCTGGTCCGCACGGCCGGCGGCGACACCGTCACCGTGGCCTCCGAGCAGCCCGCCCGGCTGCGCGAGGTCCTCGCCGGTCCCGGCGTGGAGATCACCGGCGAGATCGGTTCCGAGGAACTGCACGTCACCGGGCTGACCGCGCGCGCCATCGGCATCAGGGCCGCCGAGCACCGCATCCCGCTCTTCGAACTCAGCGCGCGGACCGTCTCCCTGGAGCAGGCCTTCATGGACCTGACCCGGGACGCCGTCGAGTACCACGGCACCACCACCGTCGAGACCCCCGGGAGGGCCGCGTGAGCACCGCGACCGCCACCGACAGCGCCGCACCCGCAGCCGTACGGCCGGCCCGTCCGCCGTACAAGGTCACCGGGCGCCGCGTGCTGCGCTCCGAGTGGGCCAAGCTCTGGTCCCTGCGCTCCACCTGGATCACCCTGGGCCTGGGCCTGCTGTTCCTGATCGCGTTCGGCCTGATCGCCGCCGCGCACTACAAGTCCTCCTACGACGGCGGGAATCTGCGGCCCGACGACGCCAACTCCACCGCGCTCGACATCTCCCTCTTCGGCACGAACTTCGCGCAGCTCGCCCTCGGCGTGCTGGGCGTCCTGGTCACCGCGGGCGAGTACTCGACCGGCATGATCCGCTCCACGCTGGCCGCCGTCCCGCGCCGGCTGCCGGTGCTGTGGTCCAAGGCCCTCGTGTTCGGCGTGGTCGCGCTCGGCATCTCGCTCGTCGGGGTGTTCGTGGCGTTCCCGATCGCCGGCGGCATCGTCTCCGGCACGCCGGCGGCGCTCTCCTTCTCGCACGCCGGAGTCGTCCGCAGCCTGTTCGGCGCCGCTCTCTACCTCGGCCTGGTCGGCGTGATCGGCACCGCGCTGGGCGCGTGGCTCCGCTCGGTCGCCGGCGGCATCTCGGTACTGGTCGCCTCCCTGATGCTGGTGCCCGGACTGATCTCGCTGCTGCCCAGCTCCTGGCAGGACAACATCAGCCCCTATCTGCCGAGCAACGCGGGCGAGGCGATGTTCTCGCTCACCCACGACTCGACGACCCTCTCGCCCGGCGCCGGACTCCTCGTCTTCCTCGCCTGGACGGCGCTCGCGCTGGGCGGGGCCGCCTACCGGCTGCTCAAGACCGACGCCTGAGCCGATTCCCCCCGCGGCCACGGCGCGGCATCCGGCCTGTTCACGGGCCTGGTGCCGCGCCGGTGGTTCCCGCGGGGCGGCCCCACAATGGACAGGTGACCCCCATGGACCCGGACCAGTGGCACCGATGAGCCCCGACGACCCCGCCCACGTGCTGTTCGCGGAGACGGACCTCCCGTGGAGCCACCCCGTGGCAGGCGGGCTGTCCCGGTTCGGCCGCCGGATCAAGCAGGGCGACCGGCGGCACCCCTGGGTGCTGGACACGGCACTGATCGTCGTGGTCGTGCTGATGTTCTGTCTGCCGGACACGCTGGACGGCGACGACGGCCGGCGGCGCGGCTTCGACAACAGCTTCATCCACCTCCCCTGGCCGGCGACCATCGCCCTGCAGCTCGGCCTGGTGCTGCCCCTGCTGTGGCGGCGCCGACGGCCGACCCTGGCCTTCGCCCTGATCGCCGCGGTGTTCTTCGTCCAGGCCGGACTGGGGGTCTGGCTGCGCGCGGACGTCGCCCTGCTGATCTCCCTCTACAGCCTGGTCCTGCACGGGCAGTTGCGCCGCCTGCCCGCCGCCTGCGCGGTCACCCTCGCCGCCCTGGGACTGTTCGCGCTGCGGCTGCCGTCCCAAGTGCCGGTCCTGGACGCCCTGTTCGTTCTGTTCAGCACCATCACCGCGGCCGTGGCACTCGGCTTCGTGGTCCGTATCCGGCGCGCCCAGCTCGCCGTGCTGCGCGACCGCGCCGCCCGCCTGGAGGTGGAACGCGACCAGCGCTCCAAACTCGCCGCCGCCACCGAACGCACCCGTGTGGCACGGGAGATGCACGACATCATCGGCCACAACCTCTCCGTCATCATCACCCTCGCCGACGGCGGCGCCTACGCCACCGACCTCGCCCCCGAACGCGGCAAGCAGGCCCTGCTCCTCATCGGCGACACCGGCCGCCAGGCGCTCGGTGAACTCCGGCGCATGCTGGGCGTGTTGCGCGTGCAGGGCCCCGCCCCGGACGCCCCCGAACTCAGCCCCCAGCCGGGCGTCGCCGACCTCGACGCCCTGTGCGCCCGGATCCGCGCGGCCGGCCCGCAGGTCGTGTACCGCACCGGCGGCGATCCCGCCGCCCTGGACCGGGGGGTCCAGCTCACCGTGTACCGCATCGTGCAGGAGGCCCTCACCAACGCCCTCAAGCACGCGGGCCACGACACCCGCGTCGAACTGACCGTGCACGTCGAGGACGCCCGGGTGCGCATCGACTGCCACGACACCGGCCCGGCCGGGACCGGTCCAGGACCAGCACCGAGCCACGACGAAGGACACGGACTCGCCGGCATGAGAGAACGCGCCGCCCTCTACCACGGCACCGTCACCGCGGGCCCCGCCCCCGGCGGCGGCTGGACGGTACGGGCCACCCTCGACCTCACCCCGCTCGACGCGATCGGGGGAGCGGCATGACGACCGTGCTCATCGTGGACGACCAGCCCCTCCAACGCCTCGGATTCCGCATGCTGTTGGAGGCCAACCCCGACACCGAGGTGGTCGGCGAGGCCGGGCACGGCGGCGAGGCGGTGCGGATGGCCGCCGAACTGCGGCCCGACGTGATCCTGATGGACGTACGGATGCCCGGCATGGACGGCATCGAGGCCACCCGCCGGATCGTCGCGGCCGGCGACCGCTCCCGCGTCCTGATCCTCACCACCTTCGACCTCGACGAGTACGCCCACGAGGCGCTGCGCGCGGGAGCCAGCGGCTTCCTCCTCAAGGACGCCCACCCCGAGGAACTCCTCGCCGGCATCCGCGCGGTGGCCTCCGGCGACGCCGTCATCGCCCCCGCCCTCACCCGCCGCCTGCTCGACGCCTACGCCCAGCACCTGCCGAAACACTCACCGGAAGGCCCCGCGGCGACCGCGACGGCGGACGATCCCCGCATCCGCTCCCTCACCGAGCGCGAGCGCGAGATCCTGCTCGCCATCGGCCAGGGCTGGACCAACGGAGAGATCGCCGAGCGCCTCTTCGTCTCCGAGTCCACGGTGAAGACCCATGTCGGCCGCGTCCTGGCGAAGGTCGGCGCCCGCGACCGCATCCAGGCCGTGATCCTCGCCTACGACCTCGGCCTCGCCCGCCCCAACGCCCCCGACCAGTAGGCGGGTCGAGCGTGCGGATCGCGAAAGCTCAGCTTGCGCGGCCCGCACGCACAGCTTCGTACGCGCTGTGGACGGCCGCGCGCATCGCGACAACTGTTGCTTCCCACGGCCGGGATCAAAGGGGCTGTGTCCCGCAGAACGATATTGGGCGCCATGACGGCGACCGCGACCGCGGCGACCGCGCCGCTGGCCGTCGGAGCGCGGCGCGCCGAAGCCACTCCACGGGCGAGACCCGACCTGCTCTACGTCGGCAGCTGGAACGGCGGGCAGGTCCATGGGGTCCGGTTCGACCCCGTTGACGGAGTCCTGACGTCCAACGGGCCGGTGGCACAGGTCAGTTCGGGCTGGGTGACGGCACATCCGGACCGCCCGCTGCTCTACGTCGGCGGCCGGCTGAACGGCGGAATCGTCACCGCCTTCGCCGTCGACCGCACGACCGGCGCGCTCGCACAGCTCGGCCGGGTGAGGACGGACG
Source organism: Streptomyces sp. NPDC001100 (assembly GCF_053598575.1). Lineage (NCBI taxonomy): Bacteria > Bacillati > Actinomycetota > Actinomycetes > Kitasatosporales > Streptomycetaceae > Streptomyces > Streptomyces sp. NPDC001100. The sequence goes on from NZ_JBSFKO010000001.1 coordinate 446,638, forward strand.
GCGGAGCCACGGCCGGCGGCGGCCTGTCGTACCTCGGCGTGGACCGGTCCTCGCGCACTCTCCTGGTCGCCAACTTCGAGGCGGGCCTCACCACTTCGCTCCCGATCCACCGGGACGGCACACTCGGCGAACCCTTGTCGGTCGTGGTCGACACCGGATCGGGGCCCAGCCCCCGCCAGTCGGGCCCGCACCCGCACCAGGTCGTCGTCGCACCCGGCCGCCCGCCGGCGCGAGACCGCCGTCGTGGTGGTCCTGCGTCTCGCGGTGATCGCGCTCTGCCTGCTCCTCTGGCAGGTGATGAGCGGCCCGGTCGTCCCGGAGTACGCCGTCAGCAAACCGGCCGACGTGTCGCATGCCCTGTGGAAGTTGCTCGGCTCCTCCTCCGGGTGGACCGACATCAGGGTGACGTCGATCGAGATCGCCGCCGGATTCGCCATCGGCGTGGTCCTCGGCACGGTGATGGGCCTGGTCCTGGGCTCCTTCCCGCTCGCGGGCCGGGTCCCTGAACCCCTGATGGCCGCCGTCAACGGCATCCCCAAGATCGCCCTCGCCCCGCTCTTCCCGCTGTTCTTCGGCATCGGCCCCTGGTCGAAGATCAACATCGCGGTGACGGGCGTGTCCTTCGTCGTCTCCTGCAACGTCTACCTCGGCCTGCGCCTGTGGGAACGCGAACTCGTCGAGATCGTCCAGGTGATGGGCGGCCGCCGCCACGTCCTCGGCTACGTCACCATCCCCACCGTGGCCGCCCCCCTTCTTCGCGGCCCTGAAGACCGGCGGCCCGCTCGCGATCCTCGGCGTCATCGGCGGCGAGTTCGTCGCCTCCTCCGAGGGCGTCGGCCATGAACTCTTCACCTCGGCCATGAACCTCGACGCCGCGACCGAGTTCGCCGGCCTCATCGTCCTGGTGGTGATGACCCTCGTCCTCAGCGGCCTGTTGAGCCGGCTGGACAACTACGCGCTGAAGCGACTGGGACTGGGCCCACGACGGCCGACCGAGCGACTCGCCGGTTGACCGCCGACCCGCAAACCCCCTGCTCACCCCGGGTTTCCCGGTCGTCCCCAGGACGGGCAACAGGAAACCCGTCGACCCCGGGAGTCCCTCGGGTCAGGCTGATCTCCGACAGCACCGAGCACGGCCTGCGACACCGCAGGAGACCCGCTAGGGGGAAGCATGCGCAAGACGTTCCGCGCCGCCGCCGTATTCGCCACCGCGGCCACCGCACTGGTGGCGATGAGCGGGGCAGCCCAGGCAAAGCCCGCCGGCACCGTCCCCTGGGACGGATGTCCGTCCGGGGCGGTCTGCATCTACGGCGAGGGAGTGGTCCCGAAGGACAACCCGCACCCGACCGACGTGTACTACAGCTACGGCGCCCACAACCTCAGCAACCAGGTCGGCAAGCACTGGATCCTCAACAACCAGTACGGCGGCGCGTCCGTGAGCCTGTGCAACGGGTACAACGGCACGAACTGCACCGAGACGATCGCCGAGAACAACGGCCTCCTCCGCGACTTCACGCCCATCAACTCCATCACCCTCAACAGGCCGTAGCGGGATCCTTCACCACGGGGGAGCACTGCCGGGACCGGTCCACCCCGGTCCCGGCAGTTCCGTTTCCGCCACTCCGGGTGAAGTCCTGTCTCCCTGTCGGACCCCCGCAGTAACCTGGGCATCCGCCGTCTCACGATCCGGACGGGTCATGACCAGGGGGACGACTTGGGGGATCAGCACCACGAACACGCGGGCGCCGACCGGACCGACCACCCGGAAAGCCCCGCGCAGACCACACCGTCCTTTCCGGTGCAGCTCAGACGGCTGCGCCGGGAACGCGGGCTGTCGCTCTCCGACCTCGCGCACCGGACGCACTACAGCAAGGGCTATCTCAGCAAGATCGAGACCGGCGTCAAGCGCGCGACCCTCGACGTCGCCCGCCAGTGCGACCACATCCTGCGCGCCGAGGGCGAGTTGCTTCGGCTGGTGGAACAACCGGGCCGGGAGCGGGGCAACGATGTCACCGCTCCCACCTGCCCCTACCGCGGCCTCTCGGCGTTCACCCCCGAGGACGCGGGCTGGTTCTTCGGCCGGGAGCGGGCCACGGCCGCGCTGGTCGAGCGGGTCTTCCAACGCCTGGGCGGCGGACCGCTGTTGCTCGTCGCCCCGTCCGGCGCCGGCAAGTCCTCCCTGCTCAGCGCCGGCCTCGTACCGGCCCTGCGCCGCCCCGGCGGCTTCCCGATGCCGGGCGCCGACCGCTGGCCCGTGATCGCCCTCACCCCCACCGCCCGTCCGCTGGACGAACTCCTCGAACGGACGGCGAAGGTCCTCGGCAGCGATCTCGACCTCACCGCACGGCAGTTGGCCGAGAGCCCCGACACGTTCCTGGAAGCCGTCCGCGCCCGCTCGGACGGCCCGCCGCCCGGCCCCGACGGCCGCCGCCCGCCACCGGTCCGGCCGGTGCTGCTGGTCGACCAGTTCGAGGAACTGTTCACCCTCTGCTCCGACGAGCAGGAGAGACGGACCTTCGTACGAGTCCTGCGCGCGCTGTCCACCGGCCCGGACCCCGCCGTCGTCGTCCTCGGCGTCCGCGCCGACTTCTCCGGCCGCTGCCTCGAACTGCCCGAACTCGCCCCGGTGTTCACCGACGGCCTGTTCGTCCTGCTCCCCATGTCCGTCGCGGAACTGCGCGAATCCATCACCCGCCCAGCCGAACTCGCCGGCATCACCCTCGAACCCGGCCTGGTCCCGCTCCTGTTGCGCGACGCCGGCCTGCGCGACGAGACCGGCACCACGACCCGCGCCGCCACCCCCGACGCCACCCCGTCCGGCGCCCTGCCCCTCGTCTCCCACGCCCTCCTCGCCACCTGGCAGCAACGCGAGGACACCACCCTCACCGTCGCCGGATACGAACGCACCGGAGGCATCCAGGGCGCCGTCGCCCGCACCGCCGAGACCGTGTTCGCCCAGCTCTACCCGGCCGAGCAGAAGACCATCCGGCGGATCCTGTCCCGGCTCGTCCACGTCTCCGACGAGGGGACCGCGGCGACCCGGCGCCGAGCCGGCCGCAGCGCGTTGACGGAACAACTCGCCGACGCGGACGCCGCGTCGGCCGCCCTCGACGTGTTCGTGCGGGCCCGCCTCGTCACCGTGGACCGCGACACCGTCGAGATCACCCACGAAGCCCTGCTGCACGCCTGGCCCCGGCTGCGCGACTGGATCCACGCCGACCGGGCCGGACTCCTCCTCCACCAGCAACTCGCCCACGCCGCCGCCGAATGGGAGCGCGAGCACCGCGACCCGTCCGCCCTCTACCGGGGCACCCGCCTCGACACCGTCCGCGCCTGGGCCGACGAACTCGACGGCCGCAGCCGCCTCGGCCCCCGCGAAGAGGCCTTCCTGCGCGCCAGCCAGGCCGAGGAGGACACCCGGGTACAGCTGGCGAGGCGTCAGATCCGGTTCCGGCAGGCCCTGTTCGCCACCCTCGCCGTCCTCCTCGGCCTCGCCGTCACCGCCGGCGGCCTCGCCTACCAGCAGCGCGCCGGCGCCCTCGACCAGGAACGCGTCGCCCGCTCCCAGGCCCTCGCCGTCCAGTCCACCTCCCTGGCCGGCGGCCGGCCCGAGGCGTCGATGCTGCTCGCCGAGGAGGCCTACCGCACCGACGCCACCCCCGAGGCACGCGGCGCCCTGCTGAGCACCCAGGCCCAGGCCTTCTCCGCCCGCCTCGTCGGCCGGCACGGCCCGGTCAACGCCGTCGCCTTCAACCCCGACGGCACACTGCTGGCGACGGCCGGCGCACATGGAGCGGTCCAACTGCGGCGGACGAGCGACCACCGTACGACCGCCACGCTCCCCGTTCCCGGCCGCGTGCGGTCGGTCGCCTTCAGCCCCGACGGGACCGTGCTCGCGGCAACCTCCTCGGACGGGCCGGTCCGGATCTGGGGCACCGCCGACCACCGGCTGCGGACCCTCCTCCCCGCCGGCACCAGGGGCGCCCGCGCGCTCGCCTTCGACCCGCGCGGTCGTACCCTCGCGATCGCCGCCGACGACGGAACGGTCCAACTCTGGGACACCGGGGGCAGCCACCCCTCCGGGATCCGGCTCGTCGGGCACACCGGCCGGGTCGACACGCTGGCCTACGCCCGCGACGGACGGACCCTCGCCTCGGGCGGCTCCGACCGGACCGTGCGGCTGTGGGACACCGACCGGGCCCGCCCCCTCGCCGTCCTCAGGGGGCACACCGACGAAGTGCTCGGGGTGGCGTTCGCCCCGGACGGGCGGAGCCTGGCCTCCGGCGGCGTCGACCGGACCGTACGGCTGTGGGACGTGGCCTCGCACCGGTCCACCGCGACCCTGACCGGACACAGCGACGACATCAACGCCGTCGCCTACACGCCCGACGGCGCCACCGTCGTCAGCGCGGGCGGCGACGGCACGACCCGGCTGTGGGACGTGCGCACCGGACGGACGGCCGCGATCCTCACCGGGCACACCGACTACGTGATGTCCGTCGCCGTGAACGCGAGCGGGACGACGCTGGCCACCGGCGGGTTCGACCAGTCCGTGGTGCTGTGGGACCTGCGCGGCCCGGTGCTGACCCCGCGCCCCTTCACCGAGGTCTCGCAGTCCGCGTACAGCCCGGACGGAAGACTTCTCGCGACCGCCGACGCCGACCACACCGTACGGCTGTGGGACGTGGCCCGGCGCCGGGTCGTGACCACGTTCACCGGCCACCGCGAGAGCGTCTTCTCGGTGGCGTTCGCGCCCGACGGCCGCACCCTCGCGTCGGCCGGCTCCGACGGCACGATCCGGCTCTGGAACGTTCCGGGGCGGCGCGCGCTCGCCACGCTCACCGGACACACCGGGGACGTCTTCTCGGTCGCGTTCGCGCCCGACGGCCGCACCCTCGCCTCCGCGGGTGCCGACCGCACGGTTCGCCTCTGGGACCTCGCGACCCACCGGCGCCTCGCCGTCCTGGAGGGCCACACGGACTCCGTCAACGACATCGCCTTCAGCCCCGACGGCCGCACCCTGGCCAGCGCGGGCGACGACCTGACCGTACGGCTGTGGGACACGGCCACGCGCCGCCGGCTCGCCACCCTGACCGGACACACCGGCGCCGTCAGGGGAGTGGCCTTCAGCCCCGACGGCAACACCCTCGCGAGCGGCGGCAACGACGGCACCGTCCGCCTGTGGGACGTCCGCCACCGCCGTCCCGCGGCCTCCCTGAGCGGCCACACCGGATCGGTCCGCGGCATCGCCTTCTCACCGGACGGCCGCCTCCTCGCCAGCAGCGGCAGCGACCGTACGGTCCGCCTGTGGGACGTGTCCGGAAGGCGGCCGTGGGCCGCGCTCACCGGGCACACCAACGCGGTGTGGGGCGTCGTGTTCGCCCCGGACGGGCGGACCCTGGCGAGCAGCAGCAACGACGGCACCGTCCGTCTGTGGGACCTGGACCCCGGCGCGCGCCTCGCCCGGATCTGCCGGCTGCGCAGGGCACTCGGCCCGCGCGAGCGCGGCGAGTTGATGCCGGGACTGCCCGTGTCCCGCGCCTCCGGCTGTGCGAAGCCCTGAGGACGGAGCATCAAGTGCCGCTGGTGGGAGGGGGTTTCCCAAGGGTTTCCCGTTGCCCTTCGGGGTGGGGTGCGGCCGGACTCTCGACCGGCCGGGCCCTGCTCGGCAGGCTGGGGGACGACCACTCACGGACCACAGGAAACGGGGGTCCCGGCATGCTCCGGCGGACCGGAATCATCGGCACACTCATCGGGCTCTTCGCCCTCCTCCTCTGGACACCCGCGGCCGTCGCCGCCCCGGCCGCCCCGGCGGCGAGCGGCTGCGCAGTCCTCGCCCCCGGCGGCTCGGCCGCTGCCGAGCGCGCGATCGCCGCCGCCTGCGCCCAGGTCGACGCGGGCACCTGGTACACGTGGGGCGGCGGCCACGGCGACCGGCCCGGCGCCACCTACGGCCAGGTCGACCCCACCGACCCGGCCAGCGAACACGACCCGGAGCGGCTCGGTTTCGACTGCTCGGGCCTGGTCCGCTACGCCTACGCGCAGGCCGCCGGCTCCGACATCCTGAACGGCGACGCGAGCCGGCAGTACTACACCACCCGCGCGGCGGCCCGCTTCACCGCCGCCCAGGGCACGGCCCCGCTGCTCCCCGGCGACCTGCTCGCCTACGGCACCTCGGCGGACCTGCACCACATCGCGATCTACCTCGGCGCGGGCAAGATGGTCGAGGCGAAGCAGTCCGGCACCCATCTGATGGTCAGTGACGTCCGCCTGGGCGGCGACTACTTCGGCGCCGTCCGCGTCAACACCGGTGCCGTCACCGGGCATGTCTTCCAGACCTGGGGCACCGGCGTCTGGACCAAGACGGCGCCCTCCGTCGGTGCCGGACGCGTCTACGCGTTCCCGGACTCGACCACCATCCGCGTCGAGTGCCAGAAGCACGCCGAGGTCGTCACCGCCGACGGCTACACCAACGACGCCTGGGCCTATCTGCCCGACTACAAGGCATGGATGACCAACATCTACATCCAGGGCCCGGCGTGGCTCGACGGAGTGCCTACCTGCGCCTGACCGCCCGCTCCCCGATAAATCGCATGCCCCACCACCCCGGGCTTCCCTACACTCGCCACATCCGTTGACGAGTGAGGGGAGCCCGCCGTGCGTGACCGCACCGCCGTTCTGCTCCTGTCCTCGTCCCTCCGGTACCCGCCGCGCGGTCGGTACCGGACACCCGTGACGAGCAGCTGAGTACCTGACTTCACGTCAACTCCCTTTTCTCGTACGGGAATCGCGCCGCCCTGCACGGAATCACTCTCGAAAGGCCACGGGCCGTGCGCACCGAACGCCCTGTCACCAACCCGCTCGCCGCCGTCCGCAACCTGGGCATCCTCGCCCACGTCGACGCAGGCAAGACCACCGTCACCGAGCGGTTCCTCTACCTCACCGGCACCACGCACAAGCGCGGTGAGGTCCACGACGGCACCACCGTCACCGACTTCGACCCCCAGGAACGCGACCGCGGCATCACCATCTTCGCCGCGGCCGTCAGCTGCGCCTGGGACGGCCACCGCGTCAACCTCATCGACACCCCGGGACACGTCGACTTCGCCGACGAGGTGGAGCGCTCACTGCGCGTCCTCGACGGCGCGATCGCCGTGTTCGACGCCGTCGCGGGCGTGGAGCCGCAGAGCGAGTCGGTGTGGCGCCAGGCCGACCGGTACGGCGTGCCGCGCATCGCCTTCGTCAACAAGCTGGACCGCGCGGGCGCCGACCTCGACACGGCCGTCGCCTCCATCCGCGAACGGCTCCATCCGGCGCCGCTGGTGGTGCAGTTGCCGATCGGCACGGAGGGCGGCTTCACCGGAGTCGTCGACCTGCTGCGCCTACGGGCGCTGGTGTGGCCGGACACGGACGGCCCGGCGGCCGAAGTCCCGGTGCCGGACGGCCTGTTGGCGGAGGCACGGCGGCGTCGGCGGCTGCTGGAGGAGGCGGTGGCGGAACTGCATCCGGGTGCGCTGGAGGAGTTCTGCGCCGAATCCACCCTGTCCGCAACGACGTTGAGCGCGGCACTGCGCGACCTGACCCGTACCGGCGACGGTGTGGTCGTGCTGTGCGGCTCGGCCTACCGCAACCGGGGCATCGAACCGCTGCTGGACGCCGTGGTGGCGTACCTCCCCTCGCCGTTGGACGTGCCCCCGGTCCGGGGAACGTACGACGGCGGCGAACAGGAGCGGGCTGCCGATCCCCAAGTGCCGTTGTCCGCCCTGGCGTTCAAGGTGAGCGCGGCGGGGACCGGACGGCTGACGTATCTGCGGATCTACTCGGGCACGATCGAGAGGGGCGACACAGTGTGGGATCCGGGCACACGGCGCACCGAGCGGATCGGGCGGATCCTGCGGGTGCAGGCCGACCGGCACGAACGGCTGGAGCGGGCGTTCGCCGGGGACATCGTCGCCGTGGCCGGACTCAAGTCCGTCCGCGCCGGTTCGACCCTGTGCGCGCCCGACGCCCCGCTCGTCCTCGAACCGCCCGCGGTCGCCGACCCGGTGGTCTCGGTGGCGGTCGAGGCCCGCAGGAGCGCCGACACCGAACGGCTGGCGTCGGCGCTCGCCCGACTGGCCGAGGAGGACCCGTCGCTGGTCGTGCGGACCGACGCCGAGACCGGTCAGACGGTCCTGTCCGGCATGGGCGAACTGCACCTGGAGGTCGCGGTGGAGAAGATCCGCCTGGCCACCGGGGTCGAGGTCGACGTCGGCCGGCCGAGGGTGGCCCACCGGGAGACGGTGGTGCGCGGGGTGTCCGGTTTCGTGTTCCGGCACGTCAAACAGGACGGCGGCTCAGGCCAGTTCGCGCACGTCGTACTGGACGTGGAACCGCTCGACGGCACCGGCACCGGCACCGGCACCGGCTCGGGCTCGGGCTCGGATTTCGAGTTCCGTTCGGCGGTCGTCGGCGGGCGGGTGCCGCAGGAGTACGTCCGCTCGGTGGAGGCCGGCTGCCGCGACGCCCTCGCCGCGGGGCCGGTCGGCGGGTTCCCGGTGACCGGGCTGCGCGTCACGCTGACCGACGGGGCGACCCATGTGAAGGACTCCTCGGAGCAGGCGTTCCGCACGGCCGGCCGCCTCGGCCTGCGGGAAGCGTTGCGCGCCTGCGAGACGGTCCTCCTCGAACCGGTCGCCGAGGTCACGGTCACCGTGCCCGAGGACGCGGTTGGCACGGTCCTCGGCGACCTGGCCGCCCGCCGCGGCCGGATCACCGGCTCGACGACCCGCACGGGCACCGCGCTCGTCACGGCGACCGTGCCGCTGGCCGAACTCTTCGGCTACGCGACGAGGTTGCGCAGCCGCACCCAGGGCCGCGGCACGTTCACGGCCCGGCCGACGGGGTACGCGCGGGTGCCGGGCGCGGTGATGGCCCGGTAGCGGGCACGGCGGGAGACGTCTCCACGTGGGGGCGCCTCCCGCCGTGGTGTCGGGGGGACGCTCTCCGCGTGGGTGTGGGTGTGGGTGTGGGTGTGGGTGTGGGTGTGGGTGCGGGTGCGGCGGCGGTGCCCCGGCGCGTGGACGGGGTGTGCGCCGACATCGGCCGCGGTAGTGAACCAACCGGTGCCCGCCCCCGTAGGGCAGGTGTCCACGGTGGGGCACCTCCCGCCGCCTGTCCGTGGGAGGCACGCTCGGAACGGCACGTTTCCGCGTGTCGGCCCGACACCCCAGGAGCACCGCATGATCTTCATCGCCGTACGGTTCCCCGTCCGCCCCGAGTACCGGGACGAATGGCTGGACCGGGTCGCCGAGTTCACCGCCGCGACCCGGGCCGAGCCCGGCAACCTGTTCTTCGAGTGGTCCGTCGACGCGGCCGACCCCAACCGCTTCGTCCTGCTGGAGGCGTTCGCCTCCCCGGAGGCCGGCGCCGTCCACGTCGGCTCCGAGCACTTCAAGGCCGCCATCGCATGGATGCCGGACGTCGTCGCCGCGACGCCCGAGATCATCCATGTCGAGGTGGAGGGCGGGGGCTGGTCGCCGATGGCGGAGATCACACCACGGGGGTGACGGTGGTGGGTGCGGACCGGAGGGGGAGCTCCGGCCCGCACCCACCACGACCTCAGGGGTACGACACCACGGTGGACGGGACCGTCGACGTGCCCGAAGTCGCCGCGCCCGTCTCGTTGATGACGTGTTCGTACTGGCCCTGCCCGCCGAGCGAGACGACCAGCAGGTCGTGGAACTTCACGCCCGAACGGTTGGGGGCCGCGAAGCCGTTGTGCTGCACGATCGTCGGGTCGACGTTGTAGTAGCAGTAACTGCCCAGGCCCCAGCCCTCGTGCACGGTCACGTTGTCACCGACCTTGTAGGCCGCGTACCCCTTGATCGAGCCGTTCTGGATGGCCGCCTGGTTCGGGGCGTCGTACGCCTTCTCGTTCTGGAAGAAGATCGTGCGGCCCCGCTCGCCGTTCCACTGCACGTCGTACTTGTTGAAGTGCTCGACGAACAGGCCGGTGGTCAGTACGTCGGCGCCGTTGACGACGAGGCCGTAGTCGGCCCGGTTGACGTCCCAGCCGATGCCCGTTCCGTGGTCGGCGCGCCAGAGCCAGGTGTGGTCGACGATGGTGTGCCGGTTGTTGATGACCATGCTGGTGGTGGCCTTGCCCGCGCCCGCGCCGCCGATGCGGACGAACACGTCCTGCACGGTGGTCGGGTTGGCGGAGTGGTCCTTCGTCGTGCCCGAAGGGCCCACTTCCAGCAGGGTGTTGGAGTTGACCGTGCCCGCGTCGATCAGAAACCCGGCCAGGCGTACGCCGTCCACGTCGGCGGTCTTCAGGGCCGTGACTCCGTTGTCGGGGACGAGAGTCGCGTAACCCAGGCCCAGGACAACGGTGTTGGCGCGGTTCACCTGGATCGGCTGGTCGAGATGGTAGATGCCCGGCGTCAGCAGGAGGTGAAGTCCCTGCGTGAGAGCCTGGTTGAGGGTCGCCGCCGTGACGCCCGGCTTCGCGACGTAGAACTGCGACAGCGACAGCGAGGTGCCGCGCGGGGTGCCGTTGCCCCAGGTCACGCCACTCGCGTTGGTGCGCTTCTCGGGGAGGAAGACGCGGTACTCGGTGCCGTTGAGGTAGAGGAAGGGCTTCTCGCGGGAGACGGGGGTCGTGGCGAGGGTGGTGTACACGGGGTTCGGGAAGCTCTGGGCGGGGGCGCCCTGGACGCCCGAAAAGACCATGTTCCAGACGCCGTTGAGCCAGCTGCCGATCGCGCTGTCCCGGGTGTACCACTGCTGCTGCGAGTACGGCTGGACCTGGCCGTCGATCCGGCTGTCGGCGATGTAGCCGCCGCTGGCCCAACCGTAGCCGTTGGGCGCGAGGTTGAGGTTGCCGCGTACGTGCATACGACGGAAGGGGGCCGCCTGAGCCACGGCCCACCTGTTGGTTCCGCTGACGGGCACGAGCGCGAGGTTCTCCGCCGAACGCCAGAAGTTCTGGGTGGCGTTGCCGTTGAACCAGCCCGCGTCGACGGTGACGTCGCCGTTGATGGTTGTGTCGTCGGGGGAGAGGCCGAGGCCCGCGATCGAGGTGTAGAAGCCGAGCTGGGCGTTGAGCCCGGAGTAGGTGCCGGGCTTGAAGAAGAAGGCGTAGCGGCCGGTGCCGAACTGGGCCGTCTCCTGCTGGGCGAAGACCTGGTCCAGCTTGGCCTGGATGCCGGCGGTCGACGGGTCGAAGACGATGACGTTCGGACCGAGGTCGCCGCCTCCGGGCAGGGCGCGCGGTGTCACCGCGGTGGGGGTGGGGGTGGAGGCGGCGGCGGAGGCGGCGGTGGGCAGGCCGGCCAGCGCCGATGCGGCCGCGGCCGCGCCGAGAACGGTTCTGCGTCGCACTGAGGACATAAGGCGGCTCTCCTTGTTCATGAAATGAACGCCGGTGGGGTTGGGAGCGCTCTCTCGCGGGGGAATGCTTCAGGTCCGTGAACGCGGCCGTCAAGAGGTACGACCGAGTTCGACGAGTGGCGTCCAAACTCTTGACGCGTCTTCCTTCCGAGGTTTAACTCACGTCCTAAATTAAGTCGTGAGTGCATTCCCTGAAGGGACACCCGGAGTATGCGCAGCATCCGAGCCGCGGCCGTAGGCGCCGTCACCATGTCAATCGCCCTGGCGGCCACGGCCTGCGGAGGCGGTTCGTCCACGGGTGGGGGATCCAACGACTCGCCCAAGACGCTCACCTACTGGGCCTCCAACCAGGGCGCCAGCATCGCGATCGACAAGAAGGTCCTGCAGCCCGAGCTCGACAAGTTCAAGAAGCAGACCGGCATCACGGTGAAGCTGGAGGTCGTGCCCTGGTCCGACCTGCTCAACCGGATCCTGACCGCGACGACTTCCGGCCAGGGCCCCGACGTCCTGAACATAGGCAACACCTGGAGCGCCTCCCTCCAGGCCACCGGCGCCTTCCTGCCGTGGAACGCGGCCAACTTCGCGAAGATCGGCGGCAAGGACCGCTTCGTCGACTCCGCGCTCGGCTCGACCGGCGCCACCGGCAAGGACCCGGCCGCTGTCCCGCTCTACTCGATGGCGTACGCGCTCTACTACAACAAGCAGATCTTCGCCGACGCGGGCATTGCCCAACCCCCCGCCACCTGGGCCGAGTTGGTGGCAGACGGCAAGAAGATCCAGGCGAAGGGCAAGCAGGTCCTCGGCGCCGAGGGCGCCAACGTCTCCGAGAACATCCACCACACCTTCGTCTTCGCCAAGCAGCACGGCGCCGACTTCTTCACCGCCGACGGAAAGGCCGACTTCACCAACGACGGTGTGGTGGCGGCCGTCAAGCAGTACGTCGACCTGATGGCCAAGGACAAGGTCATCCCGGTCGGCAACGCCGAGTACGCGCAGAACCAGTCCGTGAGCGACTTCGCCAAGGGCAAGACGGCGATGCTGATGTGGCAGTCCGCGTCCGCCAACCTCAAGTCCCAGGGCATGAGCGACAGCGCGTACGGCATCGCCCCGATACCCGTGCAGTCCGGCACCCCCGGCACCGGCACGCAGGTCAACTCGATGGTGGCCGGCATCAACCTGGCCGTCTTCAAGAACACGAACAACTTGGACGGTTCCACCAAGTTCGTGAAGTTCATGACGAGCGACGCCGAGCAGAAGATCCTCAACACCGCCTACAGCTCCATCCCGCCGGTCAAGACCGCGCAGACGGACACCGCGTTCAACACCCCCGCGAACGCCGTCCTGAAGAACACTCTCGCCACCAGCGCCGCCGCGCTGCCGCAGGTCGCCGACGAGTCGCAGTTCGAGACGGCGGTCGGTACGGCCGTCAAGAACCTGTTCGCCGATGCCGCCGCCGGACGCGCGGTCACCACCGCCTCGGTCAAGGCGGAGCTCGAAAAGGCCCAGCAGCAGATGCCGGCGAAGTGAGTGCGACTGTGACGAGCACTGTCACCCCGGAGGCCGCCGTGCGGAAGAACCCTTCCGACCCGGCGGCCCCCGGCCCGCGCCGGCGGCGCGGCGAACGGATCCGCCGTATCGGACTGCCCTACCTGCTGCTCCTGCCCGCGCTGGTCCTCGAACTCCTGGTCCACCTGGTGCCGATGGTCATCGGTATCGTCATGAGCTTCAAGGAGCTCACCCAGTTCTACATCCGCGACTGGGGCACCGCGCCCTGGTCCGGCTTCGACAACTACAAGGTGTCGGTGGACTTCGACGCTCCCGTGGGCAAGGCGCTCCTCCACTCCTTCTTCGTCACCGTCGGCTTCACCCTGCTCTCGGTCGCCTTCTGCTGGCTGATCGGCACGGTCACCGCGATCTACATGCAGGACAACTTCCGCGGCCGTGGCTTTCTGAGAGCGCTCTTCCTCATCCCGTACGCGCTGCCGGTCTACGCGGCGGTCATCACCTGGGTGTTCATGTTCCAGCACGACAACGGCCTGGTGAACCACGTCCTGCACGACCAACTGCACCTCACCGACAAGCCGTCGTTCTGGCTGATCGGCGACAACAGCTTCTACGCGCTGCTGATCGTCTCGGTCTGGAAGGGCTGGCCGTTCGCCTTCCTCATCGTGATGGCCGGCCTGCAGAACATCCCCAAGGAGCTGTACGAGGCCGCCTCCATCGACGGCGCCGGCCTCCTGCAGCAGATCCGCCGCATCACCCTGCCGTCCCTGCGCCCGGTCAACCAGGTCCTGGTCCTGGTGCTGTTCCTGTGGACGTTCAACGACTTCAACACGCCGTACGTCCTGTTCGGCAGGTCGGCCCCCGAGGCCGCGGACCTCATCTCGGTGCACATCTACCAGGCGTCGTTCGTCACCTGGAACTTCGGCACCGGCTCGGCGATGTCGGTCCTCCTGCTGCTGTTCCTGCTCGTCGTCACCGGCGTGTATCTCGTGTTCACCTCACGCGGACGGAAAACCGCCGATGTCTAGCCCCACCTCGCCCATGGCCCCGCCCCGCTCCTTCATCTGGTCGCGGCGGATCTTCCTCACCCTGCTCACCGGCTTCGTCCTGGTGCCGGTGTACGTCATGCTCTCCAGCTCCCTGAAACCGCTCTCGGACGTCACGGGCAAGTTCCGCTGGCTGCCGAGCGGGCTCACGATCCGCCCGTACATCGACATCTGGTCGACGGTCCCGCTGGCGAAGTACTTCATGAACTCGCTGATCGTGTCCGTCGCCGCGACGGTCTGCTCGGTGGTCATCGCCGTCTTCGCCGCCTACGCCGTCAGCCGCTACGAGTTCCGCGGCAAGCGCGTCTTCACGGTCACCGTCCTGTCGACCCAGATGTTCCCGGGCATCCTCTTCCTGCTCCCGCTGTTCCTTCTCTACGTCAACATCGGCAACGCCACGGGCATCGCCCTGTTCGGCTCGCGCGGCGGCCTGATCCTGACGTATCTCACCTTCTCGCTGCCCTTCTCCATCTGGATGCTGATCGGCTACTTCGACTCCGTCCCGAAGGACCTGGACGAGGCGGCGCTGGTGGACGGCTGCGGTCCGCTCGGCGCACTGCTGCGGGTCGTCGTACCGGCCGCGATCCCCGGCATCGTCGCGGTCGCCGTCTACGCCTTCATGACCGCGTGGGGCGAGGTCCTCTTCGCCTCCGTGATGACCAACGACTCCACCCGCACCCTCGCCGTCGGACTCCAGGGCTACTCCACGCTCAACGACGTGTACTGGAACCAGATCATGGCCGCCTCGCTGGTCGTCAGCGTGCCCGTGGTCGCCGGCTTCCTGCTGCTGCAGCGCTATCTCGTCGCCGGGCTGACGGCGGGCGCCGTCAAGTGACCGACCCGACCAACTCCGTTGACCGTAAAGGGACTTCAGTGACCATCGACTTCGCCGCACTCCCGCACGACTTCCTGTGGGGCACGGCCACCGCGGCGTACCAGATCGAGGGGGCCGTCGCCGAGGACGGGCGTTCGCCGTCGATCTGGGACACCTTCTCGCACACCCCCGGCAAGATCGACAACGACGACAACGGCGACGTCGCCTGCGACCACTACCACCGCTGGCGCGAGGACATCGGTCTGATGCGCCGACTCGGCGCCAACGCCTACCGGTTGTCGATCGCCTGGCCCCGGGTGGTCCCCGGCGGCGACGGCCCGGTCAACCCCAAGGGCCTCGCGTTCTACGACGAGTTGGTGGACGGACTCCTGGAGGCGGGCATCACCCCCTCCGTCACCCTCTACCACTGGGACCTGCCCCAGGCGCTCCAGGACCGCGGCGGCTGGCCCGAGCGCGCGACCGCCGAGCACTTCGCCGCGTACGCCTCGGTCGTCGCCGAACGGCTCGGCGACCGCGTCACCCACTGGACGACCCTCAACGAGCCGTCCTGCTCGGCCTGGATCGGCCACCTCGAAGGCAAGATGGCACCCGGTTGGACCGATCTAACAGCCGCCGTCCGAGCCTCCTACCACCTGCTCCTCGGCCACGGCCTCGCCGCCCAGGCGATCCGTGCCGCCGCCCCGAACGCCCAGGTCGGCATCGTCAACAACCTCTCCACGGTGTACCCCGCCAGCGACCGCGACGAGGACGTGCAGGCCGCCCGCAGGCAGGACGGCCACGTCAACCGCTGGTGGCTCGACCCGGTCCACGGCCGCGGCTTCCCGGCCGACATGGTCGAGACGTACGGCGTCGAACTCCCCGAGCAGCCGGGCGACTTGGCGACCATCGCCGCCCCGATGGACTGGCTCGGCCTGAACTACTACTTCCCGGCGACCGTCGCCGACGACCCCACCGGCCCCGCCCCCTTCACCCGCGCCGTGCGCCGCCTCGACGTCCCTCGCACCGGCATGGACTGGGAGATCGACGCCTCCGGCATCGAGACCCTGCTGCTGCGCCTCACCGAGGAGTACGACCCGCGCCGGATCTACGTCACCGAGAACGGCTCCTCGTTCCCCGACGTCGTACGCCCCGACGGCACCGTCGACGACCCGGAGCGCCAGGACTACCTGGTCCAGCACCTCGCCGCCTGCGCCTCGGCGGCCCGCAAGGGTGCCCCGCTGGCCGGGTACTTCGCCTGGTCGCTGCTCGACAACTTCGAGTGGGCGTACGGCTACGAGAAGCGCTTTGGACTGGTCCACGTCGACTACGACACCCAGGTCCGCACGATCAAGGGCTCCGGCCACCGGTACGCGGAGATCATCCGCGACCACCGCAGCCGGGCCCGGCGCGCGGCCTGACCGAGACCGCCCCGGTGGGTGCGGGCGGGGGAGCCCGCGCCCACCGGGGCACCAACAGCCCCAGCAGTCCTATGAGTTCCGTCAACCCCATGAGTCCCGTCAGTTCCATCAACCCCGTGAATGTCATGCGCACGTCAGCACGAGCACCCCCAGAAGGAGATCCGCCCCTCAGGGAGACCCGCATGCGAACCCGCACCCTGCTCACGGCGCTCACCGCGCTGACCCTGCTCTGCGCCACCCCGGCCCTCGCCGCCCCCGCCGCGCAGGCCGCCGCCGCGGCGACCTGGGACACCGACCGCGCGGCCGCCGCCTACGCGGCGAACCCGGCCGCCGTCACCGCCTCCGGCAGCGAGAACGCCGGCACCACCCCCGGCCTCGCCTTTGACGGCGACGGCGTCACCCGCTGGTCCAGCAACTTCGCCGACGACGCCTGGATCCGCCTCGACCTCGGCACCACCCTCCGCGTCGACCGCGTCACCCTCGACTGGGAGGCCGCCTACGGCAAGAGATACGTCCTGGAGATCTCGAAGAACGGCACCGACTGGACCCCTTTCTACACGGAGACGGCCGGCACCGGCGGCTCGGTCACCACGAGCACCCACCCCCAGGAGGCGACGGGCCGCTACATCCGCCTGCGCGGCCTGGAACGGGCCACGCCCTACGGCTACTCGCTCTACTCCTTCAAGGTCTACGGCGGCGAACCGGCCCCCGCGTCCACGACGCGCATCAACCTCGCCCTGAACCACCCCGCGTACTCCAACTACTACCAGCACAACGGCAATTCACCGTCGTACGTCACCGACGGAGGCTGGCCCGCCAACCTCAAGGACGACGCGACCCGCTGGTCCAGCGACTGGAACGCCGACCGCTGGGTCTCGGTCGACCTCGGCGCCACCTCGACGATCGACACGGTCGACTTCTACTGGGAATCCGCCTACGCCGTCGACTACTTGCTCCAGGTCTCCGACGACAACAGCACCTGGCACACGGTGTACGAGCCGCCGGCCGCCGACATCGTCGCGCGGAGGGCGAACATTCAGGCCCCCGCCGACGCGACGGGCCGCCACGACACGGTGACCCTGCCCCAGCCGGTCACCGGCCGTTACGTCCGCATGCTCGGCAAGGAACGCCGCTCCTTCTACAACCCGGCCCCCTACACAGCCCAATTCGGCTACTCCCTCTACGAGTTCCAGGTCTGGGGCACCGGCGGCAACGCGTCCGCCGCCTACCCGGCCCTCCCCGGCGACCAGTCGGGGACGTACCGGACGACGTTCTTCGACGACTTCACCTCCACCGCCCTGGACCGCTCCAAGTGGCGGGTCCTGCGGACCGGCACGGAGATGGGCCCGGTCAACGGCGAGTCCCAGGCGTACGTCGACTCGACGGACAACGTTCGTACGCAGAACGGTGAGTTGATCCTCGCGGCGAAGTACTGCGAGGGCTGCACCCGGGCGGGCGGCGGCACCTACGACTTCACGTCGGGCCGCATCGACACCAACACCAAGTTCGACTTCACGTACGGCAAGG
The DNA here is from genome assembly GCF_053598575.1 of Streptomyces sp. NPDC001100. Lineage (NCBI taxonomy): Bacteria > Bacillati > Actinomycetota > Actinomycetes > Kitasatosporales > Streptomycetaceae > Streptomyces > Streptomyces sp. NPDC001100. Next base: position 464,319 of record NZ_JBSFKO010000001.1, read on the forward strand.
TCAGCGCCCGTATGAAGCTGCCGGTCGGCGACGGATTCTGGCCCGCCTTCTGGCTGCTCGGCAGCAACGTCGACAACCCGTCGGTCTCCTGGCCGGCCTCCGGCGAGACCGACATCATGGAGAACATCGGCTACGCGAGTTGGACCAGCACCTCGCTGCACGGCCCCGGTTACTCGGCGGACGGCAACATCGGCGCCCGCCAGACCTACCCGAACGGCGGCACCGCCGACCAGTGGCACACGTACGCCGTCGAATGGACCCCGACCGCGATGCGCTTCTCCGTCGACGACAACCTCGTCCAGGAGACCACCCGCAACAAACTCGAATCCACGCGCGGGCAATGGGTCTTCGACCACAACCAGTACGTCGTCCTCAACCTCGCGCTGGGCGGCGCGTATCCGGCCGGCTGGAACCAGGTGACCACGCCTTACCGGGGCCTGCCGCAGTCGAGCGTCGACAAGGTCGCGGCCGGGGGAGTTCAGGCGGAGGTGGACTGGGTGCGGGTCGAACAGAAGCAGTGAGAGCTGGGCCGGTCCGGAGCGCGGAACCGGACCGGCCCGTCCGCCGCACGCGGGGCGCCGAGCCGTACCCGGGAATCAAGTTGCCGCACATCGTGCCCCCTGACACGCTCACGTCCATGCCGACCTTCACCGCACCCGACGGAACCCGCCTCGCCGCGCACGTCTTCGGCGACGGCCCGCCCCTGGTCTGCCTGCCCGGCGGACCGATGCGGGACTCGTCCTACCTCGGCACCCTCGGCGGCCTGAGCGCCCACCGGCGGCTGATCCGGCTGGACCTCCGGGGCACGGGCGCGTCCGAGGTGCCGCGGGACCCGGCGTCCTACCGCTGCGACCGGCTCGTGGACGACGTCGAGGCGCTGCGCGAACACCTCGGCCTGGACCGGATCGACCTGCTCGCGCACTCGGCCGGCGCGAACCTGGCCGCGCTGTACACGGCCCGCCACCCCGACCGGGTGGCCCGGCTGACGCTGGTCGCTCCCAGCGTCTACGCGGTCGGCATCCAGATCTCGGCCGAGGACCGGCTGCGGGTCGCGCGGCTGCGCGGGTCCGAACCGTGGTTCGGGCCCGCGTTCGCCGCCCTGGAGGAGATCACCGCCGGGCGGGCCACGCCCGACTCCTGGGAGGCCATCTCGCCCTTCGCCCACGCCCGTTGGGACGAGACGGCACGAGCCTTCGAGGAGGCCGACGCGAAGGAGAAGAACGCGGAGGCCGCGGCCGTCTACGCCGCCGAAGGCGCCTTCGGCCCGGCCGACACCCGCGCGGCGCTGGCCGGCTTCACCTCCCCGGTGCGCGTTCTCGCCGGGGAGTTCGACATCTCCGCTCCGCCGCAGGTGCTGGCCCGGTACGCGGAACTGTTCCCGGACGCCGAGTTCGTGGTCCAGCCCGGCGCCGGACACATGCCGTGGCTGGACGACGCCGAGCGGTTCGTCGCGCTGGTGCTGCCCGTCAGCAGTCCCTGAACTCCGGTGACTGGTTCAGCACTTGGGACCGCAGTGAAGTGAACCTGGCGTACGTCTCGCCGTCCCGTGCCGCGGGCCGGAACGCCGCCACCCGGTGGCAGTTCTGGAAGGCCAGCGCCACCCCGAAGTGACGCTCCAGGCTGCCCCGGATCGCGTCGCTGGCCAACGCCCGCAGCAGCTGGCCGCGTTCCTTCTCGGACGGCGGCGGGGTCTGGTTGTCGGTGAAGTCGGCCGTGCCGTCGTGGAGTTCGGCGGCGAGGCCGGCGACGAGGTCGTAGGCGTACGGCAGGGACGTGCGGACAGTGTCCACGAAGTCCGCCTCGCGGATGTCACCGTGTTCGGCTTCGGCGAGGAGCTTCGGGGAGACGTCGAGAGACATGAAAAGGGGTGTCCTGTCGGGTAGTTGGGAGTGGTGGGGGGTGAGGCGGGGTGGGGCGGTCGTCAGGTCAGTGCCGGCGGGCCCGGTACGTAGTCCGGGTCCACCTGGGCGGCGAGGTCCAGGCCCGTCGCCCGGTCCGCCCAGGCCCGTGCGTTGCGCAGATGGAACTCGACGGCGTGGCGGTGCAGGGTCGGCCAGTCCCGGAGGCAGGAGTCCACGGCCTCGCGCAACACACGTAGGGCGTGCGCGTTGTGCGGTTCCAACTCGCCCTCCGACCGGCCCTGTTCGGCGGCGCGGACGGCGGGGGAGTGGACGAAGTGGGTCAACAGGTCGTCGCCCACCTCGTGTTTGAGGAAGAGCAGGTCGTCCTCGCCGGTCACCTTGTTGCCGATCACGGCGATCCGGATCCCGAACTCCCGTGCGTGGTCCCGGTACTGGCGGTAGACGGAGACGCCCTTGCGGGTGGGTTCGGCCACCAGGAAGGTGAGGTCGAAGCGGGTGAACAGGCCGGAGGCGAAGGCGTCGGCGCCCGCCGTCATGTCGACCACCACGTACTCGCCGGGGGTGTCGACGAGGTGGTTCAAGTACAGCTCCACCGCGCCGAGTCTGGAGTGGTAGCAGGCCACCCCGAGGTCGCTCTCCGCCAACTCGCCCGTCGCCATCAGCGGTACGTCACCCGCCCGGGCCACGTGCCGGGCGTGCACCTCGTCGTCGCCGAGCAGCCGCAGCAGGCGTGAGCCGCGTCCCGGCGGGGTGGTCTTGATCATGGCCTCGGGGGAGGCGATGCGCGGGTTGGAGCCGCGCAGGTAGTCCTTGAGCTCGGCCAGCCGGTCGGCCAGGGGCGGGGCGGTGACCGGTTCGGTGCCGGGGGCCAGGGCCTCGGCCAGGTGCTGGTTGATGTCGCCGTCGATGGCGAGCACGGGGGCGCCGGAACGGGCCAGTTGTCGGGCGAAGAGGGCCGACAGCGTGGTCTTTCCGCTGCCGCCCTTGCCGACGAACGCGACGCGCACTACCGGTCCGTCGCTTTCGCGGTTTTGAAAATGAATGTCATGTGGCTAGGTTTTAGGGGTCGGCCGCCGGGCTGTCAAATCGAGAGCGATCACGGGAGTGATCAAGGATGGGAGTCTTAATGCATAAGATATGCAAGTGCTCAACTACTGCATCAGGGCGGCAGGCCCGGACGACCTCGACGGTGCGCGTGCCGTGATGCTCGACACCGTCTACCGCGACTTCGCCACCGGCTATGTGCCCCGCTGGCACGCCGACGTCATCGACCCGGCCGCCGCCTACCTCGCTCCGGCCCGCCACACCCTCCTCGTGGCGCTCGACCCGGCCGACGGCCAGGTCGTCGCCACCGGCGCGCTCGACTCCCGTGGACCGGTCCACCCGCCGAACCCGCGCGAACTCGCCGAGCGCTACCCCTCCGGCGAGACCGCGCAACTGCGGCGCGTCTACGTCCGCCCCGCGCACCGCCGCCGCGGCCTCGCCCGGCGCCTCGTCGCCGAACTGCTCGCGTTCGCCGCGGCCGACGGCGGCTACCGCGCCGCGTATCTGCACACCGACCCCGCCGTGCCCGGCGCCGAGGCCTTCTGGCGGTCGCTCGGCAAGGTCGTGCACGACGAGCGCGACGACCCGGCCGGCGGCCAGGGAATCGTGCACTTCGAACTGGCGATGGAGCGATGACCGCGATGCGATTCCGACGAACCCGTCCCGCCCGACTGCTCCTTGGGCTCGCCCTCGCCCCGCTGCTCACCGGCTGCTTCGCCTCCGCCGGTGAGGAGAGCGGGGACACGACCGGGAAGTCCGGTTCCCGGCTGCGCGTCGCCCTCGCGTTCCCACCCGCCGAGAACCTCTCCCCGTACGGCGCCGACGCCACCATCCTCAGCCGGCTCGGTGTCACCGAGGGCCTGACCTCCCTGGACGCCAACGGCTCCGCCGCGCCCGCGCTCGCCCGGTCCTGGCGGCGGGAGAGCGACCGCGGCTGGCTGTTCACGCTGCGCGAGGCCACCTTCCAGGACGGCACCGACGTCACCCCGGCCCGGGTTGCCGCCGCCCTCACCCGTGCCACCGAGGCGAAGCCCGCCCCCGCCGCCCTCTCCGGCGTCACCCTCACCGCCGAGCCCGCGGGCGGCGACCGGGTACGCGTCACCACCGACTCCCCGGATCCCGTACTGCCGTTGCGGCTCGCCGGTCCCGCCCTCGCCGTCCTCTCCCCGAAGGCGTACGAGAACGTGAAGGGTCGCGTCGACCCTGTCGGCACCGCCACCGGCCCCTTCGAACTGACGAAGGTCACCGGCTCCACGGCCGCCACCCTCGACCGCTACGACGACTACTGGGGCGGGCTCGCCCACGCCTCCGGCATCGACGCGCGGTTCATCGCCGACGGCACCGCCCGCACCAACGCGCTGCGCACCGGGCAGGTCGACATCGCCGAGGCGATACCCGTCGCCCAGGCCGCGACCCTCAAGACGGCCACTCGCCGGGAGACGGCGACGACCCGCACCACCAGCCTCCAACTCAACACCGCTACAGGTTCGTTCAAGGACCCGAAGCTCCGGGCCGCCGTGCGCGAGGCCGTCGACACCGGCGCGCTGGCCAAGGGTGTCTACGAAGGTCACGCCGACGCGGGAACCGGCATCTACGGCCCCGCCGTCACCTGGGCCGCCGGTAAGCGCGAACAGCCGGTCGGGCGGGCGAAGGCGACGGTGCCCGACGGTACCTCGATCACCCTCGCCACGTACGACAACCGGCCCGAACTGCCCGAAGCGGCCCAGGTGTTGAAGCAGCAGCTGGAAAGGGCCGGATTCCGGGTCGAGTTGGAGGTGCGCGAGTACTCCCGGATCGAGAGCGACGCGCTGGCCGGGAGGTTCGACGCGTTCGTCGCGGCCCGCAACACCCTGGTGGACACGGGTGATCCGGTCGCCGTGCTGGCCAGTGACTACACCTGCGACGGCGGTTACAACCTGGCCCAGCTGTGCGACAAGGGTGTCGACCGGGCCGTGACGAAGGCCGAGGGTGCCGCCGACACCTCCGCGCGGCAGAGCGCCGCGATGGCCGCCGAGGCCGAGATCCTCGGCACCGACGCGGTCGTGCCGCTCGTCCACCAGCGCGTCGTCACCGGCGTCGGCGACTCCGTCGAGGGTGTCCTCCTCGACCCGTACGAGCGCACCCTCGTCGGCACCGGAACCCGGCGCTGAACCATGCCGCACCGCACGGCCGCGCTGCTGTGGCGCACCCTTCTCTCGGCCGGACTCGTCTGCGCCGTGGGCCTGTTGCCCTGGCTCTCGCACACCGACCCGGCGCTCACCGTACTCAGGGCACGCTCGGCGGAACGCGACCCCGACCCCGAGGTCCTCACCGCGATCCGCGCCCAACTCGGCCTCGACGACGGGCCGTTGCGACTGCTCGCCCAGTGGCTCGGCGGCCTCCCGCGCGGCGACGCCGGCCGGTCGTGGATCTCCGGCGCGGAGGTCATGCCCGGAGTGCTCCAAGCCCTGGGCGCGTCCTTGCTGTTGATGACCACGGCACTCTCGGTGGCCGTGCTGACCGCGGGGGCGGTGTGCGCGGGCACGCTGCGACGCGGCGGGCGCGCGAGGGGACGTTCCGGCGGCGGCGGTTGGCAATGCGGCGACCGTCCCGGTGGCGGCACCGCCTCCGCCGCCCTCGCCGCGCTCCCCGAGTTCCTCACCGCGTCCGTGCTCGCCACCGTCGTCGGGGTGCAGTTGGGCTGGCTCCCGGCACTCGGGTGGTACGGGCCGCAGTGGACGGTGCTGCCCGCGCTCGCGCTCGGGCTGCCCGCCGGGGCCGTGCTGGGGCGGCTGCTCGACGATCTGCTGCCCGGCGCCTTCGCCGAGCCGTGGGCGCGGGCCGCCGCCGCGCGCGGACTTCCCGGGCGGCGCATCGCCCGGCAGGCCGTACGCCGGTGTCTGCCCGGACTGCTGCCGAACACGGGGCTGTTCGTCGTCGGGCTGACCGGTGGGGCCGTCGCCGTCGAGCAGGTCTTCGACATCCCCGGCCTCGGCCGCACCACCCTCCAGGCCGCCCTGGCCCAGGACCTGCCCGTCCTCCAGGCCGGCACCCTCGCCCTGCTCCTGCTCGCCGCGCTCGCCGCCGGACTCTGCCGACTCGCCACCCGCCTCCTCGCCGGACCGGCACTGCGAGCCGGGGCCCTGCCCTCCCTCCACGGACCTGCCCCAACACCCCGACGGATTGCGCCACTTGTGTACGGAGCTCTCCTCCTCGGCGTCCTCGCGCTCGGCCTGCCCCGCGACCCCCTCGCCCTGAACACCGGACTGCGCCTCCAACACCCCACCCGGGCGCACCCGTTCGGCACCGACGCGCTCGGCCGTGATCTGCTCGCGCGGATCGCCCACGGGGCCGTCGACACCCTGCTGCTCGCCCTCGGGATCAGTGCCGTCGCGCTTGTCGCCGGCGTTCTGCTGGGACTGCTGCCCCGGCTGTCCGGCCCCCTCGTCGACACGGTGAACGCCGTACCGCCCGTCCTCGCCGCCCTGTTGGTCTCCGCGGTGGCCGGCGGCGGGAGCGGTACGCCCGCCCTCGCCGTCGCCCTCCTGGCCTGGACTCCCCTCGCCGCGCACACCTCCGCACTGCTGCGGCAGGAACGCGCCACCCTGCATGTGACCGCCACCCGGGGCCTGGGCGCGGGTCGTCGGCACGTCCTGCGCCGTTCGCTGCTGCCCGCCGTCCTGCCGCCAGTCGCCCGGCACGCGCTGCTGCGCCTGCCCGGTGTCGCCCTCGCCCTCGCCTCGCTCGGCTTCCTCGGCCTCGGCGCCCAACCGCCCTCCCCGGAATGGGGCCTCCTCCTCGCCGAGAACCAGCCCTACGCCGAACGCGCCCCCTGGGCCGTCCTCGCCCCCGCCGCCGTCCTCGCCCTGCTCGGCGCCCTCGCGGTGACGGCGGCGGGCAGCCTACGAGCCGCAGGACAAGGGGAGTTGGCGGCCCGGTGAGCACGGCGACCGTCGTACGGACTCCGCTCCCGCCGCTGCTCCGGCTGCTGATCCTCACCCAACTCGCCTTCAACCTCGGCTTCTTCGCCGTGCTGCCGTTCCTCGCCGAGCACCTTGCGGACGTGATCGGCATGGCGGGCTGGCTCGTCGGACTGGTGCTGGGGCTGAGGACCTTCAGCCAGCAGGGGCTGTTCGTGGTCGGCGGAGCACTGGCCGACCGCTACGGGGTGCGGCCCGTGGTGCTCGCCGGGTGTGTGCTGCGGATCGCCGGGTTCGGCTGGCTCGGGTACGCGGAACGGACGTCGGCGGTCGTCGGCGCCGTGCTGCTCATCGGGTTCGCCGCCGCCCTCTTCTCACCGGCCGTCGAGTCCGAGGTCGCACGCCAGGCCGTCGAGTGGGAGGAGGTCGGTGGTGGCCAACGGACGCGGGTGTTGGCGCTGTTCACCGTCGCGGGTCAAGTCGGCGCGTTCGTCGGGCCGTTGCTCGGTGCGCTGCTGCTCTCGGTGGACTTCCGGGTGACCTGTCTCGCCGGGGCCGGGATCTTCGTGCTCGTGCTCGCGGGGCACGCCCGGCTGCTGCCGCAGCACATCCCCGGGCGGGCGCGGATGACGGAGAGGCGCGGTACCCGGGCTCTCGTACGCAACCGGCCCTTCCTGGCGCTGTGTTGCGCCTACGGCGCCTATCTCCTCGCCTACAACCAGCTCTATCTGGCCCTGCCCGAGGAGGTCGAGCGGGCGGCGGGCTCGCAGGCGCCGTTGGCCTGGCTGTTCGCGCTGTCCTCGCTGCTCGTGGTGACCGCGCAGTTGCCGGTCACCCGGTGGGCGGGGGAGCGGCTCGATCCGCGCCGGTCCATGGCGGCCGGGCTGCTGCTGATCGCCGTAGGATTCGCGGCCGTCGCCGTGGCCCGACCCGCCCAACTCACCGGCGCCACCGGGCTGTTGCCCGCCACCGCCCTTGTCGTGCTGCTCACCATCGGCCAGATGCTCATCGCGCCCGTCGCCCGCGCATGGGTCCCGGATCTCGCCGAACCCGGCCGCCTCGGTCTCTACACCGGGGCCCTGTCCTCCGTCTCCGGGCTGATCGTCCTCCTCGGCAGCGCGGTCACCGGCACGCTCCTCGACACGGGGCTGCCCGCGGCCGTTCCGTGGCTGGTGCTGGCCGCCGTACCGGTCGCGGCGGTCACGCTGATGCCGCGCGCGGGCGTCCCGGCCGCCGTATCCCGGTAAATCGACGCATCCGCGCACGAGTCCGCCCACCCGCACTGAACGCCCCACGCGTCACCGCCGTACCAAGCCATGAACCAGATATGAGCTGCCCCCTAAACAGCCATCGACGGCAACGGCGGCAGCGGCCCGTGGGAGGATCCGTCACCATGAGCGCATCCCCGGCGGTACGGAGCCTGCGCGCCGCGGTGTTCGCCGCGGTGTGTGTGCTGCTGGCTGCCGCCGGGCACGGGCTCGCCACCGGTGCGACGCCCCCGCTGTGGGCGGACGGCGCCGGGTTCCTCGTCGTGTTCGCCATGGGGTTCCTGCTCGGCGGGCGGGAACGGTCCATGCCCGGTATCGGTGCCGCCATGCTCGCCACCCAGGCGGGGCTGCACCTCGGCTTCGACCTCGCGCGGCCTCGCGCCGGTATGGCGATGGCCGGGATGGCCCCCATGCCGGGGGGCGCCATGGCCTCCATGCGGCAGACGCAGGCGATGACCCCGCACGCCGTGGCCGCGCACGTCGTCGCCGCCCTCGTCGCGGCCTGGTGGCTGCGGTGCGGGGAGGCCGCACTGTGGTCGCTGCTGCGCTGGGCCGTCGCCCTCGTACCCGGACTGGTCGCCTGGTGGCGGGTCGCCCCCGCACCCCTGCCCGCCCACACGGTGGGTCCCGGCCGCACCGGCGCCGACGCGGCCCCCTCCCGCCAGCTCCTCCTGCGGCACGCGGTCAGCCGCAGAGGGCCACCGATCTCGATCCCGTACCCGGTCTGACCTGCCACCTTCCTTTTCCCGTACGGAGATCGCCTCACCATGTCCGCATACCGCACCACCCTGCGCCGCGCAGGCACCGTCGCCGCGCTCGCCACCGCCGGAGTCCTGGCCGCCGCCGGCGTCGCCTCCGCGCATGTCACCGTCCACCCCGAGAGCTACGCCAAGGGCGCCACGGACGGCGTGCTGACCTTCCGCGTCCCCAACGAGGAGGACAAGTCCAGCACCACCAAGGTCCAGGTCTATCTGCCCACCGACCACCCCGTCCTCGGCGTGCTGGTCACCCCGCAGAACGGCTGGACCGCGAAGGTCACCACCAGCAAGCTCAAGACGCCGGTCAAGACCGACGACGGCACCATCACCGACGCCGTCTCCGAGATCACCTGGACCGGCGGGAGGATCGCGGCCGGACAGTACGAGGACTTCAACGTCGCCTTCGGCCAACTGCCCGAGGACACCGACCAGTTGACGTTCAAGACGCTCCAGACCTACGCGGACGGCGATGTCGTGCGCTGGATCGAGGAGGCCGCGGCCGGCGACGACGAGCCGGAGAACCCGGCGCCCGTCCTCAAGCTCACCGCCAAGGAGAGCGAGGACGGCGACGGAACCCCGGCCGCCTCGGCCTCGACGGCGGCCACCGCCACGAAGACGACGTCCGCCTCCTCGTCGGGCTCCAGCAGCGACTCGACCGCCCGCGGGCTCGGCATCGCCGGGCTGATCGTGGGCGTGCTCGGCCTCGCGGCAGGGGCGTTCGCGATCGTACGCAGCCGGTCCCCGCAGTCGTAGCACGCCTGCCGTAGCACGCCGAAGGGCCCGGATCACCAGTGATCCGGGCCCTTCGGCGCAACCGTCCCTACTGCGAGACCAGTTCCAGCAGCTTCTCCTCCGCCGGAACCTCCTCGACGAGGGCGGTGCGGGAGGTGCGCCACAGCCACAGGATGTCGCGGCCGAAGGACCACACCAGGGTGCCCAGGGCGAGCGCCACCACGGCGAGGTTGGCCGTGTGAGGGAGCAGGTCCGAGCCCGCCAGCAGCAGGAGGATGCCCTGGGTGGCGGCGACCGTCTTGCGGGCCGTGCTCGGCGGCAGCGGGGCGTTCAGCCACAGCCAGACGCGGGCGGCGGCCACGAAGGCGTAGCGCATGGCGCCGATCAGCAGGACCCACGGGCCGAGCTGCGTCGACACGTACACGCTGAGCACCAGGATCAGGAACGCGTCGACCTCCATGTCGAAGCGCGCGCCCAGCGCGGTGGAAGTGCCGGTGCGCCGGGCGACCTTGCCGTCGACGCCGTCCAGGATCAGGGCCACCGCCGTCAGACCGACCAGCAGCGTGACCGGGGGCGAGCTCTCGAAGGAGTCCGCGACCAGCGCGGTCACTCCGCCGACCAGGATGGCGCGGCCGAGCGTGACACGGTTGGCCGGGCCGAAGTTGCGCGTCCGGGTCCTGTGCAGGGCCTGGGAGAGCACCGCCCAGGTGGCGATCGCGAACGCAAGTCCGGTCAGCCAGCCCGCCGGGCCCATCCCGATCGCCGTACCGAGCAACGCCAGCAACAGGATCTGAACGCCCGCTCCCACAGCGGTCTCCTGCTGGACCAGCCTTGCTTCGTATGTGTTGTTCAGGGCCACCGCACACCCTCCGGCCGTATGACAGAGTCGATCAACGCCGCGTACTGTGCGCGGCCTGTGGTTACCCGTACGTGAACAGCTTCCCGATCGTTCAGGAGGATCCCGATGAAACGCACCGCCAGGGCGTTTTGGATCGGTGCACCGGGTCATGGCGAGATACGCGACGTCGTTCTGCCGGCCCCCGCCGAGGACGAGGTGGTGGTCCGTTCCCTGTGGTCGGGCGTGAGCCGCGGCACCGAGACCCTGGTCTTCCGCGGGGGCGTCCCCGAGAACCAGTACGCGACCATGCGAGGACCGTTCCAAGAGGGCGACTTCCCAGGTCCGGTCAAGTACGGCTACCTCAACGTCGGGATCGTGGAGGAGGGCCCGGCCGCGCTGCTCGGCCGTACCGTCTTCTGCCTCTATCCGCACCAGACGCGCTACGTCGTCCCCGCGAGCGCCGTGACACCGGTGCCGGACTCCGTGCCGGCCGGGCGGGCCGTCCTCGCCGGGACCGTGGAGACCGCCGTCAACGCCCTGTGGGACGCGAGGCCGCTGATCGGCGACCGGATCGCCGTCGTCGGAGGCGGGATGGTCGGGTGCTCGGTGGCCGCGCTGCTGGCCCGCTTCCCGGGCGTACGCGTGCAGTTGGTGGACGCCGACCCGGCGCGCGCCGAGACCGCCGAAGCTCTGGGCGTCGGTTTCGCGCTCCCGGCGGACGCGCTCGGCGACTGCGACCTCGTCGTGCACGCCAGCGCCACCGAACAGGGCCTCGCCCGCGCGCTGGAACTCCTCACCCCCGAAGGCACCGTCCTCGAACTGAGCTGGTACGGCGACCGGAAGGTGAGCCTCCCGCTCGGCGAGGCATTCCACTCCCGCCGTCTGGTCATCCGCAGCAGCCAGGTCGGCACCGTCTCCCCGAACCGGGCCGACCGCTCCTACGCCGACCGCCTCGCCCTCGCCCTCGACCTCCTCGCCGACCCGGCCCTCGACGCGTTGGTCACGGGGGAGAGCGACTTCGAGGAGCTGCCGGACCTGCTGCCGAGGCTCGCCTCCGGAGAGATCCCGGCGCTGTGCCACCGGGTCCGATACACCGACATCGGTTGAGAATCGTTCAATCCGCTACGACAAGCGCTTCTGACCTGAGAAAAGAGTGAGAGTCGGCTGAACAGGGGGAGGCGAGGAGCCGTACTACACGGCATCCCCCGGCAGGGATCAGCCGGGGGACCAGACGCGCCGCACCTGGAGGGTCGTCCGTTGTTCAGCATCACCGTCCGCGATCACATCATGATCGCCCACAGCTTCCACGGCGAAGTGTTCGGCCCCGCGCAGCGCCTGCACGGAGCCACGTTCCTGGTGGACGCCACCTTCCGGCGCGCAGAGCTGGACGACGACAACATCGTTGTCGACATCGGACTGGCCACCCAGGAACTGGGCGCCGTCGTCAGCGAGTTGAACTACAGAAACCTCGACAACGAGCCCGACTTCGCCGGCGTCAACACCTCCACGGAGTTCCTGGCGAAGGTCATCGCCGACCGGCTCGCCGAGCGGATCGAGAAGGGCGCGCTGGGCGAGGGCGCCCGCGGCCTGGCCGCACTCCAGGTCACCCTGCACGAGTCGCACGTCGCCTGGGCGAGTTACGAGCGTGCCCTGTGAGCGACGTGACCATCGACCGCGCCCCCTCACTGGGATTCCTGCCCGCACAGCGCGCGGCCTCCCCGAATGCCGAGATCATCCCCATGTCCCTGCGCACCGTGCACTTCGTGATGCCGGGCGGCGTCGACGACCCGGCCGCGCCGAGCGGCGGCAACGCCTACGACCGGCGGGTCAGCCTGGACCTCCCCGGCTTCGGCTGGCAGGTCCACAAGCACGCCGTCGACGGCGAGTGGCCCCGGCCCGGTCAGGCCGCCCGCGCGGAACTCGCCCGGGTGCTGCGCGAGTTGCCGGACGGCGCCGCCGTACTCCTCGACGGGCTCGTGGCCTGCGGAGTCCCCGAGATCGTCGTCCCGGAGGCCGACCGGCTCGGCCTCGCGGTCCTCGTCCACCTCCCGCTCGGCGACGAGACCGGCCTCGAAGCCGCCGTCGCCGCGGAACTGGACGCCAAGGAACGCACGGTCCTGCGGGCCGTGTCGGCGGTCATCGGCACCAGCGACTGGGCGGTCCGCCGCCTCGTCTCCCACCACGGCCTGGCCCCCGACCGGGTCCATGTCGCCACCCCCGGCGCCGACATCGCCCCCCTCGCCTCCGGCACCGACGGCGTCTCCCGCCTCCTGTGCGTCGCCGCCGTCACCCCGCGCAAGGGCCAGCACCGGCTGATCGAGGCCCTCGCCGCCGCGGCCGACCTGCCCTGGACGTGCACCTGCGTCGGCGGCCTCGGCACCGACCCGGAGTACGTCGACCATCTGCGCGGCCTCATCAGGCAGTACGGCCTCCAGGACCGGCTGCACCTCGCGGGCCCGCAGGCCGGCGCCCAGCTCGACGCCAGCTACGCGAGCGCCGACCTCATGGTCCTCATGTCGTACGCCGAGACCTACGGCATGGCCGTCACCGAGGCCCTCGCCCGCGGCATCCCCGTGCTGGCCACGGACGTCGGCGGGCTGCCCGAGGCGGTCGGACGAGCCCCCGACGGCGGGGTGCCCGGCATCCTCGTCCCGCCGGAGGACCCCGCCGCCCTCGCCGCCGAACTGCGCGGCTGGTTCGGCGAGGCGGATGTACGCCGACGCCTCAAGGCGGCGGCGCGCGGCCGGCGCGCGGCCCTGGACGGATGGGCCACCACGGCCCGCAGCCTCGCCGGTGTACTCACCCGGCTCCCCAGCGAATCCCGGAGGGCGGCATGAGGAAGACGACCACCGCGCCGGCCGCGGGAGCGAGCGGCAAGACCGGACGGATCCCGGCCCAGCCGGGCCCCAGGGGCGTACCGCTGGGCATGTTGGTGGCCCCGGCACAGCCCGAGACGAAGGACGCGACGGCTGACCAGCCGGGGCCGGAGGACATGATGGTGGGGACCGTTTCAGCGGATGCCGGCGAGCAGGCCGGGCACGGCGCCGTGATCCCCGGCGCCGGACCCGCGACCCGCCCCGGCGAGCGGGCCACCGTACGGCTGCGGGACGTCGGCCCCGACGACCCGCCGCGCTACGCGCCCGAGTGGCTGGAGCTGCGCGAGGGCGCCGACGCCGTCGCGCGGGCCCCCGAACTCCTCGACCCGCTGCGCATCCGGCTCGCCAACCTGCCCGGGAAGTCCGGGGTCGTCATCCACGACCTGGGCTGCGGCACCGGCTCGATGGGACGCTGGCTCGCCCCGCGCCTGGACGGCGCCCAGCACTGGATCCTGCACGACCGCGACCCCTACCTCCTGCACTTCGCCGCCGTCGCCTCCCCGCGTGCCGCCGCCGACGGCAGCCGCGTCACGGTGGAGACGCGGCGCGGCGACGTGGCCCGGTTGACCCCGGACGCGCTGGTCGGCGCCTCGCTGGTGACGGCCTCCGCACTCCTCGACGTCCTCACCCGCGAGGAGGTCGACGCGCTCGTCACCGCCTGCGTCGGCGCCGGCTGCCCCGCGCTGCTCACCCTCTCCGTCGCCGGACGGGTCGAACTCACCCCGGCCCACCCGATGGACGCCGAGATCGCCGACGCGTTCAACGCCCACCAGCGGCGCGACGGACTCCTCGGCCCGGACGCCGTCACCGTCACCTGCGAGGCCTTCGCCGCGCGCGGCGCCACGGTCCGCGTCCACCCGAGCGCCTGGCACCTGGGCCCCGACGACCTCGCGCTGACCGCCGAGTGGCTGCGCGGCTGGGTCGGCGCGGCCGTCGAGGAACGCCCGGAACTGAAGGAACGCGCCGACCGCTATCTGCGCGAACGCCTCGCGGCCTGCGCGGCGGGGGAGTTGACCGTGCTGGTCCACCACAGCGACCTGCTGGCGCTGGCCCGGCCCACAGGGGGGACGTCATGAGCGTCGAGACGATGAGGACGGTCGCACCACGACCGGGCACCACCAGGCGCCGGGTGCGCGTCGAGCGGACCGCGCCGGTCGCACTCCAACTGCGCGACCGTGGCACCGTCGAGGAGGTGCACAGGCGGCCCGCGCACACCCCGCCGCTGCACAGCGCGGCCGTCTCCGGCGACCGTATCGGAGTGATCGTCGCCGCACCGCGCCCCACCGCCGACCGGGCCTCCGGAGTCCGCCGCGTGCTGCGCGCGATCCTGACCGGGGTGAACTCCCGCGCGGTGCGCACCCACTTCGGCTCGGTCGCCGGCATAGCCATCCTCGGCGTCCTCCTGTGGCGCATGGGCACCGGCGTCTTCGTGGACGGCCTGAGCCGCATCGACGTACCGACCCTGCTGATCGGGCTCGCGATCGGCGTCGTCACCACGGTGTTCAGCGCCTGGCGCTGGGCGCTGGTGGCGCGCGGGCTGCGCATCACACTGCCGCTCGGCCCGGCCGTCGCCGACTACTACCGCGCCCTGTTCCTCAACGCGGCCCTGCCCGGCGGCATCCTCGGCGACGTCCACCGCGCGGTACGCCACGGACAGAGCGCCGGCGACATGGGCCGCGCCGTCCGCGCCGTCGTCCTCGAACGCGTCGCGGGCCAGATCGCGCTGGCCGTCGTAGGGGTGGGGGTCCTGCTGGGCCTGGACTCCCCGGTGATGGCCGACGCCCGCAGCATCGCCCCGCTCGTCCTGCTCGCCGCCGTCGGCGCGCTCGCCGTCGTGGCCGCCGTACGGATGAACCGTCCGCCCACCGCCTCCCGCCGGGGCCGCGCGCTGCGCACCACCCTCGACGAGGTGCGCGCCGGACTCTTCTCCCGCGCCAACTGGCCCGGCGTCGCCCTCTCCTCGCTGGTCGTCCTGGCCGGCCACCTCGCGATGTTCGTGGTCGCCGCGCACGCCGCCGGATCCGCCGCCACAGTCGGCCAGCTGCTGCCGATCGCGGTCCTCGCGCTGGTCGCCATGGGCCTGCCGCTGAACGTCGGCGGCTGGGGACCCCGCGAGGGCGTCACCGCCTGGGCGTTCGGCGCCGCGGGCCTCGGCGCCAGCACCGGATTCTCGGTCGCCGTCATCTACGGCGTGCTCAGCTTCGCCGCCGCCCTGCCCGGCCTGTTCGTCCTGGTCGCCCGCTGGTACACCGGCCTGCGCACCGCCGGGCCCGGCACCGCCGTACCGGACCCGGCCCCCGCTCAGGCCTCCGCGGTCAGCACCGAGAAATACGCGCCGAAGGAATCGGCGAGGCTCGCCAGCAGTGCCTTCCCCTTTTCCGCCGAGCCGAGCGACGGGCGCCCGATGACGCCCGACTCGGTATAGCCGGCCATACCGAGCGTCAGAAGATGGCGACGGTCGTCGGCGACGAAATCGGAGGTCTCATAACCGGGACGGATCAATTCGGGATGAGCGTGCAGAAGAATGGAGGTCTCGATTTCCCCCGCGTGCATATCGGTGAGCAGCGAGGTCAGCACCCCGGCCCGCTCCCGCGCCGCCTCCCAGTCCTCGGCGGCCGGGAACAGCGCCATCCGCTCACCGCGCGCGGAGGACTCCTGAACGACGTTGCCCAGTACGTAGTTTCCGCCGTGCCCGTTGACCACCACCAGGGCCTTCACCCCCGAGCGGCGGAGCGAGTCCGCGATGTCCCGCACCACCGCATGAAGGGTCACGGAAGAGATGCTGACGGTCCCCGGCCAGGCCGCGTGCTCCTGCGAGCAGGCGATCGTCACCGGCGGGAGCAGGTGCACCGGGTACGCCGCGGCGATCTCCCGGGCCACGGCACAGGCGACGAGCGTGTCGGTCGCCAGGGGAAGATACGGGCCGTGCTGCTCGAAACTGCCGACCGGAAGGACCGCCACCTGTGCCGAGACACCTGCCCCCCTAGCCCGTACGTCCTCCGTGGTGTCCGCCGGCACCAGTCCGTATGCCGCCGTCCGTGAGCCCGAACCATTCATTGTTTCACGGCCTTTCGTCTCTGCTTAGGAACCAGATCATGACAGAAAACATTGGCGTACTCGGCAAGCAGAAGTCCGCGCAGCCCAGGGGCGCGGAACGCGTCGTGAATGCTCCGTTGCCCACCGTGTACGGCAAATTCCAGGCGATCGGTTACCTGGACCACGACCGCGGTGACGAGCAAGTGGCCCTGGTCTACGGCGACATCGGCACGGACGACGTACTCACCCGGCTGCACTCCGAGTGCCTGACGGGCGACGCCTTCGGCTCGCAGCACTGCGAGTGCGGCGACCAGCTGGACGCCGCGATGCGGGCCGTGGTCGCCGAAGGCCGGGGCATAGTCGTCTACTTGAGGGGTCACGAGGGCCGCGGCATAGGCCTGCTCGCCAAGCTGCGCGCGATGGCGCTGCAGGCGGAGGGCCTGGACACCGTCGAGGCGAACCTCGCCCTCGGCCTGCCGGTCGACGCCCGCGACTACGGCGTCGCCGCCGAGATCCTGCACGACCTGGGCGTGGCGAGCGTCCGCCTGCTCTCCAACAACCCGCGCAAACGCGAGGCGTTGCTGGAACACGGCATCAAAGTCACCGAAGAGGTACCGCTGTTGATCCCGCCCTGCGAGAACAACATCACCTACCTGCGCACCAAGCGGGAGCGCCTGGACCACCACCTGCCCCATCTGGACGCGGTGGCGCACTGGTCCTGATTCCGGTGAGCGGCATCCGGACAGGAAGAGGGAATGACCGAAGACGTCCTCTTCCTCTCCGGCGACCGGGTCGCTGAACCGCACGTCCCCCACAACAGCGCCGGACCCGGCATCCAGGACCCTGCCGCGGCCCGGGCCGTCACCGGCGCGCCACCGAAGGAGCGCCCGTGAAGCGTCAGGCCGAGGTTGTCGTCATCGGTGGCGGGGTCATCGGTACCAGCATCGCCTACCACCTGGCCCGCGCCGGCGTCAGAGACGTCGTCCTGGTCGAACGGGACGAACTCGCCGCCGGGTCCACCTCCAAGGCGGCCGGCGGGGTACGGGCGCAGTTCTCCGACGGGCTCAACGTGCAGCTCGGCGCACGCAGCCTGGAGGCCTTCGACCGCTTCGAGGAGGACACCGGGTACGACATCGGGTTACATCGCGTCGGCTACCTGTTCCTGCTGTCCAGGCCCGAGGACGTCGCCTCCTTCGAGGCGGGCGTCCGGCTGCAGAACTCCCTCGGCGTACCCAGCCGCCTGATCGACCCCGCCGAGGCCCGCCGCCTCTCCCCGCTGATCGACACCGAGGGCCTGCTCGCCGCCGCCTACTCGCCCGACGACGGCCACTGCACCCCCGAGGCCGTCGTGCACGGCTACGCGTCCGCGGCCCGCGCCCACGGCGCGACGATCCTGCGCCACACCGACGTCACCGGCGTCGAGACGCAGGGCGAGTACATCACCGCCGTGCTCACGACCCTGGGCCGCATCGACACGGACACGGTGATCTGCGCGGCCGGCGCCTGGTCGAAGGCCGTCGGCGCGATGGTGGGCGTGGACCTGCCCGTGCAGCCGCTGCGCCGCCAGATCGCCGTCACCGAACCCGTCCCCGGACTGCCGCCCGCG
The DNA here is from genome assembly GCF_053598575.1 of Streptomyces sp. NPDC001100. Lineage (NCBI taxonomy): Bacteria > Bacillati > Actinomycetota > Actinomycetes > Kitasatosporales > Streptomycetaceae > Streptomyces > Streptomyces sp. NPDC001100. The sequence goes on from NZ_JBSFKO010000001.1 coordinate 482,238, forward strand.
CTCCCCATGACGATCGACTTCACGACGAGCCTCTACTTCCACACCGAGGGCCCCGGCCTCCTCGTCGGCATGTCCGACCCCGACGAGCGTCCCGGCTTCGCCACCGACACCCACGACCGCTGGATCCCGCGCCTGGCCGAGGCGATGCGGCGGCGCGCCCCCGGCCTCCTGGACCTGCGCCGCACCGGCGGCTGGGCCGGCCTCTACGAGAACACACCGGACCACAACGCCCTGATCGGCGAGGCCACTTCGGTCTCCCGCTTCCTCTACGCGACGGGGTTCTCCGGCCACGGATTCCTCCAGGGGCCGGCCGTCGGCGAGGTGATCCGCGACCTGTACCTCGGCCGCGTACCCTTCGTGGACGTCAGCCCCCTGAGCGCCGGCCGGTTCGCGGCCGACGCCCCGCGCCCGGAGGACAACCTGGTATGACCGAGCTGCATCTGTGGCTGCGCCACGAGACCCGCACGACCGAACGCCGCACCCCGGTCGTCCCCGCCGACGCCCGCCGGCTCGTCGAGAGCGGTGCGACCCTCACGGTCGAGGAGTCCCCGCAGCGGATCTTCCCCGTGGAGGAGTACGAGGCGGTCGGCGCGAAGCCCGCGCCCGCGGGCTCCTGGGTGTCGGCGCCGAAGGACGCGGTGATCCTCGGCCTGAAGGAACTCCCCGACGAACCCGGCCAATTGACGCACCGTCATATCCTCTTCGGGCACGCCTACAAGGGCCAGCCGGGCGCGACGGACCTGCTGCGCCGCTTCGGAGCGGGCGGCGGCGCGCTGCTCGACCTCGAATACCTGGTGGACGACACCGGCCGCCGCCTCGCCGCGTTCGGCTTCTGGGCCGGCTACCTGGGCGCGGCTCTGGCCGTCCTCCAGCACCGGGGCAGACTGGTCGCGCCCCTCGCCCCCACCTCGAAGGACGAACTGGACGAGACGCTCCGACCCGCCGCCGGGGACGCCGAGTTCACCGCGCTGGTGATCGGCGCGCTGGGCCGCAGCGGCCGGGGAGCACGGGCCGCGTTCGGCACGGCCGGGATCGGGCCGACGAGTTGGGACCTGCCGGAGACCCGGAACCTGGACCGCCCGGCCCTGTTGGCCCACGACGTCCTGGTCAACTGCGTCCTGGCGACCACCCCCGTCCCGCCCTTCCTCCGCGAGCAGGACCTAGACGACCCCTCGCGCCTCCTGCGCACGGTCTCCGACGTCACCTGCGACGTCGGCTCCCCCCTCAACGTCCTGCCGGTCTACGACCGCACGACCGAATGGGACGCCCCGGTACGGCAGTTGCACGCGAAGCCCCCGCTCGACCTCATCGCCATCGACAACCTGCCGTCCCTCCTGCCCAAGGAGTCCAGCACCGACTTCTCGGCCGCCCTGCTGCCCCAGCTCCTGGACTTCGGGACCGGCGGGGCGTGGGGGCGCTGCCTGGACCTGTTCCGCACGAAGGCCCGGGAACTCGGAATCGCCGTGGCGGAAGGGGAGCCGGGCCATGTCTGACGTGGTGCGTGCGAGCGGCACCGTGCACTGGATCGGCGCCGGACTGTCCACGGGCAGCGGGCTCGCCCTGCTGTGCGACGCGGCCGACCGCGTAAGGCTGTGGCACCGCACCGAGGACCGGGCGGCCCAGGCCCTCGACCGGTTGGGGCTGACGGGACGCGCGCAGCCGCGCGCGTTCGACCTCGCCGCGCTCACCGCCGAACTGGCCCCCGGAGACGTCGTCGTCTCCATGCTGCCCGCCCCCGAACACGCCCCGCTGCTCGCCGCCTGCGTCCGGCGGCGGGCCCACTTCGCCTGCTCCAGCTATGTGTCGGACGCCGTCCTCGAACAGGTACCGGCGGCCGGGAGGGCGGGCGTCGTCGTCCTCACCGAGGCGGGCCTGGACCCCGGCCTCGACCATCTCTTCGCGCACAGCCTGGTCGCCCGGGCACAGGAGGCGATCGGCGCGGACACGGCGGCCTCCTACAGCCTCACCTCGTACTGCGGCGGGGTCCCGGCCGTGCCCAACGACTTCCGGTACCGCTTCAGTTGGGCGCCCGCCGGAGTCCTGGGCGCGCTGCGGTCACCGGCACGCCGTCTGGAGGACGGGACGGAGACCGTGGCCGAGCGGCCCTGGGAGGCGACCCGGCCGCACGTCGTCGACGGCGAGACCTTCGAGGTCTATCCCAACCGGGACAGCGTGCCCTTCATCGAGCAGTACGGGCTGCCCGCGGCCTGGCGGCCGCGCACCTTCGTGCGGGGCACGCTGCGGCTGGAGGGCTGGCTGCGGGCCTGGGAGCCGGTGTTCGAGGAGCTGAAGGGCGGTGACGACACCCGGATCGCCGCGCTGGCAGGGGAGTTGGCGGCCACCTACCCCACCACGGAGACCGACCGCGACCGGGTCGTCCTCTCCGTGTCCCTGGACGTCCGCGGCGACACGGGCCGTACCTGGTCCGGGAGTTACCTCCTCGACCTGGTGGGCGACGAGGAGGAGAGCGCGATGGCCCGCTGTGTCTCGCGCCCCCTGTCCCTCGCCGTCCGGCACATCCTCACCGACGACCTGCCGTCCGGCCTGAACCGGGCGGCCGAGACGGCGCAGCGGTCACGTGAGTGGCTGAGCGAACTGGCGGGGGAGGGGCTGGAGTTCACCCTGCGGGTGGACCGCTGAGCCGGCGGTCGCGGCTCAGCCCGTGACCGCCTCGTGCACCAGGTGCTTCAGCTCGGGCATGATCTTCAGTGAGGACTTGGGCCGCAGCTGGGTCATGAACTGCACGGTCAGGTCCCGGCTCGGGTCCACCCAGAACGTCGTCGTCGCGACCCCGCTCCACCCGAACGTGCCCAGTCCCGCCGGGGCCTGGGTGCGCTCGGGGTCGACGACCACGGAGACACTGAGGCCGAAGCCGATGCCGTCGTTGCCTGGCTCCTGGTGGGAGGGGCTGCCGAAGGCGCGCATGTCGGCGCCGCCCGGCAGGTGGTTGCTGGCCATCAGGTCGACGGTCTCGGGGGCCAGCAGCCGGACGCCGTCGAGTTCGCCCCGGCGGCGCAGGAACTCCGCGAACCGGTGCACGTCGTACGGGCTCGCCGCCAGACCGCCGCTGCCCGACAGGAACCGCGGCCGGCCGCCCCGCAGCGGCAGTCCGAGGATCGGCTCGATCCCGCCGCCCTCGGCGTCGCCGTACAGCTCGGCCAGCCGGTCGGCCTTCTCGTCCGGGACCTGGAAGCCGGCGTCCGGCATGCCGAGCGGGCGGAAGATCCGCTCGGCGAAGAACTCGTCGAGCCGCTGACCGGACACCACCTCCACGATCCGGCCCAGCACGTTCGAGGAGACGGAGTAGTTCCACTGCGTTCCCGGCTCGAACTGGAGCGGCAGGCTCGCGTACACGTCCATCGTCTCGGCCAGGTTGGCGCCGGCCGGCACGGACGACTCCAGGCCCGCCTCCCGGTAGAGGGCGTCGACCGGGTGCGAGTGGTAGAAGGCGAAGGTCAGGCCCGAGGTGTGGGTCATCAGGTGCCGGACCAGCATGGGCTGTTCCACCGGCCGGGTCTTCAGGTCGGCGCCGGAGCCGCTGTCGTAGACCCGCATGTCCGCGAAGGCCGGGAGGTGGTCGGCGACCGGGTCGTCCAGGGAGAGCTTGCCCTCCTCCATCAGGAGCAGCGCGGCGACCGCGGTGACCGGTTTGGTCATGGAGTAGATCCGGTACAGCGTGTCCGGTGTGACGGGCTGCCCGGCCGCCACGTCGCGGTGCCCGTGGGCGGTGAGGTGGGCGACACGGCCGCCGCGGGCCACGGACACCAGGAAGCCCGGCAGGCGCTCCACGTCGACGTAGTGGGCGAAGTGCTGGTCCAGGCGGTCCAGTGCCTTGTGATCCAGTCCGACCTCGTCCGGGTCGACTTCTTGTCGCAGTTGTGCCATGGCTCTCCTCCGAATTGCGTTCACGAGGTGGGGTCCCGCATACCCGGCCCCGGACACCTCGGAACTCATCGTCGCGCAGGAACACCTGCGCGGTCTCCTGTAACGCCGTGATGTGTGAGCGACGCGACTGTCCGGCCGGGCAGTACGGGACACGCGAGAGCACCGGTCAGGGCCACTGCGGCGAGGACGGAGAGGGCCGCGGCGGAGCCGCTCGCGGTCATCAGCGCGCTTCCCGCGGCGACACCCAGCGTCGGACCCACGTTCACCGCGGTCTGCTTGAGCCCGCCCGCCACCCCGGCGGACTCCACCGCCGCCGCCCGCACCACCACCTGCGTCGCCGCCACCGTCACCGTCCCGAACCCGGCCCCCAGCAGGGCGAATCCCCCGCACACCGCGACCGTGCCCGAGGCCCGCGACAGCACGAGCACGGCCAGCGCCACGACCACCGTCGACGCTCCCGCCGTACGACGGGCTCCGACCCGGCGCAGCACCACGGGGCACACCGGTGCCGCCAGGACCATCGCCGCCGCCAACGGCAGCCCCCGCAGGGCGCTTTGGAAGGGGCTGAGACCCATCGAGTCCTGGAGGACATAGGTGACGACGAACAGCGTTCCGGAGAGCGCGGCCGAAGCCGCGAGCAGCAGGCAGAGCGCGCCACGGATCGCCGCCGACCGGGCGACGTCCGGCGGCAGCAGCGGATGCTCCGTACGACGCTCATGGCGTACGAAGGCGAGGCCGGCGAGCACGGACACCACCAGCCCCGCGGCCGAACCGCGCGGATCAGCCAGCGCCTTGACGAGCGCGGCGAGGGACAGCGCGAGCAGCAGGGCGCCCGGCAGATCGAACCGTACGTCGTCCTTCGACTCCCGCCGCTCCGGCCCCCGCGCGGCGAGGGCGAGCACGCCGAACACCAGCGAGGGCACGACATGGAGGAAGAACACCGCCCGCCAGCCGACCGCGCTCACCAACGCCCCGCCCACCAGCGGTCCGGCCGCGGCGGCCACCCCGATCACACTCGTCCGTACGGCGATCGGCATCCCGAGCCGGTCGGACGGGAACGCGGCCCGCAGCATGCCGAGCGTGGCCGGCTGGAGCAGCGCCCCGAACACCCCCTGCACGACCCGGAGTCCGATCACCCAGCCGACCCCGGGCGCCAGCCCGACCCCGGCCGAGGCGACCCCGAACCCGAGCATGCCGAGCGCGAACACCCGCTGATGCCCGTACCGGTCCCCGATCCGTCCGGCCGACACCAAGAGGCTCGCCACGGCCACCAGATAGGCGGTGCTCGTCCACTGGACCTGCGCCGGCGAGGCCCCCAACTCCCTCTGCAGCGTGGGCTGTACGACGGTGAGCACGGATCCGTCCAGGGCGACGATCGCGGCCCCCGCCACACTGCTCGCCAGGACGAGCCGCCGGCGCGCCGTCACCGGGCTGCCTCCGGACCGAGGTGCGCGTCGAGGGCCGACCGCAGCAGGGGTGCGAAGTCGTCGGCGCCGGTGGCGAGTTGGAGGCTGCCCCAGCGCCAGAGCTGGGCGATGCCGTGCAGGTTCGCCCACAACGCGCCCGCGACCGGGCGGGCGTCCACGTCGGGACGGGCCCGCCCGACCAGGTCCACCAGCACACCGAACAAAGGCAGGCTGGTCTCCCGCAGCTCCAAGTGCCCGCTCTCCAACAGATCGTGACGGAACATCAACTCGTACATGCCGGGGTTGTCGAGTGCGAACCCCAGGTAGGCGCGGCTCAGCGCCGTCACCTGCGCGCGCGGGCTCCCCGTACCGTCCCCGATCGCCGCGCGCGCCCGCTCGCCCAGGTCGGCGAAGCCGCGCCGCGCGATGGCGGACAGCAGCTCCAGATGGGTGGGGAAGTACCGGCGCGGCGCCCCGTGCGAGACACCGGCCCGCCGGGCGATCTCCCGCAGGGTCAGCGCCTGCGCCCCCTCGCGCGCCACCAGCTCCACACCGACGTCGACGAGCCGGTCCCGCAGTCCCGCCGCGTCCGCATCACTCATAGACACTGTCTACCAGTCGGTCGTAGACAGTGTCTACCGGGAATGGTGGGTGCGCGGTACTCGTTGTCGCCGATATGACACAGGACGACGCCCCACTCCTCCAGCTGCTGTCCGAGGGCCATGGCGGGGTGCTGGTCACCCTCAAGGGCGACGGCCGGCCCCAGCTCTCGAACGTCAGCCACGCCTACTACCCCGACGAGCGCACCATCCGCGTCTCGATCACCGACGACCGCGCCAAGACCCGCAACCTGCGCCGCGACCCCCGCGCCTCCTATCACGTGACCAGCGCCGACCGGTGGGCGTACACGGTCGCCGAGGGCACGGCCGACCTCACCCCGGTGGCGACGGACCCGCACGACGAGACCGTCGAGGAGCTGATCCGGCTCTACCGTGACGTCCTCGGCGAACATCCCGACTGGGACGAGTACCGGGCGGCCATGGTGCGGGACCGGCGGCTCGTGCTGCGGCTGCGTGTGGAGCGGGTGTACGGGATCCCGAAGGGCGCCAACCAGGGGTGACCGACCGTCACCTCCCGTCCCCGGTGCCGCAGTTGATCCGCGGCACGGCGGCGGGCGGACGACGGGCGGTGACCGTGGGAACGCGCGCGTCCAGCTCGCCCTCGGGAGGGCACGAGGTGATCGATCCGGTGTCCGTGGGCGCCGTCGCCGCCGTGGTCGGGGCCGTCGGCTCCGGCACGGCGAGCGAGGCCGACGGACCGGCCCGGGAATCGGCGGCCGGACCGGTCCACCGCCCCGCCGGGCGCGAGGTGCCCGCACCGGCGCCCGCCCCCGGCGAACTCGACGCCGTCGCCCGCATGATCCAGGAGCGCGTCCACTCCGACCCCGAACTCGCCCTGATCCGGACCCTGTTCGCACGCGGCGTGCGCACCCCCGGCCGGTTCACGGGGTCGGGACGGCACTGCCTCCCGCCGGCGCCCCGTTCCTTCACGGACCGTCAGGAGGCCCTGAAACTCCTGGACAAGGAGGCCACGCGCCCTTCCGGCGGACGCCCGAGGCCGGTGTTCCTGCGCGGACCCGCAGCACCTTGCGGTGATCGGGCGACGACAGCCGGCCCCGGGCCCGCGTGTACCGGCCGCCCCTGAAATCGGCCGGTACACGCGGAGACCCCTCCGGGCGGCGCAGGGCCGCAATGCCTTGTCGGCGCCCCGCGCGCGCAGGTTCACGGAGGCCGGTGCCGTCACCGTCGCCGGCCTCTTCACCGTCCTACCCCGGTTGGCGTCGTGCCACGTGCCCACCGGGGGAGCAATGCCATTGCCGTACGGCGGCGCTGTTCTTTTCTGCTCGTTCGGGCCGATGTTCTTGCGTGAAACGTCACCTGTCAACGGCGGCGGTCAGGCGGAGACCGTCTCCGGCCGGGACGCCTCCCGGAGTGGGCGCGTACCGAGCAGCTCCGTCGGGACCCGGTGGGTCTCGCGGGCGGACAGGGCGGCGACGGCCGGCGGGACGCACAGTGCCGCGGTGAACAGGGCCACCGAGGACCAGTCCGTGCCGTCGGGACCCGCGATCCGCGCGGCGAAGGTGACCGCGAACCCGGCCACGGCGAAGCCGATCTGGGTGCCGACGGCCATCCCGGACAGCCGCACCCGGGTCGCGAACATCTCGCCGTAGAAGGAGGGCCACACGCCGTTCGCGGCGCTGTAGACGACACCGAAGGCGACGATGCCGAGGGCAAGAGTGAGCGGGTAGGAGCCGGTCGAGATCGCCCAGAGGTAGAGGAACATGGTGAGCGCGCTGCCGATCGCGCCGATCAGGTACACGGGGCGGCGGCCGATGCGGTCGGACAGGGTGGCCCACAGGGGGATGGCGCCGAGGGCGACGAGGTTGGCGAGCGCGCCCACCCACAGCATCGACGTGCGCGACATGCCGACCGAGTCGCTGGTCGCGTAGGCCAGCGCCCACACCGTGAAGATCGTCGAGACGGAGGCGACGAGGGCGCCCGCGATCACCCGCAGGACGTCCGCCCAGTGCTCGCGCAGCAGCACCACGAGCGGGAGTTTCACGACACCCTCGGTCGCCGCCTGCTCGGCGAACACCGGGGTCTCCTGGAGCCTGCGGCGGATGAACCAGCCGGCCACCGCGACCAGCACGCTCGCCCAGAACGGGACGCGCCAGCCCCAGGACAGCAGCTGGCTGTCGGGGAGTTGGGCGACGCCGAGGAACACGAGGGTGGCGATGAGCTGGCCGCCCTGCGTACCACTGAGGGTGAAGCTGGTGAAGAAGCCGCGCCGGTCCGGCGGCGCGTGCTCCAGCGTCATGGAGCTGGCGCTGGCCTGTTCGCCCGCCGCGGAGATCCCCTGGAGGACCCGGCACAGCACGAGCAGGACCGGGGCGAGGGAGCCGGCCTGGGCGCGGGTGGGCAGACAGCCGATGAGGAACGTCGACAGGCCCATCAGCAGCAGCGTGAAGATCATGACCTGCTTGCGGCCGACCCGGTCGCCGAAGTGCCCGAGGAACAGCGCGCCGACCGGGCGGGCCGCGTAGGCGACACCGAAGGTGGCGAGGGAGAGCAGGGTCGCGGTCGCCGGGTCCGAGTCGTCGAAGAAGACCTTGGGGAAGATCAGCGCGGCGGCGCTGCCGTAGATGAAGAAGTCGTAGTACTCCAGGGCGCTGCCGATCCAGGCGGCGGCTGCCGCCTTCTTCGGCTGCCCGACGGCTTTGGCGGGGACGGACACGGCTTGCTCCTTCGCGGAGACTCCGCCGACGGCGGAGTGAGCGGAGACGGGGAGATGTGTGCGGAGACGGGGAGGTGCGTGTGGGGGAGGGAGACGGGAGCGGGGTGGCGGCGCCGGGTCGCGGCTAATTAACCCACTGGGTAGTTAGTCTCGATGGGTAGGGATGTTGCGCCCACGTTTCCCGGGTGTCAAGGGGTGCCGTCGGACCGCCTCAGTCCGTCGCGCGATCCGCCGTCAGATAGGCGATCACCATGTCGCCCAGCATGGTCCGGTAGTGCTCGCGCCGGTCCGGGGCGGTCAGGTCGCGGCCGAACAGGGCGCCGAAGGTGGCCCGGTTGGCGACCCGGAAGAAGCAGAAGGAACTGATCATCGCGTGCAGGTCGACGGCGTCCACGTCGGCCGTGAACAGGCCGGACTCCTGCCCCGACGCGAGGATGCGGCGGATCACGTCGACGGCGGGCGAGCCGATCTTGCCGAGCTTCTCGGAGGCGGCGATGTGCTCGGCCCCGTGGATGTTCTCGATGCTCACCAGGCGGATGAAGTCCGGGTGCTGCTCGTGGTGGTCCAAGGTCAGCTCCGCGAGCCGCCGGATGGCCGCGACCGGGTCCAGGTGCTCGACGTCCAGGCCCTGCTCGGCCTCGCGGATCACGCCGTAGGCCCGCTCCAGGACGGCCGTGAAGAGCTGCTCCTTGCCGCCGAAGTAGTAGTAGATCATCCGCTTGGTGGTGCGGGTGCGGGCGGCGATCTCGTCGACGCGGGCGCCGTCGTAGCCGGCCCGGGCGAATTCCTTGGTCGCCACGTCGAGGATCTCGGCCCTGGTGCGGACGGCGTCGCGGATCCGCCCGTTGGGTCGTGCCGGTTCTTCGACGCTGGTCATCGGGTTCCTTCGGGCGGGGGGCCAGTGCCGGTGATTGTAGAAGCCGGGCCCGGGCGGCGGGGCGTCGAGTTCCCGTCCGGGGCTTCCCGGGGGTCCGTGATGCCGATATAGCTAACGTACTGGTTCGTACATTGGCGAGTCGCTCAGGAGGGCCGACGTGGCCGACGTCTTCAAGGAATCGACGGTCCTCAAGGACTCGTATCTCGTCGGACTGATCGGTTCCGGCATCGGGCCCTCTCTCAGCCCGGCCCTGCACGAACGCGAGGCCGACCGGCAGGGCCTGCGCTATGTGTACCGGCTCATCGACATCGACCTGCTCGGCGTCGGCCCGGAGGCGGTGGGCGATCTGCTTCGCGCCGCCCGGGACCTGGGCTTCGACGGGCTCAACATCACCCACCCGTGCAAGCAACTCGTCATCGGGCACCTGGACGGGCTCGCCCCGCAGGCCGAGGCGCTGGGCGCGGTCAACACCGTGGTCTTCGGTGCGGACGGCCGTGCGATCGGCCACAACACGGACGTCACCGGGTTCGCGGCCTCCTTCGCGCGCGGACTGCCCGACGCGCCCATGGAACGCGTCGTCCAGCTGGGCGCGGGCGGCGCGGGCGCGGCCGTCGCGCACGCCACGCTCACCCTGGGCGCGGAACGCGTCACCGTCGTCGACGCGCTGCCCGACCGGGCCGCCGCGCTCGCCGAGTCCCTGAACCGTCACTTCGGCGCCGGTCGCGCGGTGGGCGCCGCCGCCGACCTGTTGCCCGGGCTGCTCGCCGCCGCCGACGGCGTCGTCCACGCCACCCCCACCGGCATGGCCGCCCATCCCGGACTGCCCTTCCCCGCAAGCCTGTTGCACCCCGGACTCTGGGTCGCCGAGGTCGTCTACCGCCCACTGGAGACCCAACTCCTGCGCGCCGCCCGCGCGTTGGGCTGCGCCACTCTCGACGGGGGCGGCATGGCGGTCTTCCAGGCGGCCGACGCCTTCCGCCTGTTCACCGGGCGCGAGCCCGACAGCACGCGGATGCTCGCCGACATCGCGGACCTGGCCGGTGCGGTGGCCGCGCCCAAGTAGCCGTGGGCGCGCGGAAGTGGAGAGGGGCGCGCGGAAGTGGGGAGTTCGCGCCGCAGTGGAGACGGACGCGCCGAGGTTGTTGTGCCCGCGCCGCTAGGTACGGGCCTGCGTCGGAGCGGTTGTGCCCGCGCCGTGGGAGACGGGCCCGCGCCGAACCGGCCGTGCCCGCGTGCAAGAGGCGAACCTGCGCCGGGGCGATCGTGCCCGCGCCGAAACAGCAGTCCCTGTCAGAACCGGCCGTGCCCTCTCCGAATTGGCTGCGCCCGTGCCGAACCACCCGTTTCCGCACCGCAAGAGACGGGCCCGCGCCGAGGCGATCCTGCTCGCGAAGCAGCCTTCCCGGCTCAAACCGGCCGCGCCTGTCCGTCCGTATCTGCCTGAACCCACCTTGCCCGTGCCGAACTGCCCGTGCCCGCGGCAACCAGGTGCCACGCCCGCCCCGAACCGCCCATGCCCGAAACGATTGCGCCCGTCCCGAACCCACCGTGCCCACAGCGGAATTGAGAGGTACCCCGATGCGTACGTCCATCGCCACCGTCTCCCTCGGTGGCTCCCTCACCGAGAAACTCACGGCCGCCGCCCGGGCCGGCTTCGATGGCGTCGAGATCTTCGAGAACGACCTCCTCGCCAGCCCTCTCACCCCCGAGGAGATCCGCGCCCGCTGCGCCGACCTCGGCCTGAGCATCGACCTCTACCAGCCGATGCGGGACATCGAGGCGGTCCCCGAGGCCGAGTTCGCCCGCAATCTGCGCCGCGCCCGGCACAAGTTCGAGCTGATGCGCAGGCTCGGCACCGACACCGTCCTCGTCTGCTCCAGCGTCTCGCCGCTGGCCGAGGACGACGACGCCCTCGCCGCCGCGCAGCTCAGCCAACTTGCCGACCTCGCCCAGGAGTTCGGCGTCCGCGTCGCCTACGAGGCGCTTGCCTGGGGGCGGCACGTCAGCACGTACGACCACGCCTGGCGCATCGTCGAGACGGCCGACCACCCCGCGCTCGGCACCTGCCTGGACAGCTTCCACATCCTCTCCCGGGGCTCCGACCCCAAGGGCATCGCGGACATCCCCGGCGAGAAGATCTTCTTCCTCCAGCTCGCCGACGCCCCGCTGCTCGCGATGGACGTCCTCCAGTGGAGCCGCCACTACCGCTGCTTCCCCGGCCAGGGCGGCTTCGACATCGCGGGACTCCTGCGGCACGTCCTGAGCGCGGGCTACGACGGCCCGCTGTCGCTGGAGGTCTTCAACGACGTGTTCCGGCAGGCGGACGCGGGCCCGACGGCGATCGACGCCCACCGCTCGCTGCTGGTCCTCCAGGAGACGGTCGGTCTCGCGCGGCTCCCCGCCCCCGTCGTCCCCACGGGCATCGCCTTCGCCGAACTCGTCACACCCGACGCGGAACCCGTCTCGGCGCTCCTCGGCGCCCTGGGCTTCGCCCGCAGGGCCCGCCACCGCGGCAAACCCGTCGACCTGTGGCAGCAGGGCGAGGCCCGCATCCTGGTCAACACCGGCCCCGCCGTACGCCGCGACGGCACCGCGCTCGCGGCGATCGGCCTGGAGTCGCCCGACCCGGAGGGCGCCGCCCGCCGCGCCGAGGCCCTCCTCGCCCCCGTCCTGCCGCGCCGCCGCACACCCGAGGACGCCCGACTCGACGCCGTCGCCGCACCCGACGGCACGGAACTCTTCTTCTGCGCCCCGACCACCCCCGAACACCCGGGCTGGCGAGCCGACTTCACCGACACCCCCGGTCAACTCCCGCCGGGGAACGGCGTCCTGCGCATCGACCACCTCGCCCTCACCCAGCCCTGGCACCAGTTCGACGAGGCGGCCCTCTTCCACCGCAGCGTCCTCGGACTGCACGCCCAGGAGAGCGTCGACGTGGCCGACCCCTACGGCCTGCTGCGCAGCCGCGCCGTCACCACCCCCGACGGCGGCGTCCGCATCGCCCTGAGCGTCGGCCCGGCCCCCACCGAGGACGGCGCCCACGCCCAGCACCTCGCCCTCGCCGTCGAGGACGTGGTCGCCGCGGCCCGCCGCTTCCGCGAGGCGGGCGGCCGGCTGCTGCCGATTCCCGCGAACCACTACGACGACCTCGCGGCCCGATTCGACTTCGCCGAGGGCGAGTTGGAGACGTACCGCGAACTCGGCATCCTCTACGACCGGGACGCGGGCGGCGAGTTCCGCCACTGCTACACCCGCACCGTCGGCCGGGTCTTCCTCGAACTGGTCCAGCGCGACGGCGACTACCGGGGTTACGGAGCCCCGAACGCGCCGGTGCGGCTGGCCGCCCAGCACACCGCGAGGCGGCTCACTGGCGGCTGACGGTCCTGGTGACACCGGTGACGACCGTCGTGGCCAGGATCCAGCCGGTGATGATCAGGGCGTAGCCCAGGTACTGGTACCAGCCGGTCGGCGCGAACGCCTCCTCCTGGCCGAAGGAGATCACCGGCAGCAGCAGGTCGAGGGTGTAGAACACCGCGTTGAAGTGCGGGGCCTCGGACGGCTTGAGGGCGTCCGGGGGATGGAGGCCGTAGGCGATGGAGCCGATGGCCAGCAGCGACAGCAGCCAGGCGCAGGCGCGCAGCGGGCGGAAGCCGTAGCCGACGGTGGCGTCCTGGACGTAGCCCCAGATCCGGCTGTACCACTGGAGGGTGCCGCGCAGGCGGCGCTGCTTGGCGAGCTGGACGCGGCGGGCGGCGTAGTCGTCGCCGGTGCGGCGGTAGGAGAGGGCCAACTGCTCGTAGGCGTGCGGGACATAGCCGTCGCCGTCCTGCTCCAGCATGGCGAGGCGCCGCTCGGCGGGCTCGTGGGGGATGAGCGAGGTGTAGACGAGACTGTTCAGGTGGACCCGGCCCGGCACCACCTGCGGCTCCAGCAGCAGGACGTCGATCTGGGCACTGCTCAGCACGACACCGCCCTCGATGGGCGGGCTCTCCCGCAGCCAGAGTTCCCCGATGGTGGCGCTGCTCGCCAGCAGCGCGGAGCTGCCGGGGTTCGACAGGGTGCTGTACGACAGGTCGAGGCGGCCCGCGATCCGGGCGCCGCGCAGTCCGACCCAGCCCTCCACCCGGGCGTGCCGGAACAGGATGTTGCCCGCGACGACGAGCACCTCGGCGTCGATGGCGGAGTTTCCGGGGTGGGAGAGGCGCGCGGTGTTGAAGCGGACCGATCCGGCGACACTCGCGCCGCTGAGCCGGATCTGCCCCTGGGTGCGCAGTCCGGCCGCCCGGAGATCGTCGCCGACGGAGGCCTGGTTGAGCTGGAGGACCGGTTCCTCGGCGTCCGGGGCGATGATCTCCGCGCTCTCCATGAACAGGCTCCCGGCGACCTTGACCTCCGCCAGCCGCACCACACCGCGGAACCGGGCCCGGGTCAGCCGCAGCACGCCGTCCACCCGCATGGCGTGCGCGGTCAGCCCGGGCAGGAAGGAGTCGCCGAGGTTGAGTTCGCGCAGCCGGGCCGCGTAGCAGCGGGGCACCTCGTCGAAGTGGCAGTAGCGCAGCCGCACGGGGTGGTCGATCGTCGCGTACTGCAGGTCGAGCCGGCCGGTGATCCGGGCGCCCGCCAGGCTGAGGGACGCTATCTCCCCCGCTTCCTGCGGCCCGTTGAGCAGCAGCGCCCGCAACACCGCGGCGCGCACGGTCCGTTCGGGTCCCCAGTCGCCGCCGAGGGCGATGTCCTCGTCCTCCGCGGTACGGAAGTCCACGGACTCGCCCAACGGGAAGGCCCGCCATACCTGTTCCTCGGCCGCTGTCAGATCGTTGATCTCCATCAAGGGGGACTCTAGCCCGGCGGAAGTCGCGGGCACAGAGGACGACCGCGGCCCGGACCGCGCGCCAACGCGCGGTCCGGGCCGGGGAGTTGTGCCGTTAGTTACGGCCGGGCGTTCCACTCGGCGACGACGGGGCGGTCGTGCTCGGTGGAGAGGCGGCTGACGGTGCCGGTCGCCAGCTGGAACAGCCGTCCGTCCGCCGCCGGCAGGCCCAGCCGACGCGCCGTGAGGACGCGCAGGAAGTGGGCGTGCGCCACCAGGACCACGTCACCGTCGGCGAGCGCGGAGTCCACCCGCTTCAGCACCCGGTCGGCGCGTGCGCCGATCTCGTCCGGGGACTCGCCCGGGTGTCCGGCCGGGCCCGGCGGAACCCCGTCGGTCCACAGGTACCAGTCGGGGCGGACGCGGTGGATGTCGACGGTCGTGACGCCCTCGTAGGCACCGTAGTCCCACTCGTGCAGGTCGGGGTCGGGTACGGCCCCGGTGATGCCCGCGAGTTCGGCGGTGCGTATCGCGCGGTCCAGTGGGCTGGTCAGGGCGAGTGCGAAGGACCGGCCGGCCAGGAGCGGGGCGAGGGACTTGGCCTCTTCCTCGCCGTGCCGGGTGAGGGGCAGGTCGGTCCAGCTGGTGTGCCGGCCCGACACGCTCCACTCCGTCTCGCCGTGGCGGACCAGCAGAAGATCCCCCACGGCGCGCCTACTTGGTCTCGACGGCGTGGCCGCCGAACTGGTTGCGCAGGGCCGCGACCATC
>NZ_JBSFKO010000002.1:0-136771 GCF_053598575.1 Streptomyces sp. NPDC001100
GAAGTTGCCGAGGGAGTAGAAGACCGGGCGGCCCCGGTAGACCTCGATGCCGCGGCTGCGGCTGACCCCGGCCCTGTTCCGCCGGGCGGCCCGAAGTGGCCTTGCGCGCGGGGGCGTTGGACCGGGGGGCGGCCTGCCGCGGGGCGGGCGCCTTGGTCCGGGGGGCGGTGGTCTGCCGTGCGGCGGGTGCCGCGGGCCGGGGAGCGGCCGGCGCGACAGGCCGCGGGGCGGGCTGTACGACGGCCTGTGCCCGCGGTGCCGGCGCCTCCTGCCGCACGGGTGCGGACGGCAGTCCGCCGCCGAAGCCCTGATGCGGGGAGTACGCCGTCTGCCCGACGGGGGCCTGGTATCCGGCCGGTGCGGGATGGCCGACGGGGGCGGCCGTGCCGTCGTCCGGCGCCGGGCGTGCCGGCTGCGTGGACTTGGGTCCCCGTACCCATGACTGCGGGACCGGCTGTGGTGCCGAAGGAGTGCCCATGATGTTTTTCCCGCCCCCTCTTGACTCGTGCTTCCGCTGCTCTGGCTCATCCGGGTTTCCACTGTTTTGAACTTCTTCGCCCCCGGGCCCGTTTCGATCTACCGGGTCTGTCGGACAGCACAACGGGCCATGTGGCCACAGCGGTTCAAGACGAGTCGAAGAAGGCGGAGGACGCGGATGGGTGCGGCAGAGAGCGAGGACGGCGCGGGCTCGAAGGCCGTCATGTACGGCGTGGCCGGTGCCGGCGTGGGCGGCTGCGTGATGATCCCGCTCGCCGTGGCGGGCGCCGTGCCGTTGATCATCATCTTCGGCGGGCTCGGGGTCCTGCTGGCCCCGCTCATCGCGCTGATCCTGCTCTTCGGAGGAGGCGGCGGCAGCGCCGACGACTACAGCAGCGACAACGACACCGCGAACCAGATGATGGTCGTCCTCCAGGGCGACGGGAAGGGCGAGCTGGACACCGCCACCGTCCCCGCGGACCTGGCGGACCCCATCCAGAAGGCCGGCGAGCAGTGCGACGCGATCGGCCCGATCGTGATCGCCTCCCAGCTGGAGAAGGCGTCCGGCTTCAACTCGACCCTGGTCGGCCCGCACGGCGAGACGGGCATCTCACAGCTGACGCCGGACATCTTCGGCAAGTACGGCAAGGACGACGACAACAACGGCAAGACGCAGGCCACGGACAACAAGGACTCGATCCTGGCCCTGGGCCGCTACATGTGCGATCTGGCGGGCCAGGGACAGACGTTGCTCGACAACGGCACGGTCGTGAAGACCACCGACAAGGACGGCAACACCACCAACAGCGTCCTGGACCTCGCCCTGGCCGGCTACGCCATCGGGATGGACGCCGTGAAGGCGGCCAAGGGCGTCCCGCAGTCGAACGACGCCCTGAGCTACGTCCTCGCCATCCGCGCCCAGTTCGCCAAGTACCAGGGCATCGCCGCCCCGCCCTCGGGCGCCACCCCCGGCGTCACGCCCACCCCGACGCCGACACACACGAACTGACACACCCCCACCTCCACCAGACCTGCCGTACGAGGAGGACAGGCATGAACCGCTTCAAGGTGTACGTCTCCGACGAGGGCCTCGCCGAGATCAACGGCGACCCGCTCGTCCCCGCCCCCGGCCAGTCCGTGCACGAGGCCGTGCTCGACCAGTTGCACCGGTACGCCGAGGAGTCCGGCGCGGCCGTGGATGCCACGGTCGGCGACGGCCCCGGCACGGCCCACTTCGTCCTCCGGGTACTGCCGGACGGCTCCAGCCAGGTCCTCGCGTACGAATCCGGGGAAGTGCCGGAGGCCGAACCGCGGCCGGCATCCCAGCCGGAACCCGAACCGGCTCTTGAGCCGTCCCCCGACGGCGCTCCCCCGCCCCCCGTCACCGCGTCCGCGACCTCCGCCATCGCCACCGCGGTCGCCCGCGCCCGCGCCACAGCCGCCACCCGTACCGCCGCGCAGGAATTCGTCCCCGCCGTCGGCCTGCCTCCCGGCGGACTCTCCGAACAGATCGGCCGTATCAACGCGTTGGGGATCGCCGGCCGGCTCGACGAGGCGTTCGCCAGGGCGACCGCGCTGCGCGAGAGCCTGACCGGTTCGGTGGGCGCCGAGCATCCGCACGCGGTGGAGGCGCGGGCCGTGGAGGCGTACCTCGCGTACCTGCGCGGCGACCACCGCGAGGCCGTCGTACTGGCGCTGGCCGTGGCCCGGATCCGGTGCGGGGCCGGGGACGAGCGGGCGGCGACGGACGTGGCGCGGGCGGCGGCGGCCTGGCAGCAGCTCGACGACTCCCGGGTCGCCGTCGCCCACGGACGCGAACTGCTGCACATGTGGGGCATGTTGAACCGTCGGGGTCCGCTGCCGCCCGGCCACACCGAACTCGCCGAACAGGTCCACAGGTACGTGACGGCGCTGGAGGGGGCGTACGCCTGAACCCTCGTGCGCGACCGCGCGCACTCCGGCGCACCTGCGCTGACCGGCCCGTCAATCGCCTCGTACACCAGGCGTCAAACAGACGTGGACCGTCCCTCGGAACACTCCCTTCCCCAGGAGCCCCGCCCCGGCCCGCAATCGGCCGGGGCCGGTCAACCCGAGGAGCAGGAGCACTTCCATGAACGTGACGGCCATCGGATCGGCGAGCGCGGTCTCGCCCGAGGAACGGGCGCTGCGCGACCTCTATCTGGAACACGGGCCCGCCCTGTACTCGTACGTGCTGCGCATGCTGGACGGGGACACGCACCGCGCGGAGGACATCCTCCAGGAGACGCTGCTGCGCTGCTGGAGCAACGGGAACCTGACCGACGACGAGGGAATGGCCGTACGCCCCTGGATGTTCCGGGTCGCCCGCAACCTCGTCATCGACGCGCACCGGACCCGGCTGGCGCGCCCGTTGGAGATCAGCGGCACCGACTGGCTGGGCGACATGTACGCCGAGGTGGACGACATCGAACGGATGCTGTCGTCCATGGTGCTGCACGAGGCCCTGCAGATGCTCACGCCCGCGCACCGCGAGGTGCTCCGGGCGACGTTCTTCACGGACCGCACCACCCAGCAGGCCGCGGACGACCTGGGGATTCCGCAGGGCACCGTGAAGTCCCGCGTGTACTACGCCCTGCGCAGCCTCCGCCTCGCCCTGCGGGAACACGGAGTCGTGGTGGAGGACGTGGTGGAGAAGGTGCGGGAGGAGCAGACGGACGTGGCCTGTTGATCGAACGGGCCGGATCCGTGCAGGCGTCAACCGCCTGTCGGCGCGTCCTGCTCCGGCTCGTCGGTGGCCAGTGCGCGCAGGGTCTCGCCCACGTCCTCGGCGTCCGGGTGGCCCATCTCCTCCAGCAGCGCGAGTGCCGACCGCAGCGCCTCGCGGGCCGCGTCCCGGTCGCCGGTGGCGCGGTGGGTGTCGGCGAGGTGACACAGGACGTCGGCTTCGAGATAGCGGTCGCCGATCGCGGCGAACAGCTGCGCCGACCGCTCGAACTGCTCGACGGCCTCGGTGTACCGGCCGAGGTGGTGGTAGGCGTAACCGATGGTGTCCTGCGTCGAGGCCGCTCCGTAGGGGTCGCCCATCTCGTCGTAGAGGAGGAGGCTCTCGCGGCAGCAGTCGAGGGCCTTCTCGTGGTCGCCGATCAGGATGTACGTCCAGGCGACCTGGTTGAGCACACCCGCTTCGCCATTGCGGTCGCCCTCGGCGCGGAACAGCGCGCGGGCCTGTGCGTAGTGGTCGAGGGCGGCGGTGCGCCGGTTCGTCCGGTTGCCCAGGTAGGCGAGGCCGCGGTGGACCCGGGCCTGCCCGAACGGGGCGCCGACGTCGCGGAACAGCTCCAGCGCGCGTTCGAGACACCTCAACGCGGGCTCCGCGTGGTTGAGTTGGGAGTGGGCCACGCCCAGACCGCACAGGGAGTACGCCTGGCCGAGGGGGTCGCCGAGCTTCTGGGCCGCTGCCAGCGCCGCGCTGTTGATCTTCAGCAGGTCGTGCCAGAAACCGAGCCGGTTGAAGTAGACGTCCAGGGCCGCGGCGGTGCGCCAGGCGTGCTCGTCGTAGCCGTGGGCGGCGGCGTGTTCGACGATCGCGCCCAGGACGTACCGCTCCGTGCGCAGCCAGGCGGTCGCCCGCGCCCGGTCGTTGAACCGAAGGGGCTCGCTGCCCGTTGTGCTCGGCGGCAGGGCGATCGTTTCGCGGAACGGATCCAGGACCGAGGAGGCGTGGTGGGCGGTGCGCAGGAAGTGGTCGTGCATCCTCAGCAGCGCCGCGCCGCGGGCGCTCTCGCTGTCCTCGATCGCGGCGAGTTCGCCGGAGTAGGCGCGCAGCAGGTCGTGGAAGACGAACCGGCCCGGGGCGCGTTCGATGAGCAGGCTCGCCCCGGTGAGCTCGGTCAGCAGGGCGCGGACCCGACGTGGTGGCGCGCCGGTCAGCGCGGTGGCCGCGGCGGTGGTGATGTCGGGGCCGGGATGCAGGGCGAGACGGCGGAAGAGTCCGGCCGCCTCGGGCGACAGTGCCCGGTACGACCAGAAGAACACGGCACGGGCGTCGGTCCCGGCGTCGTCGCCGACGAACGCGTCGAGGCTGCCGTGGTGATACCGGAGCTCTTCTACGACGTCGGCGAGCCGGAAGCCTGGATGGTGGGCGGCGCGGGCCGCCACGATGGCCAGGGCGAGCGGCAGCCGGGCGCACAGATCGGCGATCGCGGCGGCGGCCTCCGGCTCGGCGTCGACGCGGGCGCCGCCCAGCCGCCGGGACAGTAACTCGTACGATTCCGCGGCGCTCAACAGACCCAGCGTGAGCGGATGTGCCCCGTGCCCGGCGACCAGGCCGCCGAGCCGGCTGCGGCTGGTGACGACGACGAGGCTGCCGGGGGTGCCGGGCAGCAGCGGCCGCACCTGCTCGGCGTCCCGCGCGTTGTCCAGCACGATCAGGACACGCCGCTCGGCGAGCACACTGCGATACAGGGCGGCCTGCGCGTCGAGCCCCTCCGGGACGGCCTGCGGGGCCACGCCGAGCGCCACGAGGAACATCTCGATCGCCGAGCCGGGAAGCATCCGGGAGCCGTGCGGATCGTAGCCACGAAGGTTGACGTAGAGACTCCCGTCGGGGAACCGGTGCGCGATCCGATGGGCCCAGTGCACAGCGAGAGCGGTCTTGCCGGTCCCCGCCATTCCGTCGACGACACCGACGACCGCGGCCCCGGGCGGACCGTCGCCCTGGGGCAACAGCGCGGCGACGTAGTCGAGTTCGGCACGGCGACCGGTGAACAGGGGGAGGTCGGCGGGGAGTTGGGCCGGGCTCACGGCCCTGGTCCGGCGGGCCGGGGCGTGGGTTTCCGGTTCCGGAGGGGGACCGGCGCCGGGACGGTACGGGGTGTGGGTGCGCGGTTCCGGAAGAGGAACGGAGCCCGGACTGAGCGTGGCGTGGGTATCCGACTCCGGAGAAGGACCGGCACCGGGACCGTACGGGGCGCAGGCGTCCGGTTCCGGACGAGACCCGGCGCCGGGACTGTGCGAGGTATGCGTACCACCGGTCGGTTCGCGGGGTGTCGGCCGGGCGAGCTCGGGGTCCGCGGCCAGCAGGCGTGCGTGTACTGCGCGTAAGGACGGGCCCGGCTCGATGCCCAGTTCGTCGACCAGCGTCCGGCGCGTCCTCGCGTAGGCCTCCAGCGCCTCGGCCTGCCGCCCGCACCGGTACAGGGCGGTCAGCAGCAGCTCGCTCACGGCCTCACGCAGCGGATGCGCCTCGCGCAACGCCAGCAGTTCCGGCACCACCGCCTCGTGCCGGCCCAGCTCCAGCTCCATGGACAGCCCCAACTCCAAGGCGCCCAGCCGCCGTTCGGCCAGATCGGTCCGCGCGGCCTCGGCGTAAGGACCGGGCACGCCGGCCAGTGCCGCACCGTCCCCGGCGGCCAGTACGGTACGCAGCGACCGGACCGCGCCGGGCCGGTCACCGGCGGCCCGGCGGCGCTCCGCCCGCACCACCGCCTCCTCGAACTCGGCCAGGTCGCTGGAGACCCTGTCGGTCCGCAGGGCGTATCCGTCCCCGAGGGAGACCAGGAGCCCGGACGGCCGCCCCGGCGTCCGCTCGGGTTCGAACAGCTTGCGGAGGCGGGAGACGTAGGTGCGCACCATCGCGACAGCGCCCCGAGGCGGCCGTGCGCCCCAGACCCCGTCCACGAGATCGGCCACACCGACCACCCGCCCCCGGCTCAGCAGCAGCATCGCGAGCACGGCACGCTGCTGCGGGGACC
This sequence comes from Streptomyces sp. NPDC001100, assembly GCF_053598575.1. NCBI lineage: Bacteria > Bacillati > Actinomycetota > Actinomycetes > Kitasatosporales > Streptomycetaceae > Streptomyces > Streptomyces sp. NPDC001100. Next base: position 6,210 of record NZ_JBSFKO010000002.1, read on the forward strand.
CGAGCGCCAGCTCGACGGAACCCCGCCAGGCCCGCAGCGGGCCGAGCAGGGAGAACCGGAGGGTCTCTGGTCCACTTTCCTCCACGGCCCAGGACAGTAGCCGCCGAGCCGCCGAACGTCAGGGCGAAGTGGTGATTCCGGCCAGACGTCCACACCGAGCTCATACTCCGGAAACCCGCTCACGCGCCCCCGCCGGGACAGCCGGTACCTGAACCGACGCTCAGCGACGGGGCCGGCCCTGAATCCCGGCGACCCCGTCCGGCCTGGGCATCCGCCGGATCAGGACGCCGATGCCAAGGTGTTCTGGAGGGGGGCGTGCGTCCCCGCACGATCCCAGCACGGGCGCTCCGTCCCGGCACCACACAGCTCGAAAGCCGGTCACCCCTTGTACGGCAGCGACGATCCGGCACTCCCCACAGCGTGGCGCGTGACTGTCCGGCGATCCGGCCCCGCTCGACGCCGCCTCGACCACGCGCCGGCCAAGTGGTGTTCCAGCGCCGGCGGCCCGGGCGTGCAGATCCCCGCGAAGGAACCACGCTGACGTCCTCGATGAGCCTGTTGAGATGACCAGGGCACGGTGCCACCGCGCCTACCGCGACTGCACGGCGGAGGTGCGCTCGTCTCCGTCCAGCAGCGGGCCGGGCTCGACAGAGCCCGGCCCCTTCCGAACCGCACGCTCGACCCAATGCGTCACATGCAGTGAACGAACGATCACACGTTGAACCGGAACTCCACCACATCCCCGTCCTGCATCACATAGTCCTTGCCCTCCATGCGCGCCTTCCCCTTGGCCCGGGCCTCCGCCACCGACCCCGTCTCCACCAGGTCGGCGAAGGAGATGACCTCCGCCTTGATGAAGCCCTTCTGGAAGTCGGTGTGGATGACACCGGCGGCCTCGGGGGCGGTGGCGCCCTTCTTGATGGTCCAGGCGCGGGATTCCTTGGGGCCGGCCGTGAGGTAGGTCTGCAGGCCGAGGGTGTCGAAGCCGACGCGGGCCAGGGTCGTCATGCCGGGCTCCTCGACGCCGACCGACTCCAGGAGCTCCATCGCCTCCTCCTCGTCGAGCTCGGCGAGGTCCGCCTCCAGCTTGGCGTTGAGGAAGATCGCCTCGGCGGGGGCGACCAGGGCGCGCTGTTCGGTCTTGAAGTCCTCGTCCACCAGCTCGTCCTCGTCGACATTGAAGACGTAGAGGAAGGGCTTGGTCGTCAACAGGTGCAGGTCGTGGAGGAGTTCCTCCTTGCCCGAGCCCTGGACGATGCCCTGCGAGAAGAGGGTGTCGCCCCTCTCCAGGATCTCCTGCGCCGCCTCGACCGCCGCGACCTTCGGGCCGATGTCCTTCTTGATGCGCGACTCCCTCTGGAGGCGCGGCAGGACCTTCTCGATGGTCTGGAGGTCGGCGAGGATCAGCTCGGTGTTGATCGTCTCGATGTCGTCCTTGGGCGAGACCTTGCCGTCGACGTGGACGACGTTCTCGTCCTTGAAGGCGCGGATGACCTGGCAGATCGCGTCGGACTCACGGATATTCGCGAGGAACTTGTTGCCCAGGCCCTCGCCCTCGGAGGCGCCCTTCACGATGCCCGCGATGTCGACGAAGTCGACGGTCGCCGGGAGGATCTTCTGGGAGGAGAAGATCTCGGCCAGCTTGGTGAGGCGCGCGTCCGGGACGCCGACCACGCCCACGTTCGGCTCGATCGTGGCGAACGGGTAGTTGGCCGCCAGCACGTCGTTCTTGGTCAGGGCGTTGAACAGGGTCGACTTGCCGACATTCGGCAGACCGACGATTCCGATCGTGAGCGACACGTTGCGACTTCCCGTACGTGAGAGGCGTGAGAGCGATGAGGGGGCTCGCGGGGTTGCGGCCCGGGGCCGATCCACCAGTCTACGGCGTGAGCCGCCCCGTCCCGGCTTCGCGTCGAACACCTGGCCAAGCTCTGCTCATCGGCGTGTCCCAGGGCCCATTCGGCACATAAACCGACCTAAGTTGGTCCAGTGGAGCAACACAGGACACGACCCCCACAGCCCGGCGCAAGACGCGGAGCCCCGCCGCTGCCCCCGCAGGCGGGCCGGGGCCCGAACGGCGGCCCGGCCCGTACGCCCCGGCCCGGACCCCAGCCACGCGGCACCGCGCAGCGCCGCCCGGCGGCCGTACGACGCCCCGGTCCGGCGACGCCCCAGTCCGTACGGCCGTTGCCGAACCCCCGGCTCACCGGGCTCGGCGGCGGCCTGTTCTGCGCGGCCGTGATGATCGTGCTCGGGTTCCTCGACCAGCTGCTGTTCGGGGCGTCGCTGACCGTGTACGGCGTGCTGTTCCTGCCGGTGTGCGTGCTGACGGCGGTCTGGATCCGGCGCGGCGACCTGCTGACCGCGCCGGTCGTCGTGCCGATCGCCTTCGCCGCCGGCCTGCTTCCGGTGGCCGACGGCAGCGGCGGCCTCGGCAACCGCCTGATGGGCCTGGTCACCGCCCTCGCCACCCAGGCCGGCTGGCTCTACGGCGGCACGCTCGTCGCGGGCCTCATCGCGACCGTCCGCAGAATCCAGCTGGTGAACCGACGCCGACGGGGGTGACTCGGGAGGGGACGGACGGGAGGCTGGACGGGGGACTAGTCGACCTCCGCCGCATGCATCGCCGCCCCCACGATCCCCGCGTTGTTCTGCAGCTGCGCCGGGACGATCTCCGCCTTGATGTCCTCGATGAAGTGCAGGAACTTGTCGGCCTTGCGGCTGACCCCGCCGCCGATGATGAAGAGTTCGGGCGAGAACAGCATCTCGACGTGGGCGAGGTACTTCTGGACGCGGTGGGCCCAGTGCTCCCAGGTGAGCTCGCCGTCGTCCTTGGCCTTGCTGGACGCCTTCTTCTCGGCGTCGTGGCCGTTCAGCTCAAGGTGGCCCAGCTCCGTGTTCGGGACCAGGAGGCCGTTGACGAAGAGGGCGCTGCCGATGCCCGTGCCGAAGGTCAGCAGGATCACCGTGCCCTTGCGGCCCTGGCCGGCGCCGAAGTGCATCTCGGCGACGCCCGCCGCGTCCGCGTCGTTGACGACGGTCACGGGGAGGCCGCCGAGTCTCTCGCTGAACAGCGCGCCCGCGTCGGTGTCGATCCAGCTCTTGTCGACGTTCGCCGCCGTGCGGATCGTGGCCCCGCCGGTCACCACACCCGGGAACGTGAGCCCGACCGGTCCCGTCCAGCCGAAGTGGTCGACGACTTCCTTCACGCCGTCGGCCACCCCGTCCGGTGTCGCCGGCTGCGGGGTCAGCACCTTGCACCGCTCTTGGGTCAATTCGCCCTTGTCCAGGTCGACAGGAGCGCCCTTGATCCCGGATCCACCGATGTCCACGCCGAAGATCTGCATGGAACCACGCTACGACGAACGACTGACAGTCACTGCCCGGAGGGGGTCGAACGCTCCGCCCCCGTGCGCTCGGCGACCAGCGCCGCCGCCTCTTCGCGCAGGTCACGGCGGAGTTCCTTGGGCAGCGAGAAGGTGATGGACTCCTCGGCCGCCTTCACCAGCTCGACGTCCTCGTAGCCGCGCCCGGACAGCCACTCCAGGACCTGCTCGACCAGGATCTCGGGCACGGAGGCCCCGGAAGTGACGCCGACCGTGGTCACGCCCTCCAGCCAGGCCTCATCGATCTCGTCGGCGAAGTCCACGAGATACGCGGCGCCGGCACCGGCCAGCTTGGCGACCTCGACGAGCCGAATCGAGTTGGAGGAGTTCTTCGAGCCGACCACGATCACGAGGTCCGCCTCCTCGCCCATCTGCTTCACGGCGAGCTGGCGGTTCTGCGTGGCGTAGCAGATGTCGTCGCTGGGCGGGGAGATGAGCTGCGGGAACTTCTCCTTCAGGGCGTCGACGGTCTCCATGGTCTCGTCCACGGAGAGGGTCGTCTGGGAGAGCCAGACCACCCGCGACGGGTCGCGCACCTCGACCTTGGCGACATCGCCGGGACCGTCGACCAGGGTGATGTGGTCGGGGGCCTCTCCGGAGGTGCCGATGACCTCCTCGTGGCCCTCGTGCCCGATGAGGAGGATGTCGAAGTCGTCGTTGGCGAACCGGACGGCTTCCTTGTGGACCTTGGTCACCAGGGGGCAGGTCGCGTCGATGGTGGCGAGGTTGCCCCGCTTGGCCTCGTCGTGGACGACGGGCGCGACGCCGTGCGCCGAGAACATCACGATGTTCCCCTCGGGGACCTCCTCGGTCCGCTCGACGAAGATCGCGCCCTTCTTCTCCAGGGTCTGCACGACGTACTTGTTGTGCACGATCTCGTGCCGGACGTAGATCGGAGCCCCGTACTGCTCAAGGGCTTTCTCGACGGCGATCACGGCGCGGTCCACACCCGCGCAGTAGCCCCGGGGGGCGGCGAGCAGGACACGGCGGCCAGACGAAGCAGTCATGCGTCCCATCGTAAGGCCGCGCCCGACGGGTCAAAGATCGCGACCTTGGGGAGACTGGCCGTGGAGTGGGAGGGGTGGGGCCGGACACTACGTACGGGAGGCGCGAGATGGCCGACACGGACACGGATGCGACGACCACGGCCGGCGAGGGGCCCCAGCTGCGCCGCAGCCTCGGTTTCCGCGATCTCGTCGTCTACGGGCTGCTGTTCATCGCCCCGATGGCTCCGGTCGGCGTGTTCGGCACCCTGGACGCCAAGTCGCACGGCGCGGTAGCGCTCGTCTACGTCGTGGCGACGGTCGCGATGGCGTTCACCGCTTTCAGCTACGCGCAGATGGTTCGGGTCGTCCCCCAGGCGGGCTCGGTGTTCGCCTACGCGCGCGTGGGGCTCGGCAGGGAGGCCGGGTTCATCGCCGGTTGGATGGCGATGCTGGACTACGTCCTGATCCCCGCCGTCGCCTATCTCTTCTCCGGGATCGCCATGAACGCGCTGGTCCCCGAAGTCTCCCGGTGGGTGTGGACCGCGCTGGCGGTCGTCCTCACGACCTGCCTCAACCTCTGGGGAGTGCGGGCCGCCGCGCGCGTGGGCTTCCTCGTCCTCGCGATGGAGATCGTGGTCCTCGTCGTCTTCGTCGTGTCGGCGATCGTCGTCCTCGCGCGCGACGGCGCCGAACGGGGCTGGCTGTCACCCCTCTCCGGGGACGGCACCCAGGGCGCGTTCGCACTGTCGGCGGTGATCGGCGCGGTCTCCGTAGCGGTCCTCTCCTACCTGGGCTTCGACGCGGTCGCCACCTTCGCCGAGGAGGTCACCGGCGGCTCCGAGAAGGTCGCCAGGGCGCTGCTGTTCTGCCTCGCGCTGGCCGGTGTCCTGTTCATCACCCAGACGTACCTGGTCGCCCTCCTGGAGCCGACGACCTCCGCACAGCTCGCGGCCGACGCCGGGAAGCAGGGGTCGGCGTTCTACGACGCGGTGGACGTGTCGGTCGGCAACTGGCTGCACAACCTGGTGGCCGTCAGCAAGGCGATCGGCGCGGCCTTCGCGGCGCTCGTCGGGCAGGCCGCGGCGGGGCGCCTGGTGTTCGCGATGGCCCGGGACCGGCGCCTGCCCCGCGCCCTGTCGAAGACCGACGACGGGGTACCGCGGATCGCGCTGGTCTCGGCGGCCCTGATCACCCTGGTCGCGGCGGTCTGGGCGGCACGGCGCGACGACGGTCTCGACCAGCTGGTGTCGGTCGTCGACATCGGCGCGCTGACGGCCTTCACGCTGCTGCACGCGAGCGTGGTGGGCTGGTTCGCGGTACGGCGCCGGGGTGGGCCCGTGGTGTGGTGGCGGCACGTTCTCGTGCCGGTGCTGGGGGCGGCGATCACGATCGCGGTGATCGTGGAGGCGTCGGGGACCGCACAGGTGGTGGGCGCGATCTGGCTGGCGGTCGGGCTGGTCGTGCTCGCGGTGCAGGGCACCCGCAACAGGGCCGGCACGGAGACCGGTTGACGGTCACGCTGCTCACCTCGACCGCGTTGTCAGAAGCGGCCGTTACTCTCGGGCGCATGGCTCTCAACACGGCTCCGGACGCCCCGCTCCCCGTCGGTGAGGTCTCCCGGCTGATCGGCGGGTGGATCGACCGGCTCGGCGCGGTGTGGGTCGAGGGGCAGATCACCCAGCTGTCGCGGCGCCCGGGTGCCGGTGTCGTGTTCCTGACGCTGCGCGACCCGTCGTACGACATCTCGGTGAGCGTGACCTGCTTCCGGCAGGTGTTCGACGAGATCGCCGATGTCGTCAGTGAGGGCGCGCGGGTGGTCGTCCTCGCGAAGCCGGAGTGGTACGCCCCGCGCGGGCAGCTGTCGTTGCGGGCCACGGAGATAAGGCCGGTGGGGGTGGGTGAACTCCTCGCGCGGCTGGAGCAGTTGAAGAAGTCGCTGGCCGCCGAGGGGCTGTTCGCGGCCGACCGGAAGAAGCCGTTGCCGTTCCTGCCGCAGCTCGTCGGGCTGGTCTGCGGGCGGGCCTCGGCCGCCGAGCGGGACGTGCTGGAGAACGCGCGGCACCGCTGGCCCGCCGTCCGCTTCGAGGTGCGCAACGTGCCCGTGCAGGGCGTGCACGCCGTGCCGCAGGTCGTGCAGGCCGTGAAGGAGCTGGACGCGCTCGACGGCGTGGACGTGATCATCGTGGCGCGGGGCGGCGGCAGCGTGGAGGACCTGCTGCCGTTCTCCGACGAGCAGTTGGTGCGGGCCGTGTCGGAGTGCCGTACGCCGGTGGTGTCCGCGATCGGGCACGAGCCCGACAACCCGCTCCTGGACTACGTGGCCGACCTGCGCGCCTCCACCCCGACCGACGCGGCGAAGAAGGTCGTACCGGACGTGGGCGAGGAGTACGAGCGGGTACGGCAGCTGCGCGACCGGGCGCGGCGGTGTGTGGTGGCGTTCGTGGACCGGGAGGAGCGCGGGCTGGCCCAGGCGCTCGCTCGGCCGTCGATAGAGGATCCGCACCGGATGATCGACGAGCGGGCGGACCATGTCGCCGCCCTCCTCGACCGCGGCCGGCGGACCCTCGGCCACCTCCTGGACCGCGCCGACTCGGAGCTGACCCACACGCACGCGCGCGTGGTGGCCCTCTCCCCCGCGGCGACCCTGAAGCGGGGGTACGCGGTGCTGCAGAAGGCCGACGGGCTCGCGGTCCGGGACCCGGAGGAGGTGACGGCGGACGAGGTGCTGCGGGCGCGGGTCGCCGAGGGTGAGTTCACGGTTCGAGTCGGTACGGCACATGCATAGGGTGGGCGGATGACCAGCAAGGTTGACGAAGGTGCCGGGACGGCAGAGGCGCTCGGGTACGAGCAGGCGCGCGACGAGCTGATCGAGGTCGTGCGGCGGCTGGAGGCGGGCGGTACGACGCTGGAGGAGTCGCTCGCGCTCTGGGAGCGGGGCGAGGAGCTGGCCAAGGTGTGCCGGCGCTGGCTGGACGGGGCCCGGGCGCGGCTGGACGCGGCGCTCGCGGAGGAAGAGGCCACGGAGAGCGACGCCGAGTAGAGGCGCGGAGTACGGGCGCCGAGTACGACGCGCGGAGTACGGGCGCCGTACAGAGACGCCCGGCAAAGGTGCCGAGCAACGGCGGCCGGTAGCGGCAACAGTGGTTCGCTGTGAGGCGGATCACCATGCTCCATTTTTGGTTGAACATTGAACCTCCCGTGTCGTACGGTCGGTCTCGTCAGCTTAACCGGACCCCGGTCCGGTTACCCGCTTCCGGCCCCCGAGGAAGTTCTCGCATGTCTCTCGTTCTTGACCCCGCCGCCCAGGACCTGCTCTTCCGCGAGGCCCGCACCGCCAACACCTTCACCGACGAGCCGGTGACGGACGAGCAGGTGCAGGCGATCTACGACCTGGTCAAGTACGGTCCGACCTCCATGAACCAGTCGCCGCTGCGCATCACCCTGGTCCGCTCCCCCGAGGCCCGCGAGCGCCTTGTGCAGCACCTCGCCGAGGGCAACCAGAAGAAGACCGCCGCCGCCCCGCTGGTCGCGATCCTCTCCGCGGACAACGAGTTCCACGAGGAACTGCCCACCCTGTTCCCGCACTTCCCGCAGGCCAAGGACGCCGTCTTCGGCGAGCGTTCGGTCCGCGAGGGCAACGCCGCGCTGAACGCCGCCCTCCAGGCCGCGTACTTCATCATCGGCATCCGCGCCGCCGGCCTGGCCGCAGGCCCGATGACCGGTCTCGACTTCGCGGGCGTCCAGAAGGAGTTCCTGGACGACGACCACACCCCGTTCGTCGTCATCAACATCGGCAAGCCGGGCGAGGACGCCTGGTTCCCGCGCTCCCCGCGCCTGGCGTACGACGAGGTCGTCACCACCGTCTGAGCCGCGTGACGCACCGAGGACCCCGGCGCGGGCAGCACCCTGGCCGCGCCGGGGTCTTCGGCATCCGGCATTGCCGTGACGCTCGGTGCGGCACTAGGGTCCGTCAGGTGACTGCCGGGTCGGCCATGGGCCATTCACGAGTGGGGCACCCGGCCTCGGCGTGAGCACGAGGCGGGCAAGAGCCCCGCCGTCCCTCCTTGTCTTCCCTCCCAGCGCCCGCACGGGGCGCTCTCGTCGGACCCAAGACTCGGAGACCCGCCCACACATGTCACTTGAACCCGAAATGCCAGCCACCGTCCAGCTGAACCACACCGCCGTCTACGCCGTGGACCGCCACCTGTCGGCCGAGTTCCTCGCCACGATCCTGGGTCTGGAGGTCGGCGCGCCCTTCGGGCCGTTCGTCCCGGTCGACCTGGGCAACGGCGTGACGCTCGACTACTACGAGAAGCGCGACGAGCCGATCCAGCCGCAGCACTACGCGTTCCTCGTGCCCGACGAGCGGTTCGACACCATGATCGGCCGCCTGGAGGTGGCCGGGGTCACCTACTACTCCGACCCGTACCACAAGGACCCCGGCCGGACGAACCACCTCTTCGGTGGCCGCGGCGCCTACTTCGAGGACCCGAGCGGCCACAACATGGAGATCATGACCCGGCCGTACGTCCGGCCGTAGCGCGGGAACACCCGCCGGGCTACTTCGTCCGCAACGCCTTCGCCATCTCGGTCAGTTGGGCGAAGGAGCCCGTGCCCGCCACGACCGTCGTCGAGCCCTTGTCCGCGAGCACGAGGGCGTCGTAGCGGCCGCCGGTGTAGCGGGTCCAGGTGTGGCCGTCGATGGTCTGGGTGGTCTTGGTCGCGGCGGCGCCCTGGCTCGCGGTGTCGACGAAGTCGGACGGCTTCTGAGTCGACTGCTCTATCTGCACGTACTGACCACCGGGGGCACTGAACCCGAGGTGCCAGGCGTTGAACGCGGCGCCGTCGTAGCGGACCGAGGTCGCCTTCCAGGTCGTGGGGAGGCCCTCCGGCGCCGCCACCGGGTACGGCGCCGCGCGGCGTGCGGTGAGCAGCTCCACGCGGTAGTCGACCCGCTTGACGTCCGGAGCGTGGTCGCTGTGCGGGATGAAGATGTAGACGATCGCCGCCGCGATCCCGATCAGGCCCAGGGAGAGAATCATGTCCCGGACCGTCTTCTGCTTGCCGTTCGAACCTGCCACGTCCCTATCGTCGCAGGTGCCCTGGCCCGCTCATCCGTGGGGCCCCCTGCTCATTTTGTCTGCCTGGCGATAGAGTCGTGGCCATACCCTCATCCGGCCGTCGTCGTATCAGAAAGGTGCGCTCCGATGACCGAGCATCATCATCTGCCGTCCGAACTCGAAGTCCCCTCCGAGGCCCCCGACCGCAACCTCGCCCTGGAACTCGTCCGGGTGACCGAAGCCGCCGCGATGGCCGCGGGCCGCTGGGTCGGGCGCGGTGACAAGAACGGCGCCGACGGTGCCGCCGTGCGCGCCATGCGGACCCTCGTCTCCACCGTCTCGATGAACGGCGTCGTCGTCATCGGTGAGGGCGAGAAGGACGAGGCGCCGATGCTCTTCAACGGCGAGCGCGTCGGTGACGGGACCGGGCCCGAGTGCGACATCGCCGTCGACCCGATCGACGGAACCACCCTCAACGCCAAGGGCATGCCGAACGCGATCGCCGTGCTGGCCGCCGCGGACCGGGGTTCGATGTTCGACCCGTCCGCCGTCTTCTACATGGACAAGCTGGTCACCGGGCCCGAGGCCGCCGAGTTCGTCGACATCGAGGCCCCGATCTCGGTGAACGTCCGCCGGGTCGCCAAGGCCAAGCGGGTCACGCCCGAGGACGTCACCGTCGTCGTGCTGGACCGGCCGCGGCACGACGGGATCATCAAGGAGATCCGGGAGACCGGTGCGCGGATCAAGCTGATCTCCGACGGCGATGTGGCCGGCTCGATCCTGGCGCTGCGCGAGGGCACCGGCGTGGATCTGCTGCTCGGTGTCGGCGGCACGCCCGAGGGCATCATCTCGGCCTGCGCCGTGAAGTGCCTGGGCGGTGTGATCCAGGGCAAGTTGTGGCCCAAGGACGACGCGGAGCGGCAGCGGGCACTGGACGCCGGGCACGATCTGGACCGGGTCCTCACCACCAACGACCTGGTCTCCGGCGAGAACGTGTTCTTCGTCGCGACCGGGATCACGGACGGGGAGCTGCTGCGCGGGGTGCGGTACCGGTCGGAGACCGCGACCACCGACTCCATCGTGATGCGGTCCAAGTCCGGGACGGTGCGGCGGATCGACTCGGAGCACCGGCTGAGCAAGCTGCGGGCCTACAGCGCGATCGACTTCGACCGGGCGAAGTAGCCACGCCACAGCGACAGCCACAGCCACAGCAAGAACCACGGCCACACGGTCGTACGTGAAAGAGGCGCCCCCGGTGCGGTGGGGGCGCCTCTTCTACGTCGGTCAGCCTGCCGCTGCTATGCGGCCCGCCGCCCTCGCCTTCTGCAGCTCCACCTCGCGGCGGCGGCGCCTGGCCAGGACCACGCGGCGTTCGGCGGCGGTGAGGCCGCCCCAGACGCCGTAGGGCTCGGGTTGGAGGAGGGCGTGTTCGCGGCACTCGACCATGACCGGACAGCGCGCGCAGACGCGCTTGGCGGCGTCCTCGCGGGAGAGCCGGGCGGCGGTGGGTTCCTTGGAGGGCGCGAAGAACAGGCCGGCCTCGTCGCGCCGGCACACCGCTTCGGTGTGCCATGGAGCGTCTTGGTCCCTGTCTCGCGCAGGCACCCGCTGGGCCGGAACAGCAGCTACCTGCAGGGACGAATGCGGCGGTTGCAGCACGGTCTACTCCTGACGACGGCTTCGCGAGCGAGAGACGATGCAGCAAGGCCTACCCGCTGTGCGCGCGCCTATGCACTGAGTTCCGAACCGCTGGTTTCCGTGTGCTTGTGCGCGATGTCAGGGGCGGACCGGCGCGGACCGATCAGCTCCACATGTGTCCTGATTCACAACCGTCAACGGTCCAGGTGTTTGCGCAAACCCTTGTCGACCTTGCGCTGAACCCGATCGAGAATGTCCGCAACGAGCTTGCCGCGCTTGGGTTTTGCCTCGATGTTTCCCAGTACGGCCCACCCGTCGACGTAGATCACGGGCGCGTCCGGCTCCAGCGAGTCCAGCGTGTCCACCTCGAAGTTGCCGAGGACTCCGCCGCCGGTGCCGCGCAGCGACACGTTCTCCGGGACGCGGATCTCGACGTTCCCGAACACCGAGATCGCCTTGATGACGACCTGCTGGTACTCGAAGATCGCCTCGCTGAGGTCGATCTCGACGTTGCCGAACACGGCGTACGCGTGCATGCGGCGGCCGGCACGCCAGCGGCCCTTGCGCATCGCCGAGCTGAACACCGCCACCACGTTCTCGTCGGCCTCGACCGGGATCGCGCCCTCCGTCGGGCGGTTCGGCGCGGGGCTGTACGACTGGGCCGTCGCCCGGTGGCCGTGGGCGGCCGGCAGATCCTGGATGAAGACCTCCAGCTCACCGACCGTCTTGGCGCTCAGCACCCCCTCGACCCGCTCGGCGTGCTCGTCGGCGCTCAGCCGCCCCTCGGCCAGGGCGTCGCGCAGGATGTCGGCGATGCGGTCACGGTCGGCGTCCGAGGCGCGCAGCGCGGAGGCGACGGGCGCGGGCTGCGGGGCCGTGGGCGCGGATGCGGGCTGCTTCTGAAGGTCCACGGCAGCAGAGTACCGAAACGCGATAGATCGCGACTAGGGGTGTGGACAACGTTGGCGTGGCGGAAGTCCCGGCGAACTGAGCCTTACCTCACAAGCCCGGTGTCAGCGGCAGGTTCTACGCTGGTGAGCGCCCGCCAGTGTCGGCGGGCGGCCGTCTGTCGAGTGAGGAATGGGCTGCGATGCCTGAGTTCGCGTACACCGATCTGCTCCCCATGGGAGAGGACACCACCCCGTACCGGCTGGTGACCTCCGAGGGTGTCTCCACCTTCGAGGCCGACGGGCGGACGTTCCTCAAGGTCGAGCCGGAGGCGCTGCGCAAGCTCGCGGCCGAGGCGATCCACGACATCCAGCACTATCTGCGGCCGGCCCACCTCGCGCAGCTGCGCCGGATCATCGACGACCCCGAGGCGTCGAACAACGACAAGTTCGTGGCGCTGGACCTCCTGAAGAACGCGAACATCGCGGCGGCCGGTGTGCTGCCCATGTGCCAGGACACCGGTACGGCGATCGTCATGGGCAAGCGCGGACAGAACGTCCTCACGGAGGGCGGCGACGAGGCGGCCCTCTCGCGCGGCATCTACGACGCCTACCTGAACCTGAACCTGCGGTACTCGCAGATGGCCCCGCTGACCATGTGGGACGAGAAGAACACCGGGTCGAACCTGCCCGCGCAGATCGAGCTGTACGCGACGGACGGCGGCGCCTACAAGTTCCTGTTCATGGCGAAGGGCGGCGGCTCCGCCAACAAGAGCTTCCTCTACCAGGAGACGAAGGCGGTCCTCAACGAGGGCTCCATGATGAAGTTCCTTGAGGAGAAGATCCGTTCGCTGGGTACGGCCGCCTGCCCGCCGTACCACCTGGCGATCGTGGTCGGCGGTACGAGCGCCGAGTACGCGCTGAAGACCGCGAAGTACGCCTCCGCGCACTACCTGGACGAGATCCCGGCCGAGGGTTCGGAGCTGGGCCACGGGTTCCGGGACAAGGACCTGGAGCAGAAGGTCTTCGAGCTGACGCAGCGGATCGGGATCGGGGCGCAGTTCGGCGGCAAGTACTTCTGCCACGACGTGCGGGTCGTCCGGCTTCCTCGCCATGGCGCCTCGTGCCCCGTCGCCATCGCCGTCTCCTGCTCCGCCGACCGCCAGGCCGTCGCGAAGATCACCGCGGAGGGCGTCTTCCTGGAGCAGCTGGAGACCGACCCGGCGCGGTTCCTGCCGGAGACGACGGACGAGCACCTGGACTCCGCCGAGGAGGACGTCGTCCGCATCGACCTCAACCAGCCCATGGACGACATCCTCGCCGAGCTGACCAAGTACCCGGTCAAGACCCGGCTCTCGCTCTCCGGCCCGCTGGTCGTGGCGCGCGACATCGCGCACGCCAAGATCAAGGAGCGGCTGGACGCGGGCGAGGAGATGCCGCAGTACCTGAAGGACCACCCGGTGTACTACGCCGGGCCCGCGAAGACCCCCGAGGGCTACGCGTCCGGTTCCTTCGGTCCTACGACGGCCGGCCGCATGGACTCCTACGTGGAGCAGTTCCAGGCCGCGGGCGGCTCCAAGGTGATGCTCGCCAAGGGCAACCGCAGCAAACAGGTCACCGACGCGTGTGACGCGCACGGCGGTTTCTACCTGGGCTCCATCGGTGGCCCGGCGGCCCGGCTGGCCCAGGACTGCATCAAGAAGGTCGAGGTCGTCGAGTACGAGGAGCTCGGCATGGAGGCGGTCTGGAAGATCGAGGTCGAGGACTTCCCGGCGTTCGTCGTCGTCGACGACAAGGGCAACGACTTCTTCCAGAACCCGGCGCCCGCACCGACGTTCACGACGATTCCGGTGCGGGGGCCCGGGTTGGCGTAGCGCCGACCGGCCCCGCCTGGGGGCTCCGCCCGCAGACCCCCGATCGGCCCCGAAAGGGCTTCGTCCTCAAACGCCGGACGGGCTGATTTTGTCCCGCCGTACAGGATGTCGTCCCGCTTTGTCCCAGGGATGAACGGGACGGCATCTTCACCCCCTCCTGCGGAAACGCTCCGTACCGACAGGATCACACCCCGTGATCCCGCTCGACTCGGAGGAACCCCCCATGATCCGACGCACCCTGCGTAACGGTCTCGTGGCCGCGTTCGCGGCCGTCGCCCTCTTCCCCGCAGCAGCCGTCGCCGCCCCGGCCGGCCACTCGGCGCCGCACCCCACCCGGCACCACGTCACCCGCCACCACGTCACCGCCCGCGCCTGGGGCAGCGTCACGACCCGCCACCACACCCGGCTGAACCTCCGCTCGGGCCCCGGCACCGGCTACCGGGTCGTCGGCACGCGTCCGGTCGGGCGGGCGCTGCCCATCCTCTGCAAGACGCGCGGTTCCGGCGTCTTCGGCAACCACCGCTGGTACAAGCTCCCGCACCACGAGGGCTACGTCTCCGCGCACTACGTCCGCAACCACAGCGCCGTCCGCTGGTGCTGACCCCCGCCTGACCCGGCCGGCCAACAGCACCGCCCGACGGGACGGTCCCGTACGTCCCGTCGGGTGGTGCCAGGTCAACACCCCTTCATATTCCGGAATATTCGGGGCGATCCGGGTGTGGCCCCGCACCGCCCCCGGGAACGGATCACGGCGGTCACCCCGGTACGGCGAGGGAGCAGGATGGAAAGCCACGTGACGGTCGAGCGGCAGCGGCTCCTGACGGAACGGCTCCGCCTCCTCAAGCAGCGGACCGGACTGAGCCTGGCCGCGCTGGCCACCGTCACCCCGTACAGCAAGTCGACCTGGCACCGGTATCTGAACGGCGACCAGCTCCCGCCCCGGGCCGCGGTCGAGGCGCTCGCTCGGCTCGCGCGCACCGACCCCGGCCCGCTGCTCGCCCTGTGGGACACGGCGGTGCGGGAGCAGCCCGGGCCCGCCGCCGCACCACAGCCACCGGTCCCGCCCGCGGGCCCCCGTCGGCTGCGCGCCCCTGCCCGCGCCCTCGTCGCCCTCGCCGCGATGGCCACCACGGTCGCGGTCACCGCCGGTGCCGCCGACGTCCTCGACCGCGACGGCGGGGCGGAGTGGCACGCGGCGGCCTCCTGCCGGGACGGTGGCTGTCAGGGGGAGCTGCCGTCCACCGGGACCTGTGCCCGGGACGCCCGTACGGAGAGCGTCGTCGCACGGGCCGCCCAGGTCGTACGGCTCCGGTACTCGCCGTCCTGCGCCACCGTGTGGTCCGAGGTGCGCACCCGGGTCGGCGGCGCGCGGGAGATCTCGATCAGGTCGGGCCGGGACGAGCTGTCCGCCGAGTACCCGGGCGACCGCTCGGACGGCTACAGCAGCCCGATGCTGGCCGCCGCGGACCCGCGCGGGGCACAGGCGTGCGCCGAGGTGGCCGGAAGGCCCGTCTGCACGGCCCCGGACCGCTGACCCGGAACATCCCCGCCCTCCCGGTCGATATACAGGTATGAGCGACTACCGCATCGAGCACGACTCCATGGGCGAGGTACAGGTCCCGGCGGACGCCAAGTGGCGGGCGCAGACGCAGCGTGCCGTCGAGAACTTCCCCATTTCCGGCCAGCGCATCGAGCGTGCCCACATCGAGGCGCTGGCCCGGATCAAGGGTGCCGCCGCCAAGGTGAACGCCGAGCTGGGCGTGCTGGACAAGGACATCGCGGAGGCGATCCAGGAAGCCGCCCGTGAGGTGGCCGACGGGGCCTGGGACGAGCACTTCCCGATCGACGTGTTCCAGACCGGGTCCGGCACCTCGTCGAACATGAACACCAATGAGGTGATCGCGACCCTGGCGACCGAGCGGCTCGGGCGCGACGTGCATCCGAACGACCACGTCAACGCCTCGCAGTCGTCCAACGACGTCTTCCCGTCCTCCATCCACATCGCGGCCACCGGTGCCGTGATCCACGACCTGATCCCGGCCCTGGAGCATCTCTCGGGCGCGCTCTCGCGCAAGTCCGTCGAGTTCGCCGACGTCGTGAAGTCCGGGCGGACGCACCTCATGGACGCCACCCCCGTGACGCTGGGGCAGGAGTTCGGCGGGTACGCGGCCCAAGTGCGGTACGGCGTCGAGCGGTTGCAGGCCTCACTGCCCCGGCTGGCCGAACTGCCGCTCGGCGGTACCGCGGTGGGCACCGGGATCAACACCCCGCCCGGTTTCTCCGCCGCCGTGATCGCGGAGGTCGCCCTGGTCACCGGGCTGCCGCTGACCGAGGCGCGGGACCACTTCGAGGCGCAGGGGGCGCGGGACGGGATCGTCGAGACCAGCGGGCAGTTGCGGACCATCGCCGTAGGACTGACGAAGATCGCCAACGACCTGCGGTGGATGGCGTCCGGGCCGCGCACCGGGCTGTCCGAGATCTCGCTGCCGGATCTCCAGCCGGGGTCCTCGATCATGCCCGGCAAGGTCAACCCGGTGATTCCGGAGGCCGTGCTGATGGTCGCCGCGCAGGTCGTCGGGAATGACGCGACCGTCGCCACCGCCGGGGCCGCGGGCAACTTCGAGCTCAATGTGATGTTGCCGGTGATCGCCAAGAACGTCCTGGAGTCCATCCGGCTGCTCGCGAACGTGTCGCGGCTGCTCGCCGACCGGACCGTGGAGGGGATCGTCGCGCACCGGGAGCGCGCTCGTGAGTACGCCGAGTCCTCGCCGTCCGTCGTCACCCCGCTGAACAAGTACATCGGGTACGAGGAGGCCGCCAAGGTGGCCAAGAAGGCGCTGGCGGAACGCAGGACGATCCGCCAAGTCGTGCTGGAGAACGGCTATGTGGAGCGCGGTGACCTGACCGAGGCGCAGCTCGACGAGGCCCTCGATGTCCTGCGGATGACGCGTCCGTAACCAATTGCCGCCATGGCGTGAACCGTGACGCGCGCCGCAGCGTCGTATGCCCGGGGCACCTAATATCTGTCCATGGCAGACGGTGGAGCGGTGGAAGCGGGTACGTCTACGGCCTTCTGGGCGCCCGGGAGTCAGATCCTGTGGCGCTACCGGGAGAACGCCGGACCGCGCTTCCACATCGCCCGCCCCGTCACGGTCGTCCGCGACGACGAGGAACTGCTCGCCGTCTGGATGGCGCCCGGCACCGAGTGTGTGAAGCCCGTGCTCGCGGACGGCACGTCGGTGCACGGGGAGCCGCTGGAGACCCGGTACACCAAGCCGCGCACGGTTCAGCTGGACCGCTGGTTCGGTACGGGCGTGCTGAAGCTGGCGCGGCCCGGTGAGCCGTGGTCGGTGTGGCTGTTCTGGGAGCCGGGATGGCGGTTCAAGAACTGGTACGTGAACCTTGAGGAACCGCTGGCCCGTTGGGCCGGCGGGGTCGACTCCGAGGACCACTTCCTGGACATCACCGTTGACCCCGACCGGAGTTGGCAGTGGCGTGACGAGGACGAGTTCGCGCAGGCCCAGCGGGACGGGCTGATGGATCCCCAACTCGCCGAGCGGGTACGGAAAGCCGGCTGGTCGGCGGTGGAGGTGATCCGCGCGTGGGGTGCTCCGTTCGCGGACGGCTGGCAGCACTGGCGCCCGGATCCGTCCTGGGCTGTACCTTCACTTCCGGAGGACTGGGACCGCACCCCCGCGCACATGTCCACATGAGACCCTTGATGCGCCCCCGGTGCGCAACCGTAGGATCGTCCTCCGCAAGGGCACCGCGACAACTCCCGGGGCAGATACCGGGACTGACCAGATGTCACCGAGGGGCGGCAGGACGTGAGCGAGGGGTACGAGGGCAACACCGGCGACACCGGTCCTGAGGGCCGCCGGTCCACCGGTGGCACAGGAACAGCCTCTGACCACGCGGGAATTCCGTTCCTGGGGCACGTATTCCGGGTATCGGCATTTCGGCGGGACGATCCGCACGCGCGGCGTGCGGTCCCGGACGGACGGATTCGACACGCGTGACGGAGCACCCCACCTCCTTCGAGCGCCCACAGGGCGCCGACCCCACGGACCCCCGTGGGGCGCTTCTGCGTACCTCGACGCCGCCGCCCAGGCCGTCCGGTGCCCCGGCCTTACCGGCTCAGGCACGCACCGGCGAGCCGTCCTCGGCGCCGGGTACGAGCACGTCCCGCGCCAAGGGGAAGGACCCGGCAGGTACCCCTGTGAAGCCCGACACCGCAGGTGGCTCCGAGCACTCCCAGCCCTCGGCCGCCGAACCCGACGCCCACCGTCCGCGTCCCGTGCCCGACGGCATCCCGGCCCAGCCGAGCGGCGGCGAGGTCCCCGATGCCGCCGCCAAGGAGCGCCGTACGGGACAGGGGCTGCCCCCGGGCGGTCCGATGCCGATGCGGCGGGACGGGGACCGGCTGCGCTTCGTGGGCGCCGCGACCCGGCGGATCGCCCGCGGCATCGACCTGGACGAGATCGTGATGGGGCTGTGCCGGGCGACCGTGCCGACCTTCTCGGACGCGATCCTGGTCTATCTGCGCGACCCGCTGCCCGTGGGCGACGAACGGCCCACGGGTCCCGTCGTGCTGCGGCTGCGCCGTACCGACCGGATCCCGGAGGAGCGGGACACGGAGAACGGCTTCATGCCCGCGCTCCAGCCCGAGCAGCCGTCCGAACTGTCGGCGGTCACCGCCGAGTTGTGCGAGGTCAGGCCCGGCGGCGCGCTGAACGAGGTGCTGCGGGGCGTCCGTCCCGTCTTCGCCGACTCCCCGGCCGCCCGCGCCGCACTGCCCGAACTTCTCGGCGAGGGCGGCGAGTTGATCGTCCCGGCCGGACAGCGGGCGATCCTCGCGCCGCTGCGCGGCCGGCGCCGGGTGATCGGCGCCGCGCTCTTCCTGCGCGGCCCCGAGCGCATGGCGTTCGAGGCCGACGACCTCCTGGTGGCCGCCCAACTCGCCACGCACAGCGCCCTGGGCATCGACAAGGCGGTGCTCTACGGCCGTGAGGCGTACATCGCCGACGAGCTGCAGCGCACCATGCTCCCCGAGACCCTCCCGCGCCCCACCGGCGTACGGCTGGCCTCCCGCTACCTCCCGGCCGCCGAGACGGCCCGGGTCGGCGGCGACTGGTACGACGCGATCCCGCTGCCCGGCAGCCGAGTCGCCCTGGTCGTCGGCGACGTCATGGGCCACTCCATGACCTCGGCCGCGATCATGGGCCAACTCCGCACCACCGCACAGACCCTGGCGGGTCTCGACCTGCCCCCGCAGGAGGTCCTGCACCACCTCGACGAACAGGCCCAGCGGCTGGGCACCGACCGCATGGCGACCTGCCTCTACGCCGTCTACGACCCGGTCTCGCACCGCATCACCATCGCCAACGCGGGCCACCCGCCGCCGGTGCTGCTGCATCTGGGCGGCCGGGCCGAGGTCCTGCGAGTGCCGCCCGGCGCCCCGATCGGTGTCGGCGGCGTCGACTTCGAGGCCGTGGAACTGGACGCGCCGGCCGGAGCGACGCTGCTGCTGTACACGGACGGGCTGGTCGAGTCGCGCCTCAGGGACGTCTGGACCGGCATAGAGCAGCTGCGCGAGAAGCTGGCCGCGGTCGCGCAGCTCACCGGACCGGACCATCCGCCGCCCCTGGAAGCCCTGTGCGACGAGGTGCTCGACATGCTCGGCCCGGGCGACCGGGACGACGACATCGCGCTGCTCGCCGCCCGCTTCGACGGGATCGCGCCGAGCGACGTGGCGTACTGGTTCCTCGATCCGGAGGACTCGGCGCCCGGCCAGGCCCGTCGGCTGGCCCGGCGGGCGCTGGCCCGCTGGGGCATGGAGGACATGAGCGACTCGGTGGAGCTGCTGGTCAGCGAGGTGGTGACGAACGCCGTGCGGTACGCCTCGCGGCCGGTCACGCTCCGGCTGCTGCGGACCGATGTGCTGCGCTGCGAGGTCGGCGACGACGTGCCCCAGCTGCCCCGGCTGCGGCAGGCGCGGGCCACGGACGAGGGCGGGCGCGGGCTCTACCTGGTCAACAAACTGGCCCGTCGGTGGGGAGCGACCCGGCTCAGCACCGGAAAGGTGGTCTGGTTCGAACTGAACCGGAATTAGACCTCGTCCAAAAGTTGCCGAGGTCCCGGCGTGGGAGTTGACTGCTGGGGTACGCGAAGCGAAAGCGACCTACTTTCTTCCGAACAGGAGGACGCTCGTGACGCAGTCACCCCAGCACACCCCGTACACCACGAACAACGTCGGCATCCCGGTGGAGAGCGACGAACACTCCCTCACCGTCGGACCCGACGGCCCGATCCTGCTCCAGGACCACTACCTCATCGAGAAGATGGCCCAGTTCAACCGGGAACGGGTCCCCGAGCGGGTGGTGCACGCCAAGGGCAGCGGCGCGTACGGCTTCTTCGAAGTCACCAACGACGTCAGCCAGTTCACCCGGGCCGATCTCTTCCAGCCCGGCAAACGCACCGAGATGCTGGCCCGGTTCTCCACCGTGGCCGGCGAGCAGGGCTCGCCCGACACCTGGCGCGACCCGCGCGGCTTCGCCCTCAAGTTCTACACAGAGCACGGCAATTACGACATGGTGGGCAACAACACCCCGGTCTTCTTCGTCCGGGACACCATCAAGTTCCAGGACTTCATCCGCTCGCAGAAGCGCCACCCGGCGACCGGGCTGCGCAGCAACGACATGCAGTGGGACTTCTGGACCCTCTCCCCCGAGTCGGCACACCAGGTGACCTGGCTGATGGGTGACCGGGGCATCCCGAAGACGTACCGCCACATGAACGGTTACAGCTCGCACACGTACATGTGGATCAACGGGGCCGGTGAGCGGTTCTGGGTGAAGTACCACTTCAAGACCGACCAGGGCATCGAGTACCTCACCCAGGCCGAGGCCGACGAACTGGCCGGGTCCGACGGCGACAAGCACCGCCGGGACCTCTACGAGTCGATCGAGTCCGGGAACGCGCCGAGCTGGAGCCTGAAGGTCCAGATCATGCCGTTCGAGGACGCGGCGGACTACCGCTTCAACCCCTTCGACCTGACCAAGGTCTGGCCGCACGGGGACTACCCGCTGATCGACGTCGGCCGCATGACCCTGAACCGCAACCCGGACGACTACTTCGTCCACATCGAGCAGGCCGCCTTCGAGCCCTCGAACCTGGTCCCGGGCATCGGCCCCTCGCCGGACAAGATGCTGCTGGGCCGGCTGTTCTCGTACCCGGACACCCACCGGTACCGGATCGGCCCCAACTACGCCCAGCTGCCGCCGAACCGACCGCACTCACAGGTCAACTCCTATGCCAAGGACGGCCCGATGCGGTACGAGGCGTCCAACGCGGCACGGCCGTACGCCCCGAACTCCTACGGCGGACCGGCGGCCGACTACGCGCGGTTCGGCGACCCGGCGAGCTGGCAGACCGCAGGTGAACTGGTCCGCGAGGCAACCAAGTTGCACCGCGAGGACGACGACTTCGGGCAGGCCGGCACGATGGTCCGCGAGGTCCTCGACGACGCGGCCCGCGACCGGCTGGTGTCGAACGTCACCGGCCACCTGAAGGCCGACGTGTCCCGCTCGGTCCTCGACCGCGCCCTGCAGTACTGGCAGAACGTGGACAAGGAACTCGGCGACCGGATCGCCGCGAACTTCGAGTAGCGGTACGCGAGTTCACCCAGCGGTACGCGAGAGGGCGCCCGGCGATGTGCCGGGCGCCCTCTTCGTCCGTCCGTCCGGCCCGGCTACTGGCCGAACTGGTCGAGCGGCTGGTCCGTGATGTCGCCGCTCGGTGTCGTCGGCGGATTGGTCGTCGGCGTCGGGGTGGGTGTCGGGGTCGGCGTGGGAGTCGGGGTCGGCGTGGGTGACTCCGTCGTCGGGGTCGGCGAGGGACTCTTCGTCGTGGGAGTCGGGGTCGGCGTGTTCGACACGGTCGCGCTCGGGGTCGGCGTGAAGTCCGGCTCGACGGCCGCGCCCTGGTCGGTCTCCAGGTCGAACTTGCTGTTCGCCTTGGTCACTCCGAACATGTACGTCGCCCAGATCTGCGCCGGGTAGCCACCACCGTTGATACGGCCGCCGCCCGCGGTGATCAGACCGGTCGCACCGGTCAGCGGGACCTGGGCGCCGCTGCCCTTCTTCTCGCCGAACAGGCCCACCGAGGTGACCAGGTCGGGTGTGTAGCCGGTGAACCAGGCCGACTTGTTGTTGTCGGACGTACCCGTCTTGCCGGCGACCTGCTGCCCGTCGCGCTTGCTGTTCTCGGCCACCGACACCTTCGCCGTACCGTCGTCGACCACACCGGTCAGCACCGAGGACACCGTGTCGGCGGCCTCACGCGGGATGACCTGGGCACCGATCGGGTTCGGCATGGTGACCGTGCGCGTGTTGTGCGACACCGACTTGATGATCGCCGGGGTGACCTTCCGGCCGTGGTTGTCGAAGGTGGCGTAGACGCCGGCCATCTCCATCGGACTCGCGCCCATGGTGCCCAGGGTCTGCGCCGGTACGGCCTTCAGGTCGCCGGGGTCCATGCCCAGCTGCTCGGCGGTCTTCATCACCTTGTCCATGCCGACGTCGACACCGAGCTGCGCGAAGACCGAGTTGATCGACTTGTTCATCGCCGTCTGGACGGTGACCTTGCCGTAGTTCTGGTCGTCCTCGTTCTCCGGCGCGAAGGCGATGGCGCTGCCCACGACAGGGCGCTTGCTGGTGCCGTCGTAGAGCGTGTCGGCGGTGATCGTCTTGCCGGACTGCGTCTTGGCCTGGTCGGCCAGGGCCGCGGCGAGGATCACCGGCTTGAAGGTGGAGGCGGGCTGGTAGTCGGTGCGGGTGGCGTTGTTCGTGAAGTGCTCCGTGTAGCCCACGCCGCCGTACATCGCCACGACCCCGCCCGTCTTCGGGTCCACGGACACCGCGCCCGGCTGGACGTTCCCGTCGACCTTGCGCTTCTTGGCGTTGAGCTTGCTGGTCAGCTGGGACTTGACCGACTTCTCCAGCTGGGCCTGCTTCTTCTTGTCGATGTTGAGCGTGATCGTCCAGCCGCCCGCGTCGACCAGCGCCTCGGCCTCCTTGGTGTTGGCGGCCTGGCCGCTGGAGATCAGCTGCTTCTCCAGCGCCGCGTTGGCCTCGGTCACCAGGTAGCCGTTCTGCCCCTCCATGCCGGCCTCGGCCTTGGGCGGCTTGGGGGTCGGGAACGTCATCTTCTGGCGCTCGGCGGAGCTCAGCCAGTTCTGCTTGACCATGTTGTTCAGTACGTAGTTCCAGCGCGCCTTCACCAGCTGCTTGCCGGTGTCGGTGGCTATCGCCCAGTCGTACTGGTTCGGCGCCTGGAGCAGCGCGGCGAGATAGGCGCCCTGCTCGACCGAGAGCTTCCTCGCGTCGACCTGGTAGTAGGCCTGGGCGGCGGCCTGGATGCCGTAGGCGCCGCGGCCGTAGTAACTGGTGTTGATGTAGCCGGCGAGGATGTAGTCCTTGGACTTCTCACGGTCCAGCTTCAGCGAGATGACCAGTTCCTTCAGCTTGCGCGTGACGGTCTGGTCCTGCGTCAGGTAGTAGTTCTTGACGTACTGCTGGGTGATCGTCGATCCGCCCTGCGCGCCCTTGCCGGACAGCGTGTTGAGCAGGCCGCGCGCGGTGCCCTTGAGGTCGACGCCGGCGTCGTTGTAGAAGGTCTTGTTCTCGGCGGCGACGAACGTCTCCTGGACGGGCTTCGGGACCTGCGAGAGGTCCACGTTCTCCCGGTTGACCTGGCCCCTGCGGGTCAGGATCGAGCCGTCGCTGTACTTGTAGACGTTGCTCTGGAGCTTCGCGGTCGCGTTGCCCGCGGGGATGCTGATCATCATGTAGAGCACGATGAACGCGCCGATGCCGAGCAGACAGAAGCCGAGGAACGTGCCGAGGATCTTCTTCCAGGTGAAGAGTCTGCGTATGAAACTCTTACCGCCCTTACCGCCCTTGGCATCCACGCTGCCCGTGCCGGTCGAGGCGCCGCCTGCCGGCCTTGTGGCTGTGGCGGTGGCCCCCGACGAGCGGCGGGTCTTGGGCGCCGCGCGGTGGCCACCGCGTTGGCGCGCTCTTCTCTCTTCCGCTCGTCCCATGAGTCCGTTCCGCTCCGCTTCGCTCTCTTGTGCTCTGGTGTCACACGGGTTCGCCCGTCAAGTCAGCTCAGAAAGCTAACACCAGGAGTTGTGACAAAGGGCTGTCGATCCGGCCCATTACGGACGTGACAATCAGCACCCGTCCTTATGGAACCGACGTACGAAAGGGGTTGAGGGTTGCCATGGAGGGGTAATCTGATATCAGATTGCTAGAACCAAGCTAAGAACCGACACAGGGGGACCACCATGACCACGGACACGCCCGCGGACGTACCCGAGATGCCCGCCCCGCGCGTGCGCGAGTTCGCCGCGCACAGCATCGGCGGCGCGCTGGCGCTCGTTCTCGGACTGGCGGGGCTGCTGCTCGCCGCCGGACTGCTCGCCACCGCCACCGCGGTCACCGCGCCCGGCGGCAAGGCCGCGCTGATCGTCGGCGGCCTCCTCGTCTTCCTGGCCGCGGTCATCGCGATGCGCGGGCTGAACACGGTGGCGCCGGGCGAGGCGCGGGTCGTGCAGCTCTTCGGGCGGTACCGGGGGACGATCCGGCAGGACGGGCTGCGCTGGGTGAACCCGTTCACCGCACGGACGAAGATCTCCACCCGCGTGCGCAACCACGAGACCGCGGTCCTCAAGGTCAACGACGCCTACGGCAACCCGATCGAGCTGGCCGCGGTCATGGTGTGGAAGGTCCGCGACACCGCGCAGGCCACCTTCGAGGTGGACGACTACAGCGACTTCGTCGCCATCCAGACCGAGGCGGCCGTCCGCCACATCGCCATCGAGTACCCCTACGACTCCCACGACGAGGGCGGGCTCTCGCTGCGCGGCAACGCCGAGGAGATCACCGAGAAGCTCGTCGTCGAACTGAGCGCACGCGTCGAGGCGGCCGGCGTCCAGATCATCGAGTCCCGTTTCACGCACCTCGCGTACGCGCCCGAGATCGCCTCGGCGATGCTCCAGCGGCAGCAGGCCGGGGCGGTCGTCGCGGCCCGGCGGCAGATCGTGGACGGGGCGGTGGGCATGGTCGAGGCCGCGCTGGCCAGGATCACCGAGCGGGACATCGTGGAGCTGGACTCCGAGCGGAAGGCGGCGATGGTGTCCAACCTGCTGGTGGTGCTCTGCGGGGACCGGTCGCCGCAGCCCGTGCTGAACACGGGAACCCTGTACCAGTGACGGTTCCCTCCGGGGGTTCGGCCCCTCAGCGTCAGCCGCAGCAGCGCAAGCAGGTGCTGCTGCGGTTGGACCCGTCCGTGTACGAGGCGATCGCCCGGTGGGCCGGGGACGACCTGCGGTCCGCCAACGCGCAGATCGAGTTCCTGTTGCGGCGGGCTCTCGCAGAGGCAGGGCGGCTTCCCGGTGAGGCCGGACCACTGCCTCGTCGTGGCCGGCCTCCCGGGGGCTCCGCCCCCAGACCCCCGTCGGCCTGAAGGACCTCGTCCTCAAACTCCCCCAGAGGGGGGACCCCCAACGGGCTGAGATATCCGCACCCGGCATGTAGCAGAACCGTGACAATCAGCCCCCACCTGCGGGGCCGTACCCCGGGCCATGATCTACACACCGTGCGTATACACACCGGGTATACCCCGTGTGTAGAGTGCTCCGCATGTCCATCGGTCACACCCTTCTGGGGCTCCTTGAGTCCGGCCCGCGCCACGGTTACGACCTGAAGCGGGCCTTCGACGAGAAGTTCGGTCACGACCGGCCGCTGCACTACGGCCAGGTCTACTCCACGATGTCCCGCCTGCTGAAGAACGGCCTCGTCGAGGTCGACGGCATAGAGGCCGGCGGCGGTCCCGAGCGCAAGCGGTACGCGATCACCGACGCCGGGATCACCGACGTACAGAAGTGGCTCGCGACGCCCGAGAAGCCCGAGCCGTATCTGCAGTCGACCCTCTACACCAAGGTTGTTCTCGCGCTGCTCACGCACCGCGACGCGGCGGAGATCCTCGATGTGCAGCGCTCCGAGCATCTGCGCGGCATGCGGATCCTGACCGACCGCAAGCGCAAGGGCGATCTCGCGGACCAGCTGATCTGCGACCACGCCCTCTTCCATCTGGAGGCCGACCTGCGGTGGCTGGAGCTCACCGCGGCGCGTCTCGGAAAGCTCGCCGAGGTGGTGGCCAAATGACGACACATCCCGCCGGTTCCCTGCTCGCGGCCCAGGAGCTGCGCAAGGCCTACGGGCCGACGACCGCGCTCGACGGCGCCGAGTTCTCCATCCATCCCGGAGAGGTGGTCGCCGTGATGGGGCCCTCCGGGTCCGGGAAGTCGACGCTGCTGCACTGCCTCGCCGGGATCGTGCCGCCCGACTCGGGCTCGATCATGTACAACGGGCAGGAGATGGCGACGATGAGCGACGCCCAGCGCAGCGCGCTGCGCCGCTCGGAGTTCGGGTTCGTGTTCCAGTTCGGCCAGTTGGTGCCCGAGCTGACCTGTGTCGAGAACGTGGCGCTGCCGCTGCGGCTCAACGGCACCTCCCGCAAGGAGGCCGAGCGCGCCTCGCTCCAGTGGATGGAGCGCCTTGAGGTCGACGACCTCGCCAAGAAGCGGCCCGGCGAGGTCTCCGGCGGTCAGGGGCAGCGCGTCGCCGTGGCCCGCTCGCTGGTCACCAACCCGCGGGTGCTGTTCGCCGACGAGCCGACCGGCGCGCTCGACTCGCTCAACGGCGAGCGGGTGATGGAACTGCTGACCGAGGCGGCCCGGTCCACCAACGCGGCCGTCGTGCTGGTCACGCACGAGGCGCGGGTGGCCGCCTACTCCGACCGCGAGATCGTCGTACGGGACGGCAAGTCCAAGGACATGGAGCGCATCGTATGAACGGGCGATGGGGGCACCGCCCGCGCGAGCGAAGCCGAGCGTGGGGGAGGGCGGCCGATCTGGCCATGGGGGTGCGGTTCGCCTTCGCCGGCGGACGTGAGGGCTGGGTGCGGGCCGTACTGACCGCCGTCGGCGTCGGGCTCGGGGTGGCGCTGCTGCTGCTCACCACCGCACTGCCGAACGCGCTCTCGCAGCGCGACGACCGCGGCAACGCCCGGCAGGACTTCACCTACAGCGGGAAGGTACTGCCGAAGGCGGACAACACCCTGGTCATCGCCAACTCCGACACCACGTTCCGCAGCAAGGACGTGCGCGGCCGGCTGCTGGAGCCGGACGGCACCAGGGCGCCGCTGCCGCCGGGGCTCGCGAAGTTCCCCGCGACGGGCGAGATGGTCGTCTCCCCCGCGCTCGACAAGCTCCTCAAGTCCGGCTCCGGGAAGCTGCTGCGCGAGCGGCTGCCCTATCGCATCACCGGCACCATCGCGCAGACCGGGCTCATCGGACCCGCCGAACTCGCCTACTACGCGGGCGGCAAGAACCTCCTGCAGCACCAGTCCGGCAGCAACGTGGAGCGCATCAACTACTTCGGGCCCTCCCCCAACAGCACGCCGGACAAGCTCGACCCGATCCTGCTGCTGCTCGTCCTGATCGTCTTCGTCGTCCTGCTGCTGCCGGTCGGCGTGTTCATCGCGGCGGCCGTGCGCTTCGGCGGCGAGCGCCGGGACCAGCGGCTCGCGGCGCTGCGCCTGGTCGGCGCGGACGGGCGGATGGCGCGCCGGATCGCGGGTGGCGAGGCGCTCGCGGGGGCGCTCCTCGGACTCGTCCTCGGTACCGGATTCTTCCTCGTGGGGCGGCAGTTGGCGTCACTCGTCGAAGTACGGGACATCAGCATGTTCCCGAGCGACCTCAACCCCTCGCCGCTGCTCGCCCTGCTCGTCGCCGTCGCCGTGCCGGCCGCGGCCGTCCTGGTGACGCTGTTCGCGCTGCGCGGGGTCGTCATCGAACCGCTCGGGGTGGTCCGCAAGGCGAAGCCGCCGCGGCGCCGGCTGTGGTGGCGGCTGCTGATGCCGCTGGCCGGCCTCGCGATGCTGTACCCGATGATCGGCAAGGGCAACACCAACGGGAACTTCAACCAGTGGCTGGTGATCGGCGGCACGGTCCTGCTGCTCGTCGGCATCACCGCCCTGCTGCCGTGGATCGTCGAGGCCACCGTGGCCCGGCTGAACGCCGGCTCGGTGTCCTGGCAACTCGCCGTCCGCAGGCTCCAGTTGAGCAGCGGTACGGCGGCGAGGATGGTCAACGGCATCGCGGTCGCGGTGGCCGGTGCGATCGCGCTGCAGATGCTGTTCGCCGGCGTCGAGGGCGACTACACCAAGGAGACCGGCAACGACGTGAACCGGGCCCAGATCGAGGTCACCGTCGACGGCGGCACCTCGCTGGCGCAGGCCAACGGGCAGCTCGCCCGGACCAAGGGCGTGCGGCGGACCTCGCCCATCTCGCTCACCTCGGTCGGCGACCGGGCCAGCAACCCGAACGCCGAACTGGAGGTCGCCGTCGGCAGCTGCGCCGAACTGCAGGAGGTGGCCCGTCTGACGGGGTGCCGCGACGGCGACATCTACCGGATCACCGGCGGCGGCACCGACTCCGAACTCCAGACGGCACAGACGGCCAAGGCGGGCAGGACGCTGTACTTCGACCCGTCGTACGACTCGTCACCGGCCCACACCGTGGCCTGGAAGGTGCCCGCGGGTCTGAAGAAGGCGACCCACCGCGAGGACCCGACCGGCTACGCCCGCGACGGACTGCTGATCACTCCGGGCGCGCTGCCCGCGAACGCGGCGAAGAGTCTGAACCAGCATGTGTTCGTCACGGTCGACGCCTCGGTGCCGGACGCGACCGACTATGTACGCAACACCGCCGCGAAGCTCGACCCGCTGTCGGACGTGTTCACCCTGGCGGCCACCCGGCAGTCGGCGCAGTTCACGTCCATCCGCACCGGACTGCTGGTCGGCGCCACCTGTGTGCTCGTCCTGATCGGGGCAAGCCTGCTGGTGTCGCAGCTGGAGCAGTTGCGCGAGCGCAGGAAGCTGCTGTCGGTGCTGGTCGCCTTCGGCACCCGGCGGCGCACGCTGAGCCTGTCGGTGCTGTGGCAGACGGCGATCCCGATCGGGCTGGGCCTGGCGCTGGCCTCGGCGGTGGGGCTGACCCTGGGGACGGTGTTGCTGAAGATGACGGCCACGCCGGTGTCCATCGACTGGGCCAGCGTGCTGACGATGACCGGCATCGGTGGAGCGGTCGTCCTGGCGGTGACACTGCTCAGCCTGCCGCCCCTGCTGCGGATGATGCGGCCGGACGGGCTGCGCACGGAGTAGTCCGTCCGCAGCCGCCCGTCCGCCCTCGTCAGAGTCCGTACTCCCGTACCACCCGGCGGACCTGGGCGAAGAGCATGCCCACGTTCACCGACTTGCGGCAGACCACCACGGCGACGACGTCCTGTTGCTCGGTCATCCGCACGAACAGATGGGTGAGGTTCTCGCTGTTGACGAGGATCTCCTGGAAGAAGTGGTGGTCACTGGTGATCCCGCGACGCTCCTTGAAGACGTCCTCGATCATCACGACCGTCCGGCCCTGGAACAGGTCGAGGGTCGCACCCGCCAGCAGGTCGAGGACCTCTGGCGGGTGGTTGTCGATGGTCTCGTACGACAGCAGCATGCCGGTGGACATGTCGACCACGCCCGAGGCCACACAGTCGGGGGCGTCGGTCCGGAGGGTTTTGACCAGGCCCATCACCTGGTCGGAGAATCCTGGGGTCATACGCTTCGTCGCCATCCCTTCACACTCCTTCTGATGCCTTCTCGGTGAGGATCGACTCGATCCGGTCGAGCGTCGGCCGGGCCGCCAGATGCAGCCGGTCCACGTCCATCCCCTCGTCGCCGAGCACCACCATCAGCGCGGTGTCGCCCACGGCGTAGGTCGCGGCGCAGCCGTGACTGCCGTACGTCACCGTCTGGCGCAGCGTGCCGCGGTCGGTGGCTGCGGCCGTGCGCCGGGCGAGGCCGAGGCCGGCCGCGGCGAGCGCGGCGAGGACCTCCGGGTCGATCGAGTCGGCGGTGTCGGCCGCGATGAGCAGTCCGTCGGCCGCCGTGACCGCGGTGTCGGTGATTCCGGTCACCTGTTCCCGCAGTGTGCGCATTTCCAATGTCAGGGCTTTGTGATCCACTTACTCAACTCCTCCAAAACTGATCACATTTGTCCATCAGGGTCATTTCGAGGTTCCGTTCCGCAGGCGGAAGAACCCTTTCCAGCCCGCCCCGCTCTTTTCGGGGACGAGAGATTCGGTGATGCCGCTGGCTCCCGGATTCCGGCGGGGCAGCGCGGTGGGTGCGGTGGGCGCGACGAACTGCGGGGGCGCGGGCGCCGGTTCGCGACGGCGCAGGGCGGGCCCCTCGGGCGGCACCCGGACCGGGATCGGCACCGGGGTGTCGGAGCACTCCAGCAGTCCTTCGGCGAGCATCCGCGCGACCTCGGCGGTGACCGGGTAGACCCCGCGCCCGGTCCGGAAGGCGAGATCGCGGGCGGTGCGGCGGCCGTCGACATGGGTGAGCAACTCCCGTTGCAGCATGCCGAGTCCGGCCTCGTCGAGGCCGCCGGCCGGGGCCCGGGGGCGTTCCCGGTCGGGCCGTACCGGATACGGGAGCGCGGCGATCGCGGCGAGTCTGCGGGCCCCGTCCTGGAGCAGCCGGATCGGGGGTTCGCCGATGCCGACCGGCGCCAACGGCCTTACGTCCGGGGTGCGTTCGCAGTGGTCGACGTCTCCGGCGACGACCGCGAAGGCCGCGTCGTGCAGGGCCAGCACACAGACGATCCGCAACTGGGCGGCGCCCGCGTACCCGTGGGCGATCAGTCCGGCCACCGGCCAGCGCGAGCCGCCCGACTCCCGTACCAGATCGGCCCATTGCTCGCCGGTGATCCGGCCGGAGCGCAGCAGCAGCGCCTCGGGGCCGGGTGCGCCGGGACTCTCAACCGCGATGACGAGCCCGCCGCGCAGATGGAAGATCCCGCCGGGTCTGCCGGACACCCGCAGTCCCCCGGTGAACTCCTCGCGCCCACAGGCCGAAAGAGCCGCCGCGAGCAGGTCGTGACCGACCCGGCCGAGGGAATCCCGAATGCCCGACATCACTCCCCTAGGCTTTTCGTACACGCACCTGACGTGTAGCGCTGAGGGGTGAAGGTGTATCAGTCCGAGCGCATATTCCGGCGGGATTCTTCCTAGCTGCCTGCGGGTGACGGAAGTTGAGAATTACCGCCGTTCGATTTCCTTTGTCCGACGCTCATTTGACCGAACGGGGACGGGTCGGTTACCGGTCGCGGCGACCCGGTCGCCGGTGCCCAACACCCTGACGGGCAGCGGTCGCAGGGCCTCGCGGAGGGCGGCGGCCAGCTCCTGGTACTCGGCACGGCGGGCGGCTCCGGTGCGCATCGCGAGGGCGATCCGGCGGGTCGGGGCGGGCTCGGCGAAGTAGCCGGTGAGGAGCTGGTCGCTGCGGGTGGTCTCGACGCGTACGGCGGTCCGGGGCAGCAACGTGACCCCGAGCCCGCCGGCGACGAGCTGCACCAGCGTGGCGAGTCCGGCCGCGGTGGTGGTGACGGGGGCGTCCGCGCGGCCCGCCTCCCGGCAGATGTCGAGCGCCTGGTCGCGCAGGCAGTGCCCCTCGTCCAGGAGCAGCAGGTTCAGCTCGCGCAGTGCCTCGCGCGGAATGCCGGTGCGCCCGCCGAGGGGATGGCCGAGAGGCGTGACGAGCACGAAGTCCTCGTCGAACAGCGGGAGTTCGACCACTCCGGGCATCCCGAGGGGCACGGCGAGCAACAGCAGGTCGAGGCGGCCGGTGGTCAGCCCTTCCAACAGGTTCGCGGTCTGCTCCTCGTGCACCTGGAGGTCGAGGGCCGGGTACCGGTCGTGCACCAGCCGCAGCACGGTCGGCAGCAGATACGGCGCGACGGTCGGGATGACCCCGAGGCGCAGCGCCCCGGTGAACGGGGCCCGCACGGCCTCCGCCTCAGCCAGCAGCGCCCCGACCTCCTCCAGCACCGCCTTCGCCCGTACGGCGAGCCGCTCACCGGCGGGCGAGAGCAGCACCTTGCGGGTGGTGCGCTCCAGGAGGGTGACGCCGAGGGTGTCCTCCAGTGCGGCCACGGCTCCGGACAGAGCGGGCTGGCTCATGCCGATCGCGGCTGCGGCGTCCCGGAAGTGGAGGTGTTCGGCGACCGCGGAGAAGGCGCGCAACTGGGCCAGGCTGGGCTGGCGTCTCTTACTCGTATTACTAACGGTCACTGATAACCGCCTCCGATCAACACGCCCCAGTGTAGCTATTTCCACAATCAATGCACGTTGTGCCAGGATCGGGCCCGACCAAACCACGTGAAGCACCCATTCCGTTTGGGTGCTTTCCGCTGCAAGGAGAACCCGTGCTCACTGTCGGTGACAAGTTCCCGTCGTTCGATCTGACCGCCTGTGTCTCGCTGGAGAAGGGCAAGGAGTTCGAGCGGATCACTCACAAGACCTATGAAGGTTGGAAAGTGGTCTTCGCGTGGCCCAAGGACTTCACCTTCGTGTGCCCCACCGAGATCGCCGCCTTCGGGAAGCTGAACGAGGAGTTCGCCGACCGTGACGCCCAGGTGCTCGGCTTCTCCGGCGACTCCGAGTACGTCCACCACGCCTGGCGCAAGGACCACGACGACCTGCGCGACCTGCCGTTCCCGATGCTGGCCGACTCCCGGCACGAGCTGATGCGGGACCTCGGCATCGAGGGCGAGGACGGCTTCGCCAAGCGCGCGGTGTTCATCGTGGACCAGAACAACGAGATCCAGTTCTCCATGGTGACCGCGGGCTCGGTCGGCCGTAACCCCAAGGAGGTCCTGCGGGTCCTCGACGCGCTCCAGACGGACGAGCTCTGCCCGTGCAACTGGACCAAGGGCGAGGCCACGCTGGACGCGGGCGCGCTGCTCGCCGGGGAGTGACCCGAGATGTCACTGGACACCCTGAAGTCCGCCATACCGGACTACGCAAAGGACCTGAGGCTCAACCTCGGTTCGGTCGTCGGCAACTCCGAGCTGCCCGCGCAGCAGCTGTGGGGGACGGTCCTCGTGACGGCGATCGCCTCTCGATCGCCGCTCGTGCTGCGGGAGTTGGCGCCCGAGGCGAAGGCCAACCTGTCGCCGGAGGCCTACACCGCGGCGAAGTCCGCCGCCGCGGTCATGGCGATGAACAACGTCTTCTACCGGACCCGGCACCTGCTGTCCGACCATGAGTACGGCACCCTGCGGGCGGGCCTGCGGATGAACGTGATCGCCAACCCCGGCGTCGACAAGGTCGACTTCGAGCTGTGGTCGTTCGCCGTGTCCGCGATCAACGGGTGCGGGACGTGTCTCGACTCGCACGAGCAGGTGCTGCGCGGGGCGGGGGTCGAACGGGACGTGATCCAGGAGGCGTTCAAGATCGCGGCGGTGGTTCAGGCCGTGGGGGTTGTGTTGGAGGCGGAGGCGGTACTGGAACCTCTCGACCGACGGTGAACGGTGGGTGGGCGGGAAAGGTCCTTACGGGGCCCGGTCCGGCGGTGAGGGGTCGACCGGCGTCGATGACACCGCCGTAGCTCCCCTCGGCTTCGGAGACAGCCGAGGGGCCGGCTCCGTGCCCTGGGCGTACGCCCTCAGGTAGCTCACCACCGTGTTGGTGACCGCGACCAGGGGAACGGCGACCACCGCTCCGCCGATCCCCGCGATCATGCCGCCCGCCGCGACGGACAGGACCACCGCGAGGGGGTGGACCCGGACCGCGCGGCCCAGGATGAAGGGCTGGAGGATGTGACCCTCGATCTGCTGGACGGCGAGGACGACGCCCAGGGTGAACAGTGCCACGACGACGCCCTGGGTGACCAGCGCGACGACGACCGCCAGCGCGCCGGAGGCGACCGCGCCGACCAGCGGGATGAACGAGAACAGGAAGATGAAGACGGCGAGGGGCACGGCCATCGGTACGCCGAGGAAGTAGATGCCGATGCCGATGCAGATGGCGTCGATGAGGGCGACTATCACCGTGCCGCGGACGTAGGCCGTGAGCGTGCGCCAGGCACGCGGGCCCGCGCCCGCCATCGCCGGCCGGGCCGCCGCGGGCACCAGCTTCAGTGTCCACTGCCAGATGCGCGGGCCGTCGTAGAGGAGGAAGAGGGTCGAGAAGACCGTCAGCAGGATGCCGGTCAGCGCCTCCACGATGACCTGGACGCCCTCCAGGCCCGCCGAGGTGATCTGGTCGGTGTTGGCGCCGATGGCCTCGCGGAGGTTCTTCGCGATCTGGTTGATCTGCTTCTCGGTGACGTGGAACGGGCCCTTGAGCAGCCAGTTGCGCAGATCGTCGACGCCGTTCTGGACCTGGTCGGAGAGGTTGTCGATGTTGGCCATGACCTGCCAGGTCACGAACCAGCCGATCAGGCCCATCACGACGAAGCCGAGGATCGCGGTGAGGGCCGTGGCCACCCCGCGCGGGAAGCCGTAGCGGATCAGGCGGGCCACCGTCGGCTGGAGCAGTGCCGTGATCAGGAGTGCGGCGACGAAGGCCAGGACCACGAGTTGTACGGCGCTGATGACCCGCATCAGCACCCAGACCGTGCCGGCCAGGATCAGCAGCCGCCAGCCCGCCTCGGCGGCCACCCGCACACCCCAGGGCACGGCGAGCGCGGGGTCGGGGCGGTCACGGGCGATGGTGACGGGTACCGGGACGGGCTCCGGGATTTCGGGGTCGGCGGCCGGCAACTCGGGCCCGGCGTCGGTGTGTTCCTTCTCCACCTCGGCACGGCGCTCGTCCAAGCGCTCCCCCATCTCGCTCAGCCCGTTGCCGAGCCGACCGAGCCACCCTGGCACTCGCGACATGATCCGCCCTCTTCCCCCGTCTGTCCCCACCCCACTCCCCCTTGGAGCCGTTGCGTGTCCGACCGTACAGGGCGAAGGCCCCTCCCCCTAGGACGGGGAGGGGCCTCGCAAGGTTGAGCGGCCCGGGACGGGCGTACGACCTAGTACCAGCTGTTGGCCTGCCAGAACGACCAGGCCTCGCACGGGCTGCCGTAGCGGCTGTCCATGTAGTTGAGGCCCCACTTGATCTGGGTGGCGGGGTTGGTCTGCCAGTCGGAGCCCGCCGAGGAGTACTTGGAGGCGGGCAGTGCCTGGAAGAGGCCGTAGGCGCCGGAGGAGGCGTTGACGGCGTGGTAGTTCCAGCCGGACTCGTGCGACACGATGTTGCTGAAGCACTGGAACTGGCCGCTCGGCACCATCTGGGCGGCCATGGCCTGGATCTGCGAGACCGTGTACGAGCTCTGCACGGGGAAGCTGGAGGAGGAACGGCTGGCCGCGGACTTCGCCGCGGCGCGCTCCTTGGCCAGCTTCTCCGCCTTCTCGGCGGCGGCCTTCTTGGCGACCGCGGTCTTCGCGGCGGCCAGGCGGGCCGACTCCTCGGCGTCCTTCTTGGCGCTGGCGTCGGCCTGGATCGCCTGGGCGTCGGCCTGCTGCGTCAAGGAGGCGGTCTGCACCTGGGCCTGCTGGCCCGTGGGGATGTCCGCCAGGAGCGTGGTGTCGGCTGCCGTCGTCTCGGCGTCATTGTTCTGCGCCTGAGCGACGCTGCCAGAGGCAACGCCCACGACGCTTCCGACGGCGGTGACCGCGGTGGCCGAGGCCACTGCGAATCCCCGGACCGAAATCCGGCTCACACGGTTTCCTTCCAGCATCGTCCGCTTCGGTGACCCTGGCGGACGCAATCGTGCCCCTGAACGCTGGCCTCCCAACTGCGGGGTCACGGGAGGCACGGGCCCGGTGGGCAACTCCCGCTCGGGGAGCGCCGCGTGGAGAGCGGGCGGCATACGACTTCGCTGTGGAGTTGGCTGTGATGCTCAAGTTGGTGCGTACCGCTGGGGGTACACGTGTGTCGTATGCGGGGCCTGACAGGAATGAGACTCTGCCGTAACCGGACGCCGGGTGGCAATTCTGAGTTGCGTGTGAAAGCTCACATCCCGTTTGCCCCAGGGGATTTGGAGAAACAGCAGGACGTCAAAGCGCCGCCCCGCTAAGCTCCTTGGCTTTGCGGGACGGCGCCAACTGACCTGCAACTACCTCAGATTTGGCCGTCCTCCAGCATTTCGGTCACAAGCGCCGCGATCTGGGACCTCTCGGACCTCGTGAGGGTCACATGCGCGAAGAGCGGGTGGCCCTTCAGCTTCTCCACCACGGCGACGACACCGTCGTAGCGGCCGACCCTCAGGTTGTCCCGCTGGGCCACGTCATGAGTGAGAACCACCCGTGAATTGGCGCCGATTCGGGACAGAACGGTCAGCAGGACGTTCCGCTCCAGGGACTGCGCCTCGTCCACGATCACGAACGCGTCGTGCAGCGAGCGTCCGCGGATGTGGGTGAGGGGCAGGACCTCCAGCATCCCGCGGGCGGTGACCTCCTCGATGACCTCGCGGCTGGTGACCGCGGACAGCGTGTCGAAGACCGCCTGGGCCCAGGGGCCCATCTTGTCGGCCTCGGAACCGGGCAGATAGCCCAGTTCCTGTCCGCCCACCGCGTACAGCGGCCGGAAGACCATGACCTTCTTGTGCTGGCGGCGCTCCAGGACCGCCTCCAGGCCCGCGCAGAGCGCGAGCGCGGACTTGCCGGTGCCGGCCCGGCCTCCCATGGACAGGATCCCGACGTCCGGGTCGAGCAGCAGATCCA
The DNA here is from genome assembly GCF_053598575.1 of Streptomyces sp. NPDC001100. Lineage (NCBI taxonomy): Bacteria > Bacillati > Actinomycetota > Actinomycetes > Kitasatosporales > Streptomycetaceae > Streptomyces > Streptomyces sp. NPDC001100. Next base: position 42,716 of record NZ_JBSFKO010000002.1, read on the forward strand.
GCGCGATGCGCTGCTCCGCGCTGCGGCCCTTGATGCCGAAGGCCTCCCGGTCGCCGCGCACCAGCCGGACGTTGCCGTCGGCGGTGACCCGGCCCAGCGCCTTGCCGCGCTCGGACTGGATGGTCAGCCCGGTGTGCACGGGAAGGTCGGCCGCTTCCGGGACGTAGACGTGGCCCTCCTCGAAGAGGATGTCCACCTGTTCGCCCGGCAGGGTCAGTTCGGACATTCCGGTCCAGCCGGAGGAGCCCGTGATGGCCAGTTCCGCGCGGTACTCCTCGGCGAGGAGGCCGACGGAGGAGGCCTTGATCCTGAGCGGAAGGTCCTTCGACACGACGGTGACGTCGTACCCCTCGGCCTGCAGGTTGCGGGCGACCGCGAGGATGCGGGAGTCGTTGTCCCCCAGGCGGTAGCCGCTGGGCAGCACGCTGGGGTCCGAGTGGTTGAGCTCGACCCTGACGGTGCCGCCGAGTTCCCCGATCGGGATGGGGGCGTCGAGGCGGCCGTGCCGGACCCGGAACTCGTCGAGCAGGCGCAGGGCCTGCCGGGCGAAGTAGCCGAGTTCGGGATGGTGCCGCTTGGCCTCCAGCTCTGTGACCACGACGATCGGCAGCACGACTTCGTGCTCGTCGAAGCGGTTCAGTGCGTTCGGGTCGGCCAGCAGAACGCTGGTGTCGAGAACATAGGTGCGCCGGTCAGGCAGGCGGCGCTTTGTGCTGGTCACCACGGAAGGACGTACCCCCTCGGAAGAGGTCGGGGAGCGACGGAGAGGAGCTGGACCGGTCCGGACCGCAGTGCGCGGGCCGAGGACCGGCCCTCCGTCCCGCCCGTACTGACCGCACGGTCGAACTGGTGCAAAGGGCCTCCCGGGCGGACGGCCCCGTGCCGTCCGCTGAGATACGACACCCGTGGTTCGGGCGTCGACCTGCTTGGCTTATGCCCTCGAACATGCGCCGCCATGCCACGGCATATGACGACGCCCTGGTGAACTCCTTGTTACTTGTGCACCAAACGGGGTACTCGGGGCGCCTTGTCCGTCATCCGCCGTAACGCCGGTGTCGCGCGGCGTAGTCACGCATCGCGCGCAGGAAGTCGACCTTGCGGAAGGCCGGCCAGAAGACTTCACAGAAGTAGTACTCGGAGTGGGCCGTCTGCCAGAGCATGAATCCGGACAGCCGCTGTTCTCCACTGGTACGGATCACCAGATCGGGGTCGGGCTGATCGCCCGTGTAGAGGTGCTTGCCGATGAGTTCGACGTCCACGTCGTCGGCGAGCTCCTCCAGCGAGGTGCCCTTGTCGGCGGCGTCCAGGATCATCGAGCGGACCGCGTCGGCGATCTCCTGCCGGCCGCCGTAGCCGATGGCGACGTTGACGAGTATCCCGTCGATGTGCGCGGTGGACTCCTCCGCCTCCTTGAGGGCGGACTGCATTCCCGACGGCAGCAGGTCGAGGGTGCCGACGTGGTGCACGCGCCAACGGCCGTCCGCGGCAAGGGAAGTGACGACGTTCTCGATGATGCCGAGCAGCGGGCCGAGCTCTTCCTGGGGGCGGTCGAAGTTGTCCGTCGACAGCAGCCACAGGGTGACGACCTCGACGTCCGTCTCGCTGCACCAGCCGAGGAACTCCTCGATCTTGTCGCCGCCGGCCTGGTGGCCCTGGACGGTGGTGGAGCCCGCGGCCTTCGCCCAGCGCCGGTTGCCGTCCATGATGACGCCGATGTGCTTGGGCACCGACGCGTGGTCGAGATGGCCTCCCACCCTGCGTGCGTAGAACCTGACCAGCAGGCGGCGCAGGGTGTCGCGCACGTTCACGTGTTGTCAGCCCCTCCGTGGATGGCAGTCCCCGGCGTCGAAGCCTACCCCCGGTGGAGCCCGGTTCCCCCAAGGGGTGTCTGGGCTCATCCCGGTTCGGCACGAAGGTCGGTCTCGGCGTCGGCCGGTACGGGAGGGTGCGAGGGGGCGCGGGGGTCGTCACCGCGGGGCACAAAAAATCGGGCCGGTCCGTGGGGGGGATACGGACCGGCCCGAGGGGGGGTTTCCACCATAACCCTTCGTAAGTGATGCTGCGTGCATCGGCGTGCCACAACTACTCTCCGAAGTCGGCCGACAACACGTCGAGGGGTCCGGAAGCCCTGATTCCAGCCCTGATCATGGCTGGTTCCCGGCGGATTCCGAGGAGGACGTGGAGGTTTTCCGCCACCCCCGGGCGTGTCGCTCTCAGGGGTGACACCGCCCGCGAACGTCCGCTTGACGGGGCAGGGCACCGCGCAGCCCCCTCCACTGCGCGGTGCCGACCGCGCAGCTTTGCTCACGCGAATTACCTTGGTCCGAACTTACGTGAGGAGATGGCCGGAACGCGAGTCGATCTCGATAACGATGTGGAAACCGCGTGGAGGTGTGGAGGACGTGCGGTGACCTAGTTCGGCCCTAGCGTCGGGGGCATGACCGTGAAGATCACTTGGGAGCGGGCAAGCGCCCGCCGTCTCCAACGGCAGTTCCTGGACACCCCGGCCGGGACCGGCACACCGGTCGCCGACGTGGTGGCGTCGATGCTCGCCGCCCACGCGCAGGTGCTGTCGGCGGCCGAGCTGTCGGTGGGGGTACGGGCCGCCGGGCGGACCCGGACGGACGTGCGAACGGCGTTGTGGCAGGCCGACGGCTCACCCGCCGCCCTGCTCAAGACCCACGGCCCGCGCGGCACCGTCCATCTGCTGCCCGCCCGCGAACTCCCGCTCTGGGGCGCCGCGTTGACCGCGATCCCGGGCACGGGCCGGTTCGCCCCCGACATCCGGCTCACCGACCCACAGGCCGCCGAGGTGGTCGCGGCCGTCGCCGACGCCCTGGACGGACAGACCCTGACCATCGACGAACTCGACGAGGCGGTCGTCGCCCGCACCGGCCCGTGGGCAGGCGACCGGGTGATGCCGGCCTTCCAGGACCTGTGGCCGCGCTGGCGCCAGGTCCTGCACCGGGCCGGCCAGTCCGGCGCCCTGTGCTTCGGCCCGAACCGCGGCCGCAAAGTCACCTACACCCGCCCGCCCCGCTTCACCCCGCTCCCCACGGCCGAGGCCCTGCGCACCCTCGTACGGCGATATCTGCGCGCCTACGGTCCGGCGACCCCACCGGATTTCGCCAAATGGCTCGCGGCGCCCGGGGGTTGGGCGACGGCGCTCTTCGAGACCTGCGCCGCCGAGGGCGGAATCGAGGAGGCCGACTTCGAGGGCACGCGCGCGTGGCTGGCGGCGGGCGACACGTCGTTCCCCGACGAACCGGTCCGGGGCGTGCGCCTCCTCCCCTACTTCGACGCCTACGTCATCGCCGCCCAGCCCCGCGAGACGCTGTTCCCGGGTGCCGCGTACCGGCGGGCGCTGGCGGGCGGGCAGGCCGGCAACTACCCCGTGCTGCTGGTCGACGGGGTGGTGGCCGGGGTCTGGCACCAGCGCAGACGAGGACGGCGTACGACCGTCACCGTGGAGCCGCTGGGGAAGCTCTCGGCGCGCCAGGAACGGGAGTTGGGCGAGCGGGCGGAACGGGTGGGCGAAGTGCTGGAGGCGCGGGCCGAGTTGGTGATCGGGGAGGTGGCCTCCGGACCGCACGCCTGAATCAGGCGGATGTCACGCCAGCGGCTTGCGTACGTCGAAGAGGTGCCGGGAGCTGTGGGCCACGAACGGGCCCGTGGCCTCGATCTGCTCGTGCAGGGAACGGAGTTGGGGCTCGTAGGCCTCGACCGTGAAGTCCGGGACCATCCAGATCACCTTGCGCAGAAAGTGCACGACGGCCCCGACGTCGTTGAACTCCATGCGCAGCCGCTCGGCCCGCAGGTCGACGATCTCCAGCCCCGCGGCCTCGGCACCGGCCCGCTCGCGCTCGGGGTCACGGGCACCGCTCACGTCTTCGGGCTGGGGGCCGAGGAAGTGCTCGACGAGTTCGAACGCGCTGCGGGGACCCACGTGCTGGGCGAAGTAGGTGCCACCGGGGCGCAGCACGCGGGCGATCTCCGGCCAGTGGGCGCGGACCGGATGGCGGCTCAGGACGAGGTCGAAGGCGGCGTCGGCGAAGGGCAGCGGGTCGTCCTCGGCCGCCGCGACCACCACGACCCCGCGCGAGCGGAGCAGGGCGGTGGCCCTGGCGACGTTCGGCGGCCAGCCCTCGGTGGCGGCGACCATCATCGGGGGCTGGACGGCGGCCCGGCTCAGGGCGAAGTCGAAGACCTCCCCTCCCCCGGTCTGGACGTCCAGGGCGGTGTTCGCCCAGGTGAGCCGGTCCCCGGCCGTGCGCGCGTACCCCCACGACGGACGTGCCTCCGTGGCCCGCCCCTCGAACCACGAGAAGTCCCAGCCCTCGGTGGGGACGGCGGCCCCTTCCGCGACAAGATCCTCAAAGCTCCTGCTGTTGCCCATGGGGCGATGGTCGCAGGGCGGTGTCAGTGGGCGCTGCCGATTTCCGAAGCAGCGCGGGACGGTCAGGGGACGAGTGCCCTGACCTCCTCCGACGCGAAGCGTACGAAGGCCTCCGGGTCGGGTTCGTCGCCGGTGGGCTGGAGGACGACCGTGTCGGCGCCGGCCTCGGCGAGACGCTGGACTGCCTTCGCCACGGCGTCCGCGTCGCCGGCGACACCGAGGTCGGGGACCGACTCCAGGCCCTCTTCGGCGAGTTCGGCGCGGAGTCGGGCGGCGGCGCCGGGTCCGGTGGCCGTGAGGAGATAGACGACGACCTGGTGCGCTTCGGTACGGCCCGCCGACTCCCGTCCCTCGTCGATGAGTCGGCGGGCCCGCCGGACGCCGTCCGGTGCGGTGGACGCGGTGAGGACCGTACCGTCCGCCGCCGCGCCGGAGAGCCGGAGGGTGCGCGGGCCGCCGGCGCCGGCGAGGATCTCGACGGGACCGGCCGGCGGCCAGTCGAGGCCGACGTCGTCGAGCTTGACGTAGCGTCCCTGGGTCGTGAGCCGTTCCCCGCGCAACAGGGCGCGCAGCGCGTCGAGATGCTCGCGGAGCAGGGTCACCGGGGACTCGGCGCGTGCGCCGACCTGGCCCATCCAGTCCTGTACGCCGTGTCCGACGGCGAGGATCGGGCGCCCCGGGAACAGCCGGTACAGCGTGGCGGCCTCCATCGCGGTGATGGCGACGTTCCGCAGCGGGACCGGGAGCAGTCCGACGCCGATCCGCACCCGCTCGCTCCAGGCGAGCGCCGCCGCGGCGGCCGAGATCCCGCCCTCGCGGAAGCAGTCCTCCCAGAGCCAGAGCTCTTCGAGCCCGGAGGCGTCGGCGAGTTCGACCACCGCCCGCAGGCGCTCGGGGGGAAGTTGGGGCCGGAACACCGCGCCGAGTCCAGTCATGGTTTCTTCCTATCCGGTGGGAGCACGGCCGACAACGGATTTACGGGGCGACCCGCTCGTAGCGCAGCAGGACGACCCCGTTGCCGAAGGCGCGGTTCTCGACGAGGCGGAGCGCGGTGTGGGTGTCGGCCTCGGGGAACATCCGCTTCCCGCGGCCGATGAGGACCGGGTGGACGTACACCTTGATCTCGTCGACGAGGCCGAGCCGGAGGAAGGTGGCGGCGAGGTCGGCGCCGCCGAGGCAGAGGTCGCCGCCGGGCTGCTCCTTGAGGGCGCGCAGTTCCTCGGGGACGACCTCGGACACGATGGTCGTGTTCCACTCGGCGGGACCGCCGGGCAGGGTCCGCGAGTACACGATCTTCGGCTTGTCCCGCCAGATGGCGGCGAACTCGGCGGTGACCGCGGAGGCGTCCGGGTCGGCGTCGGCGGTGGGCCAGTAGGCGGCCATCAGTTCGTGGGTGACCCGGCCGTCGAGGAAGGCGCCCATGGGCCTGAGGGTGTCGTTCATGTGCTGGTGGAGTTCTTCGTCGACCAGATGCCAGCTGATGTCCCGGTCGGGGCCCTCCAGGAAACCGTCGAGGGACACGGACATCATGTAGGAGATCTTCCGCACGGGTACGGCACCTCGTTCGTCGTCGGTCCCCTGGTTTCCCGGGTTCACCACCGTTGGTCTCCCGGGTTCACCACCGTTCGTCTCCCGGGTTCACCACCGTTCGTCTCCCGGGTTCACCACCGTCTCACGCCACCGCGAACGCTCCCAGCACCACGCCCGTGAACGCGCCGCCGAGCATGAACGGCCCCAGCGGAATCGCCGTCTTACGGCCCGCCCGGCGCAGCGCGACCATGCCGAGGCCGTACAGCGCGCCGTACAGCACCCCCGCGAAGGCCCCCGTGCCGAGCACCGGCCAGCCGTACCAGCCGAGGGCCGTGCCGAGGGCGAGGGCGAGCTTCACATCGCCGAAGCCCATGCCGGCGGGGTTGATGAGATACAGCACCAAGTACCCGGCGCCGAGGGCGAGTCCACCGAGCAGGGCGGTGAGCCAGGAGCCCGCGCCGGCGGGCAGCAGGGCCGCGACACCGAGGAGGGCGAGGGTGGCGGCGGCGAGCGGGAGGGTGAGGACGTCGGGGAGGCGGTGCACCCGGTGGTCGACGAGCGCGAGAAGAACGGCCACGGGGGCGGCGAGCAGCCACACGACGAGTTCGGGGTGGGGGCCGGTGGCCGCGGCGAGGGCCGCGCAGACGAGGGCGGTCGCGGTGGATACGACGGGGGTGCTGGGGCCGTAGGGACCGCACGGGTGTGAGCCGTTGATGCCGTTGATGCCGTTGATGCCGTTGATGCTGTCGATGGTGGTGTCGATGCCGCCGGTCCCGTTGCAGCGGGCGCGGCCCAGCCAGCCGTCGAACGGGCCCTTGATCGGGTGGCCGTCGGGGCAGTGTCCGTTCCAGGGGTCCTCGGCGTCCACGGAGAGGCGGTGGGCGGCGCGGGGCAGCAGGAGGCCCGACCACGCGCCCCACAGGGCACCCACGACGATCAGAATCAGGCGCACGCGGGGACGATATCCGGGTGGCGGCGGGCGGGGCATGGGTCCGTGGGCCCATGTGGGGCCCAGTCAGGGATGGATACGGTCGATCGACACCGGAGGGACAGGGGACAGCGGACAGCGGACAGCGGACAGGGATATGGATCCGGAGTGGCGGCGGAAGGTGGCCTGATATGGGACGACGGTGGAGTGACGGGCGGGGGAAGCTGGTCGTGCGGGGGGCCGCGGGGGCGGTCGCCGTTCCGCTGGAGTTCGCGACCTCCTACTGGGCGCGGACGAAGGGGCTGCTCGGCCGGGACGGGATCGAGGGGGCGATGCTGCTCTCGCCGGCGAGCAGTGTGCACACGTTCCGGATGTGCTTCCCGATCGATGTGGCGTACCTGAACCGGAAGTTGGAGGTCGTCGCCGTCCACACGATGAGGCCGGGACGGCTGGGCCTGCCGCGGCTCCGCTCCCGGCATGTGCTGGAGGCTGAGGCGGGGGTCATGGCGGGGTGGGGGCTGGAGGTGGGGGTCCGGGTGGCGGTGGAGACGGAGTAGGGGGAACCGGGGGCAGGTCCGGTACCTGTGCCGTCACGTCGTAGACACGGAACGGGTAGAGGTCGGCGTCCGCGCCGTAGCCCGTCTCGACCGACTCCATGCTGCATCGGACCCTGCGGCCGTCGGGGACCGCCGCCCAAGTGGCGCTCGGCGGGTAGGACTCGGCGGGGTAGAGGACCGAGCTGCCCACCCTGGCCGCGATACCGAGGGCGAGGTCCGCTTCCGTGAGGTCGCCGGCTGCCGGGGCGGTGACGGTGATGTCGAGGGAGAGCGCCAGGTCGCCCGGAGGCAGCGGGCAGTAGGTGCAGAGCACCGGGGCGGCCCAGTTCCGGTCCTCCTGGTCCCCGCCCTGGTGCGCCACGTCCACGGCCTCCTCGGGGAGGTCCAGCAAGTCCGCCAGGGCGCGCCGGAGTTCGGCGGGTCGCGGCTCCGTCACGACGAAGAGGTTCGCGAGCAGCATTCTCAACCTGGCCTGCTTTCCCGCTCGTTCACGGCGGCAGTGTGCCGTCCGCCGTCAGGCGGGCGAGGGTTTCGCGGCTTCGGGGGACCGTGCCGTGCCAGTGGAGCATCGACACGGCCTGTTCGGTGGCGACGCCGAACCGGGCGTACCGCTCGGCGAGTTCCATCGCCCACGGGGTCACCAGGGTGTCGTCGTCGACGCACATGCCGAGCCAGGTGAAGACCTCGCCGGCGATCCAGCCGCCGATCCAGGTCACCCACCGCCGGACGAAGCGCTCCGCCTCCTCGCCGTCCGCGTCCGCGGGTGCACCGGGGATGCCGAGCAGCGCGCACTCCCGCATCGCCTCCGTCATGCGCTCCTGGGTGACCTGGCCCGCGTAGGGCATGAACTCCCGCAGCACGACACGGATTTCGAGCCAGGCGGGCTCCTCTTCCTCGTCCTCGTCGCCGGTCCGATCGGGGGCGGGGACGGGGTCGGGCACCGGGGCCGCGGGGGCGCAGGCCTCCAGGACCGCCCGTGCGCGGGCGATGTTCGCCTCGGTCTCCGGGAGTTCCCGGGGCCAGATGAAGCCGGTGTCCCAGCTGTAGGGGAGTTCTCGTACGACGGCGGGCAGCAGCGGGTGTTCTCCCGGCTCCTCCAACTTCCGCTTCCTTTCCCGGGTCAGATCGTTCCGGGGTGGAGGGTCTCCGCGTTCGGGCCGGTGTCCTGCCCGTACTCGGACTCCCAGCGGCGCATGTCCTCGGCATTGCCGATTCTGATGCCGAAGGGCCATGTCGGATCGAAGAAGAGCCAGTAGCGGGACTCCAGTTCGAGGGCGAGGCACTTGACCACACCCTCCCCTGGATTGGAGCCCGCGTCCGTGAAGGGGCGGACGGCCGTGCAGCGGAGGCGGTCCCAGCTGTCGCCGAAGAGCTGCTCGCCCTGGGAGGCCAGGGCGAGTTCGTCCCCCTCCTCCTCGATGGCCGCGTAGAGGTCGACGCCGCCCAGGGTGACCCTGTCCACCACCCGGACCTCCAACTGGCCGTACCCGCCGACCGATTCCAGACGCAGGGCCCCGTCGTCGAGAAGGACGAAGACGACGAGCGGCTGGGGGACGAACCGGGACATCGTCTCGTCCCGGTCGATCCGGCCCGGCACCAGGACATCCGTGACGCACCGCCGGCGGAGCACCTCCTCCGTGCTGCTCCAGGGAGTCGGCCCCGAAGGGGACGGGCTTGCAGGCGGCACAGCTGCTCCTGTCATTCGGTCACTCGGCCTTCTTGGTGATCTGGAGGGATGTGTCGAGGCCCTCGCCGGACTTCAGCACGGTCCAGAAGTCGCCGTTCTCGTGCAGGACGACGGTCACGCCCCTGCCACGGTAGATGAGACCCTCCGCCTCGCCCTTCTTCAGCGTGCCCTTGCCGACGAGCTTGAACGTGCCGTTCTTGATGTTGGCCTCGACGTCCTGCAGGAAGCGCGGGCCGTCCTCCTTGAGCTTCTTGTACTTGGTGCCCAGCGCGTCCTCCAGCAGCTTCTTGTGGCGCAGGAAGTGGTCCTTGAACTTCTTGGGGTCGCCCTGGTTCACGGTCGGCTTCTTGGCCGCCTCGACCTCTTCCTTGGTCATCCGCCCGGCCGCCTGGTCGGCCTCGTCCGCCTGCTTGCGGGCCTCCTCGGCCTCCTTCTCGGCGTCCTCGTCGCAGTCCTTGCCCTGGGCGAGTACGACGTACGGCGAGCTGCCGGCGGCCAGGACCGTGGTGCCCGTGCCGCTGCCTCCGAACGTGGGGCCGTCGCTGTCGCCGTACGGGATCCGACGGCGGGGTGCGCCGACCAGGCAGCCGGTCTGCCGGGCCTTCTTCTCGGCTGCCTCGGCCGCTTCGTCGGCCTCCTTGGCCGCCTTCTCGGCGCCCGCCACGTCACCGGCCTTGGCCGCCTTCTTCGCGTCCTCCGCCGCCTTGGCCGCCTTCTCGGCGAGTTCGCCGAGCTTGCCCAACTTGCCGATCTTGCCCAGGTCGCCGACCTTTTCGACGATCTTGGCGCCGTCGTAGCCCGGGATGAAGAGCGAGCCGACGTTCCACAGGACGTGGGTGACGGCGCGGGTCTTGTCGCCGTTCTTCCAGTCCTTGGCTACGTCGTCACCGATGAACACGTCGTAGAGGACCGTGCCGCCGGTCTTCACGGAGGCGCTGCCCCAGTCCCACAGGGCGCCGCCGTAGTCGCCGTCGGACCACTTCTTGCCGGCGTCCTTGGAGTTCTTGGACCAGTCGTCGCCGAGCTGTTTGCCGTAGTCGCCGATGCCCTTCACGGTGTCGATGGGGTGGCGGACCATGTCGTAGATGCCGGTGAGGTCGCCCCAGACGCCGTCCACGAAGAGGCCCTGGCCGACTTGCTTGACCTGGTCGCCGGCGCAGCCGAAGAAGGCGCCCACGCCGGAGAAGCAACCGTCGTCGTTGCCCTTCTCATCTGCGGCGGCGGGGACGGGCTTGTCGGCGGCAGGGGCGGGCTTGTCGGCGCCCGTCGTGTCGGTCCCGGTGGTTGTGGTGCCGGTCCCGGTGGTGGAGGTGGCGGTCCCGGTGGTTGAGGTGCCGGTGCCACAGGCCATGCCGGTGACCTTGCAGACCTCCGACTGGATGCCGCTGAAGATCTGCGTGCCCAGGCCGGTGACCAGCAGGGCGGTGATGATGGCGGCGACGATCGCGATGAATCCGGCGTACTCCACCGCCGTCTGCCCCTCGTCCCGGCGCCAACGGATCAGCCGGGCAAGGGAGAAGGGGCGGCGCTCGACGCGTTCCAGTCCGGCGAGGCCGTACCACTGGCGGCTCTCCGGGCGGAACAGGAGGAAGAGGATGACGATCGGGAGGAAGAGCTGGAGACCGCCGCGGGCGGACCCGGAGGTGAGGTTGACGACACCGCCGAGGATCAACCAGCCCTGTACGACGAGGAGTCCGAGCCTGATCCTGGTCCCGCCCTCCCAGCTGCGGCGGGCCAGCCACCAGCCGAGGACGCCCGGCGCGGCGGCGTAGGCGACGAGCGCGACGACCTGGCCGTCGAGGGTGTCGTACGAGGCGGCGGTCAGGAGGACGCCGAGTCCGCCGACCACGGTGACCGCGAAGAGTGCGTGGACCAGCACCAGTGCGGTGGCGAGCGGGGTGGGTATCTCGCGCCGCCCGCTCGGTCCGCTGCCCACCCCGACGACTCCCCCGCCCGTTCCCCCCATCGAGGTCATGTCTCCCCGTCCCCCGTCGTCTGTCGCTCAACTCCACTGGAGCTTCCAGAGGTTAGGGACGGGGCGGGCGCCCGAGATGGGCCCGTGGGCCCAAATCGGTACCCAAGTACCGGGTGGGGACGGCGTCTGTGGTGTCGCCGGTCCCGGGGCAGGACTTGCGGGAGGCATTGCTCGGGCTCAACCGGCCCGAGGTTGCCTACGTCGTCCGCTGCGGCGGCGGTGAGGGGTGCGTGGGGGTGAGTCGGGCCGGTACTCCGACGAGGCTCCGGATGACGTCGGAGTACACGCGCGGTCCCAGTCGGACCGTCAGCCGTCGTTGAACCCCGGCGCGTGGGCCCGGCGGTGGCCTTGAGGCGACGAGCGAGGCGCTGTGCGGCACCGTCCTCACGTCCGGCCGGACCTGGTGGGGAGTGGCCTCACCCTCTGCCGACTTGAGCGGTGTGGCCCTCTGTCGGTGTCCACCAGGGGCACCTCCTCCGCGAAAGCGTGACGCTTTGGCGAAACATGTCACACTTTCGCGCCACCCTCCCTGTCAGCGGTACCCCGGGCGCCGTTCGACTTCAAAGATCCTCGACCCCACCGTCGTCGTCGGCCTCCGAGTGCGGCGGCCCCAGGCGCGCACCCCGCGACTCGGCCTTCCGAGTACCGCCCAACACGTCCACCGCCAGCGCGAGTTGGGTGGCCTGCGTCTCGTCCGCGAGGCGCGACAGGTACCCGCCCTCACTGCCGGTCGACAGGTAGCAGGGCTTGAGATCGATGCCGAAGTCGGCCGCCAGGACCAAGGAGATCCGGCGCCGCCGCTGAACGCTCTTCAGGTCACACTCCCGTTCGGCCAGCAGTGCGGCACGTACCCGCTGGGCCGCGCGGTACCCGGTGTCGACCGGCTGATGCGGGAGTTGGGGCTCGCGCGAGGCACTGCCCGCAAGACGCTGGTCCTGCCGGCCGAGTTGGGCAATGTGCGGACGGTCCTCGGCAAGGCGCCGCTCGTCATCGAGCGCGAGGCCAAGGATCCGCCCGCCGACGCGCTCGAAGGCAACGAAACCGCGGACCGACGACCGTGAGCCCGCCCCGCCTGGTATCGCGCGGAGCGGGCCGGTGTTTCATCTCGGTCGGTCGGTCAGCTCTCCGTGCGCGGGAACGTCACCTCGACCCTGCGGTTCTTCTTGCGGCCGGCCTCCGTGGAGTTGTCGGCGATCGGGTACTGCTCGCCGTAGCCGCGTACCTCGAAGGTGATGTTCGGGTCGTTCAAGTCGGCGTCCAGGACGGCCTGTACGGCGTCGGCGCGCTGCTTGGAGAGGACGTCGCCGTGTGCGGAGGAGCCGAGGTTGTCGGTGAAGCCGAAGACGCGGACCGTGGTCGCGTTCTGCTTCTTGATCTCCGCGGCGATCGCGTCGATACGGGACTTCGCCGCGGCGCTCAGCTTGGAACTGTCCTTACTGAAGAGGACCTCGGCCTGGAGGGCGAAGGTCACGTCCGAGTTGGTGTCCTCGCGGCGTTCCTCTCCGCCCTGGTCCTCCACGACGGACTTGATGTCCAGGACCTTGGGGGCGGCGAGCGTGGCGCCTTCGGGGAGCTTCAGGTCTGGGTCGTTCGGGTCGACCCGCACCGGGGCGGAGGCGGAGGCCTCGGTGCCCGGCGGGACGCTGGGGCTCGGGGTGTCGTCGGCGTGGGCCGTGACCGCGCCGACGATGTTCGCGGCGACCATGAGGGCGGCGGCGGTGACGACTAGGGGGAGGCGGAGAGTGGTGGTCACTGTGGCCTCACCCGGAGATCTTGATGGTGCCGCTGGCGAAGGTGGGCAGTTGCAGGGTGACTTCGGACGTGGTCGACGGCGGAGCCGGGAACTGCATGAAGACCGGAAGGGTCTGACCGGCGTTGAGGGACCCGAAGTCCGTCGTCGTCAGCGGTCGTCCGTCCGTGTCGCGCAGCACGTAGTAGCGCTTCTTCGCCGTGGAGTCCACGAGGGTCGCGCCACCGAGCGACGTGCCGTGCCGCAGGATCTCGGTCTCGTCGCCGCGCAACGCCACAGGAATCGCCACGGACTTGTCGCCGTCGTTCTTGATGACGCCGTTCACGGTGAGGAATCCGCCCGAATCACGAGCGGCGGAGGTGACCTGGAGCAACAGCCCGTCCGGGCCGGTGAGTTCGGCCAAAGGCGCCTGGGACTGTCCCTCCTGAGCACTCGGCTGGGATCCACTGGTCTTCGAGGGGGACGCCGAAGTGTCAGGCTTCTTGGCGTCGTTACCGCTCCCGCCGCAGCCGGCCACACCGAGGGCCAGGCCCGCCGCAACGGTCAACGCCACCATCCCCCTGCGGGCCTGCGCAGTGAACCGAATGCTCATCACTCTGCTTCCTTCGTCACTCGTCGTTCGTTTGTCAGTCGGCCAGATGGACGTCGAAAAGGTCCTCGGGTCCCGGGAGACCGGTGGGGTCGGTCGGGTCGGGGTCCCACTTCCTGCCGTCCTTGCAGGTGAGTTCCGGCAGCACGGTGCCCCCGGCACCCGCGCCGGGGAGTTGGAAGGTGCAGAGCGGCTCGATGACCGCCGCGGCGGAGGCGTTCGACCTCTTGCCCTCCGTGACGGGGACGATCGACTTTCCCATCGTCTTCCTTGTCTGCACAGTGACGTCGTAGCGCATGCGGAAGGCGTTCGGGGCGCATCCAGTCACATCGGCGTCGTTCTGGGCCGCGAGTTGGGCGGCCCGTCCGCATCCGCCGAAATCCACGCCCTTGCCGTCGAAGACGTCCTGCCACTTGATGGGGTCAAGTACGTCGGTCACCCACAAGTCCGCGAGTTGCTTCCGGGTGTCCTGCGCCGCCGCGAGCGCCGCCGCATCGGCGGCCGTCTGGGCGCCACTCCGGTTCACCGTGGCCTGGCCGACCGCGAAGTACACCAACGCAAGGAAGAGCAGACCCCCCACCACCGTGATGTAGATGGGGAAGGCCTGCCCTGCGTCTCCGTATTGGTGTGGTCGTGTCAGCCGCCGACCTGGTTGATCAGACCGGTGATCTTCGTCATGATCGTCGTACCGATGCTGGTACCCGTGATGGCCAGCACGATCGCCACGACCACCGCGATGATGCCCAGGTACTCCACCGCGGTCTGCCCCTCGTCGCCGGCGCGGCGCCGAACGGCCGCGACGGTCGTGTTCTTCCAGTTGTTCACGCGGACCTTGGTCGCGACGGCGGTCTTCAGCATCAGGTCGCTCATGGTGTTCCCCTCCGAGTGACGCGTTACCGGCTTCCTCGTCGCCGGTGCCGCTTTCGACATGAGAACGGTATGCCCGCAACAGCGGTACGTCAGAGGGTCCCAGGGCCCAATCCCGGGCCCAATCGGAGTCCCAACCGTTCACCGCAGTCACCCCAGCCCTCGGGTCGAACCCGGTGCCGTGCCGAGCCACTTGGCCGCGGCCTCGGAGCGACTCGTGCTGTGGAGTTTGGCGAAGATGCGGTTGATGTGGTTCTTGACGGTCTTCTCGGAGATGAAGCAGGTGGCGGCGATCTGCTGGTTGGTCATGCCGGACGCTATGTGGTCCATGATCTCCGCCTCCCTCGCGCTCAGTTGGAACCGTGACCTGTCCGGCGTCAACTGTCGCACATTCGGTTGCAGTTGCGAAAGCCCTTTGGGTGAAGTCGTCGGTGGCAAGGGTGGAGAGGGTTCCATCGCATGTGCAGTTGCACTTAGTTGAGGCTCGTAGGAGCCCAGGCCCTCCGGCAGTGCCGGGCCTGTCCGTTCCTGGCGCAGCTGGGCCAGGAGGGCGCCCGCCGCCGACGGTGTGAAGTGGGCCCTGCCCTGCTTGATGTCCCTTACGGCGGCGACCAGTTCGTCCGCGGTGAACTCGCCGTGGACCAGATAGCCGCCCGCCCCTCGGCGCAGCGCCTCCTGGACGATCTCCGACTCCCTGCTGTACGTGAGCATCACGACCGGGGCGATCCCCACCAGGTACGGGAGCGCGGAGATGCCGTCCACGCCGGGCATGCGTACGTCCAGGAGGACCACGTCGGGGCGGTGCAGCCGGGCCGCCTCGTAGGCCTCGCGACCGTCCGTCGCCTCCGCCACGACCGTGATGTCCGCGCGGCCCGACAGCAGTGCCGTGAGGCCGGCCCGGACCACGGGGTTGTCGTCCGCCACCACCACCCGAAGGGGTGAAGTCGGCGCGGGCTGCGGGAAGTTCGGGAACGGGTTCGGCTGCGGCGCGCCGGGGTGGGGCGTCGTGTGGTCCGGCATGGCTGCCTCCTCTCGGGTCGTCGGGTGGGGGGATGGAGAAGCTTCGCGTCTCGCTACGTCTTCGCGGTCAGGGCTTCCAGCGGGAGTTCCAGGCGGACTTCCGTGCCCTTGGGGTGGCCGCCCCGGCCGATGCGGATGCGGGCGCCCACCGATGCCGCCCGCTCCACCATGCCGACCAGGCCGAAGTGGCCTGCCCTGCGCAGCTGTTCGAGGGTCGTGCCGGGAGGGAGGCCGCGGCCGTCGTCGTAGACGCTGATGCGGAGCAGGCTGTCGTGGACTCCGGCCCGTACGTCGACCTTGGTGGGGGCCGCGTGGCGGTGGGCGTTCTCCATCGCCTCCGTCGCGATGGTGAGGAGTTGGCGGGCCACGGCGGGCGGGACCGGGGGGACGCCGTGTTCGCCGGTGGGGCGGTAGGTCGTGGGCAGGCCGGTTCTGGTGCTGAAGTCCCTTGTACGGGCGGCCAGTTCGACCAGTACGTCCGTGCCCTCGTCCGGGTCGGACTCGCGGCGCAGGTCCGCCAGGAGTTCGCGGGACTCCGCGGCGGCCCGGCGCGCCGAGCGGGCCACCAGTTCCGCCTGCTGTTTCACCAGGGCCGGGTCCATGCGGTCCGCGCCCGCCGAGCCGACCAGGCCGTCCGCCGCGAGGGCCACGCCGTGCAGGGTCTTCGCCACCGAGTCGTGCAACTCGCGTGCCAGGCGGGCCCGTTCGGCGCCCACCGCCTCGGTCACGGCCAGCCTCGCCTGGACCGTCGTCAACGCCGTCGTCGCTTCGCCGAAGCGGAGCATCAGGTTGCGCAGGGTCACTCCCACCGCGCCGGCGATCACGCACAGGCCGGGGAGGAGGGAGGCTTCCGCGACGCCCCGGTGGGCGTCGGCCGCCGCCGTCTGCGCCAGGAGCAGGATGACCGCCTGGAGACCTGCGAAGCAGCCGGCGCCGCGCCAGCCGTAGACGATGCCGGCGAGCAGGGGGGTGCAGACGCTGACGTAGGCGAGGGTGCTGGTGGGGCCGGCGGAGATGAGGAGCAGGGCGGCGAAGAGGGTGTCCAGGGCGAGGAGGGAGGGGTGGCGGAGGAGGAGGGGGCCGAAGCGTTCCCAGTCCCTGAACAGGACGTAGGAGGCCATGAAGGTGACGACGACGGCTGCGCCTACCAGGCGGGTGGCTACGCCGGGGTTGGCGTTGAGGAGGGCGGAGGGGGCGGCCAGGGCGATCATCGCGAGGCGGAAGCCGAAGACCTGCCGGCACATTGCCTGGAGGGCGCTGATCTGGATGGGGAGAGCCACGACCCGGCCTTCGGCCGGGACCTTGCTCCCACCCGCACCACCCGTTGCACTTTCGTTGTCGGGTGCGGGTGGCCCCTGTGGGGCGCCCTCGCCGTCGGCGGCCAGCCGTACGTCGTCGGCCTGCCGGGCCGCCTTCGGCATCCCCGACACCGCCGACACCGCCGACACGACCGAAACCGCCGGCCCCGGCTGCGTCGGCACCCCTGGCAACCTCGCCCCCGACCCACCCGGCCCATCCAGCCCCGCCGACGCCACCGACCCCACCGGCGTCCACCCCGGCGGCAGCGCAGGCGTCACCGTCGTCACCGGTATGTCCGTTGCCCCGGACCGCACATGGTCCGGCAGGACCGTCCCCGCCGGCGGAGTCGTGATCTCCGCCGGCTTCGGGCGTCGTCGTAGTCGTCCCGTTCGTTCCTCCGTCGTCGCCATCCGCCCCTCGCCCCCGTCCCCTACTTGCCCGTGATCGTGCTGAAGTCCGTGCCGGAGCCGAGGAGGAGGCCCGCGCCGAGGAGGAGCATCGTGGCCGGGACCATGAACGTGGTGATCATCATGGTGGCCTTCGGGACCGCACGGGCCGCCTTCCTCCGCGCGTTCTGCGCGTCCGTGCGGCGCATGTCCTTCGCCAGGGCGACCAGCGTGTCGACGATCGGCGCGCCCAGCTCCTCGCCCTGCTGCAACGCCGTGACGAACATGGCCACTTGCTCGCTGTCGTTGCGCCGGCGCAGTTCCGTGAAGGCCGCGCGGCGGCTCATGCCCAGGTCCATCTGGCGGAGGGTGATGCGGAGTTCGTCCGCCCACGGGCCCTCGTACTTCGACGCCACCCGGTCCAGCGCCTGGCGGAAGCCCAGGCCCGCGCTCACCACCACCGCCAGCACGTCCAGGAAGTCCGGCAGGGTCCGTTCGATCACGTCCTTGCGGATCCGGATCGCCGACCAGATGCCGACCTCCGTCCAGAACGCGCCGAAGGCGAAGAGGATGATGGCGAGGAGATAGTTCCCCTTCAAGAGGAACACCAGACCACCGAAGCCGCCGAGGAAGCCGTAGACCGCCCGGCGGGCCGCGTAGCGGTCGATCGTCAGGCCGCCCGGATTGCCCGCGAGGTCGATCTTGCGCCGGTACTTGGCGACCTGCTTGGGGCCCATCAGGCGCAGGACCGTGGGGGCGTAGCGCATGCCCAGGCGGTCCACGACGGAGTCGACCGCGCCGGTGCGGGTCGCGCCGACCTCAAGGGCCAGGACCAGGTCGGTGGGGAGTTTCGCGTCCGCTCGGTACATGCGGATGCCGGCGAAGATGCCCCACACGCTGAGGCCCATGACCAGTCCGAGGACGAGTGCCGTCATCAGGTTCCCCCCTCTCAGACGTCGATGCGGGACAGGCGGCGGATGAGGACGAAGCCGACCGCGTACAGCCCGAACGCGATGATCACGCAGGCCTGGCCGATCGGGGAGCCGGTCATCCGGTCCAGGGCGCCGGGTTTCACGCCGTTCATCAGGAAGAGGGCGCCCACGCCCATCACCGGAACGGCGTACGAGGTCATGTTGACCTGGGAGAGCTGGGTGCGGACCTCGCGGCGGGTCTCCTTGCGTTCCTCCAGGGTCTCGGTGAGGTTGCGCAGGGCGCTGACGACCTGGCCGCCGGCCCGGTTGGAGAGCACCAACGTCGTGACGAGGACGACCAGTTCGCGGGAGGGGAGGCGGTCCGCCAGCTCGCTCAGCGCGTCATCCATCGAGGCGCCGACCGCCAACTGGTTGGCCACCTTGGCGAGTTCCTCCCCGGCCGGTGCCTCCAGCTCCTCCGCCGCCATGCTGATGGAAGTGCGCAGGGCGAGTCCCGCGTGGGTGGCGTTGGCCATGATGCGGGCCAGTTCGGGGAGTTGGTTGATGAACTTCTCGATGCGTTTCTGGCGCTGCCAGTTGAGGAACTGGATCGCCACCCCGATGCCCAACAGCCCCGCGATCGGCCCGAAGAAGGGTGCCAGGGACGCCTGGCCGATCAGCCAGAGGGCGGCCACCGTGGCCAGCATGTAGACGAAGAACTCGCCCGGTGTCATGTCCAACCCCGTTGCCGACAGGCGTAGTTCGAGCTTGCGGCCGAGTCGGGTGCGGCGCAGTCTGCGGTCCAGGCCGCGGAAGCGGCGGGCGCGGCCGAGCTGGATCTGTCCGGTCGACGACAGCCGGTCGACCAGGGCCGCGCGCTGTGCCCTGCCCGTGGCGTAGGCGTGCACGCCGGCGACACCCAGGACGCAGGTCAGCAGGGTGATGCCGATGGTGAGCGTGACGATCGTCTGGAGATCCATGGGGTCGGTCCCTACCTACTGGCTTCTCTGAGGGCTAGGTGTTCCGTGCTCTGGGCGACGCCGAAGGCCTGCGGCAGCGGCTGGCTCGCCATGTAGAGGCGGTCGGCGGTGCGGCGCGAGAGCGGGAAGTACTCGAAGACGCCGTAAATCCGGCCGTCGGCGGCGATGGGCTGCGGGCTGAAGCGGGCGACCGTGGCCAGGCGGTACGGCTCGCTGCCGTGGCTGTCGAGGAGGGCGATCTCGGTGATCCGGCGGGCGCCGTCGGCGAAGCGGGTGAGCTGGATGATGACGTCGATCGCGCTGTTGATCTGGTCGTGCAGCGCCTCGAAGGGGATCTCCACCTCGGACATGGACGCCAGCGTCTTGAGGCGCATCAGCGCGTCCTCCGCGCTGTTGGCGTGGACCGTCGCGAGGGAGCCGTCGTGGCCGGTGGACATCGCCTGGAGCATGTCGAGGGACTCGCCGCCCCGGACCTCACCGACGACGATCCGGTCGGGGCGCATCCGGAGGGAGTTGCGGACGAGGTCGCGGATGGTGACCTGGCCCTTGCCCTCGACGTTCGGGGGGCGGGCCTCCAGCCGGATCACGTGCGACTGCTGGAGCTGGAGTTCGGCGGAGTCCTCGATGGTGATGATGCGTTCGGTCTCCGGGATGAGGCCGGAGAGGGCGTTGAGGAGGGTGGTCTTCCCGGTGCCCGTGGCGCCGGACACGATGATGTTGAACTTCGCGTGCACCAACCCCGCGAGCAGGTACAGCATGTGCTCGTCGAGCGAGCCGAAGCCGACCATCTCCTGGAGCGTGAAGGAGCGCGGGAAGCGGCGGATGGTGAGCGTGGCGCCGGTCAACGACAGGGGCGGGATGATGACGTTGACGCGTTCGCCGGACGGCAGTCGCGCGTCGACCATCGGATTCGACTCGTCCACGCGGCGGTTGACGGTCGACACGATCCGCTCGATCGTCTGCATCAGCTGGTCGTGGGAGGGGAAGCGCAGCGGCAACTGCTCGACCCGGCCGCCGCGTTCGACGAAGATCGCGTCCGGGCCGTTCACCATGATCTCGGTGATCGACGCGTCTTCGAGGAGCGGTTCGAGGATGCCGAGGCCGAGTGCCTCGTCGACGACCCGGCGGATCAGCTGCGAGCGCTCGACCGTCGAGAGGACCGGGCCCTCCCGGCTGATGATGTGCCCGAGCACCCGCTCCAGGCGGGCCCGTCGCTCGGCGGCGGCCAGCGCGCTCATCTCCGCGAGGTCGATCTCCTCCAGGAGTTTGGCGCGGTACGAGGCGACCATGTGGCCTTCCTCGCCCCGATGGCCGTTCTCCTCGGGATGGTTGACGCGTTCCCGCAGACCCATGAGTGCTGTGCTCCTCGCTCCTTGTTCAGTCGAGCCGTGTGGTTCGGTGGTGATGGTCGTGTGCCAGTGGTGCTGTGTCAGTGGTCGAGCGGCATGGTGGCGGTCTTGCTGGCGTTGCCGAAGCCGTCGTAGCCGGGGATGACGGACGGGATCGCGATGGAGGCGGTGACGGTGACCGTGTCCACGCCGAACGTGGCCGGGCAGCCGACGACCGTGAGCCCGGCGCTGACCGCGTCACTGCACGCCGGCTGGGAGCCCTGCCGCAGCGAGGCGCTGCGCGCGCCCGCCCGGGCCGCCGTCCCCGCCTGCTCCGCGGTGTAGGCGATCAGCCCCAACTGCACCGCGGCCAGGGTGACGAGGATCAGGATCGGGATGAACCCGAGGTATTCGATGGCGACTTGACCGCGGTCGCGCACCTTACGGTCGTAGGACATCTCAGTTCGTCGCCTCCTCTACGGCGCCCGCGTGGGCGTGGACCGTGAAGGGGAAGGCGATCGAGCCGGGGAAGAGGACGGGCACCTGGAGCCTGACGTCGGCCGTGACGTAGCCCGTGCCCTGGCAGGTCACCTCGGCGTCCCCCCTCCACGCGGCGGACAGCTTGCTGAGGCCCGCCTGTTCGCAGGCGGCCTGGCGTTCGCCCCGGGTGGCCGCCGTGCCGGCCCGTACCGCCTCGTCGGCAGCATTCCCCGCGAGGGTGTAGGTGTACCCCACCAGCACGAACTGCCACATCAGCACCAGCGTCAGAATGATCAGCGGGGTCATGCCGAGGAACTCGATGGTGACCTGGCCCCGGTCTCTCCGCAGGACGGACATCCGCATCCCCCTCACTCCCTACGGCGCCGGAAGCTCACCGAGCCGCGATCGCCGCCGCCCCGGGTCCGGCCGCCCTTCTGGGCGACTTCGGGGACCTTGACCAGTCCGAGTTCGCCCGCGAGACCCCAGAGGGCCTGTTTGACCACGCTCTTGTTGTCGAGTTCGTGCAGGCGGCCGGCGTCCACCGCGCCCTGGAGTTCCTTGAAGTTGGCGGGGATCGCGGTGGCGGCGACCGCCGTGCCGGTGATCCGCTGGATGAGGGCGGGCTGGATCTCCGTACCGCGGGTGTGCCGGTTGACGACGATGGTCGTCTCCTCCGCCTTGCGGATCTGCAGCCGGTCCCACATGCGGACGGTGCGCTTCGCGGCGCGTACGGCGACCACGTCCGGGGTGGTGAACAGCAGGGCGGTGTCGGCCATTTCGACGGCCGCCGCGCTCGCGCCGCTCATCTGGGCGCCGCAGTCGATGACGACGACCTCGTAGCGGGAGCGCAGGGCGCTGACGATCTGGCGGGCGGCCCGGTCGGTGACCTCCTCGCCGCGTTCGCCCTCGCCGGGGGCGAGCAGCAGCGCCATCCCGGTGTCGTGGCGGAACACGGCGTCGGCCAGGACGCGCGGTGAGATGTCGGTGATGGCGGCGAGGTCGACGACGGAGCGGCGGAACTGGACGTCCAGGTAGGAGGCGACGTCGCCGGTCTGGAGGTCCATGTCGACGAGCGCGGTGGTACGGCCCGAGGTCTGGGCGGCGAGGGCGAGTTGGATCGCGGCGAGGGTGGCGCCGACCCCGCCCTTGGCGCCGCTGACCGTGACGACGGTGCCGCCGACGCCGGTGAACACGTCGCCGCCGTGGCCGAGATGACGCCGTACGCCCACGGACCAGGCGGCGACGGCCTGGACCCGGGTGGCCAACTCCTCGTAGCTCAGCGGCAGGGCGATGAGGCCGCGCGCGCCGGAGTCCATGGCGGCCTGGAAGAGGCCGGGGCTGGCGTCCGTGGTGACGAGGATGACACCCACCGCGGGGAAGCGCAGGGCGACCTCGCGGACCAGCTCCAACGCCGGGACGGGACCGATGCGTTCATGCACCACCACGACCTCGGGCAGCTCGTCGACGGACTCGGCGGCGAGCCGGGCCAGGGTGTCGATGAGCTGCGTCGAGTCGGCCACCGGGGCCACCGGGTCGGCGTCCGGGAGCTGGCTGAGCAGGGTCGTGATGGCGCGGATGGCGTCCGCGTCACCGACCGCCGGGAGAATCCTGGTGGGCATGCGGGCCTCTCACTTGTCCTTCGCGAGTTCGTACGTCCGGTCCTGCTCGGGCACGGTCGTACCGGTGCCGGGCGCCACCAGTGCCAGCCGCACCCGCTCGGCGAACGACTCGGCGTAGGTGATGCGCTGGGCGTCCAGCGTGGACAGCGCGAAGGTGATGGGGACGGCGTTGGTGGACTGCTGCTGGTTCTTGTCGCTGTTGCTGCCCGGGTCGAGGGCGGTGATGTGGCCGACGTCGATGACCTTCGCGTTGGTCACAATGATCTTCGACTGGTCGGGGTCGCCCTCTTTCGCGCCCGCGAAGGTGGCGTACACGTTGACCGTGGAGCCCGGGGTGATCTTGCCGGCCACGCCGGTGGCCGCGTCGATCATGATGGCGACCTCCTGCTGCCCGGGCTGCAGGGCCGGCTGGTCCACGATCATGTCGGTCTGCAGCAGGGATCCGCTCCGCAGGGTGGTCACCGCGATCTTGCCCTGGATCTGCCGGAGATCGGTCACGGCGTTGTCCGACAGCCACCGCTTGGGCATCTCGATCTTCTTGAACTGCGCGGCGGAGAGGGTCGTGTAGGGCGCCACGTCGTCCTTGACCTGGTAGGCGGCGACTTCGGGGCCGACCTTGGACTTCACGTCGCTGATGACGGAGAGGACGCCGGCGAACGCGCCGAGGGCGCAGAGGACCGACAGGAGCAGGAGTATCACGCCGCGGCGCTGACGGGAGTTCATGAACCGTACAACCTCATTGGGGATATCGGTCGAGCGGAAATGAGCGGATCGAGCCGGGTCGAGCGGGACCAGGTGCTGTAAGCGTGTCCTGTGAAGGGATGACTTATCCGCTGGGCGTTTGGTTCTCGTGAACGGGCGGTGTTGCCGAGCAGAAGACACAACGGTCGCCGATGACGTCGATACCGCACCAATGGCACACGGACTGCCGTACCGAGGTGACCAGTTGGTACA
Source organism: Streptomyces sp. NPDC001100 (assembly GCF_053598575.1). Lineage (NCBI taxonomy): Bacteria > Bacillati > Actinomycetota > Actinomycetes > Kitasatosporales > Streptomycetaceae > Streptomyces > Streptomyces sp. NPDC001100. The sequence goes on from NZ_JBSFKO010000002.1 coordinate 65,972, forward strand.
GCACCGACAGGTCGGGCAGATACGTACAGAACTCGATCAGCTTGCCCGTACCCCACCAACTCGCCGACTCGGCGGGCAGGGTGACCTCGCGCAGCCCCATCGCGTTCCAGGCCGGGGCGAGGGTGGTGCCGATCCAGTCGGACTGCAGCTGGCCCTTGGCGACCAGCATCCAGGTGCCGAACTCCGGCCCGGCGAGGGCGACTCCGGGGCCGACCCTGACGAGTTGCGGCTCGGGATGGGCGATCACCGCGAACTGACTGCCGGGCACCCAGGACTTGGCGTGCGACTTGAGGCCGACGGGGACCCGGTCCAGCCTGGTGACCGAGCCGAGGACGGCGCCGGCGTGGATGTAGTGGGTGAGCAGCCGGCCCGCCGAGGCGAGCACTCCGGGGCTGAGGTCGCAGGACGCGAGCTGCCTCAACTGGCGGGCCAGGACGGCGAGTCCAAGTGGGGGGAGATTCGGACGGAACAGGGCGATCCGGTCGGTCTCCAGGATGGACCGGATGGTGTGCAGCCGTCGGTCGACGCCCTCGGACACGGCCTGCGAGGACACGACGACGACATGCCCGTGCTGGTCGATGAGGCCCTGCATCTCCGACAGCGCCTGGTCCAGCGGCCGTTGATCCAGGTCCCGCAGCACGACGGCGGGCACGGTTCGTTCGTCCTGTGGCGGCAGCGCCATGTCGGCGCTGGTCACGGCAATGGCAGTTGGCACGCGCAGCTCCCCGTCTCACGCCTGTCGGCTTTCCGGTATTACTCCGGTACGCCGAGTTGACTTCACTGCGTGACTACCTCAGCACTGTATCCACGCCCCTGTGACCGGAGAACAGCGTTTCGGTAGCTGTCCCGCAACTGTCATTGCGCACAACACGCCAAAACGGGGCAGGTCGAGCAGCTGATCGTGGCCGGGGTGCCGAATCCACCGCCGGACAAGTTGGTCTGGACCTCTTGACAGCCGATTGGTCTGGACCAACTCTGGACTCCACGGTGGCCACCGTCGACAGCCCCAGTCCCTCCAACTCCCCCACCGGAGGCATCAGTGGACCGCGCACCAGGCATGCCCGTACTCAGGAACAGACGTCTGTGGGCCGGGGTCGCCATGGCCGTCCTGGCCCTCTCCTTCGCGGGCACCGGCCAGGCGTCCGCCGCCGACATCAACAACGCCAAGAACGCCGGCTTCGAGTCGGGCCTGACCAACTGGACCTGTACGGCGGGCAGCGGCACGACCGTCTCCTCCCCCGTGCACAGCGGCGCGGCGGCCCTCAAGGCCACGCCCGCCGGGCAGGACAACGCCCAGTGCAGCGAGTCGGTCGCGGTCAAGCCCAACTCGACGTACACGCTGAGCGCGTGGGTCCAGGGCGGCTACTCCTACCTGGGCGTGACGGGCACCGGCACGACGGACGTGTCGACCTGGACCCCCGACACCACATCCTGGAAGCAGCTGTCGACGACGTTCACGACGGGCGCCTCGACGACCTCCGTCTCGGTGTACACCCACGGCTGGTACGGACAGGCCGCGTACTACGCGGACGACATCTCGGTCTACGGCCCCGACGGCGGCGGTGGCAGCGACCCGGCCCCGACGGTCCCCGCGACCCCGACGGGCGTCTCCGTGTCCTCCACGACGTCCTCCTCGGTCTCCCTCGCGTGGAGCGCGGTGTCGGGAGCGACGGGCTACAACGTCTACCAGAACGGCACGAAGATCACGGCGGTGACCGGAACGTCCGCCACGGTGACCGGACTCACGGCTTCGACCTCGTACTCCTTCCAGGTCACGGCGACCAACTCGGCCGGTGAGTCCGGGAAGTCGACGGCGGTGACGGGCACGACGACGGCATCGGGCGGGAACGGTGGCACGGGTCTGCCGAAGCACGCGGTGACCGGCTACTGGCAGAACTTCAACAACGGCGCGACCGTCCAGAAGCTCTCGGCCGTCTCCTCCCAGTACGACATCATCGCGGTGGCCTTCGCGGACGCGACCTCGACCCCGGGCGCGGTCTCCTTCACGCTCGACTCGTCCGGGCTCGGCGGCTACACGGTCGACCAGTTCAAGGCCGACATCGCCGCCAAGCACGCGGCCGGCAAGAAGGTCGTCATCTCGATCGGCGGCCAGAACGGCACGATCTCGGTCAGCGACTCGGCGTCCGCGACGAACTTCGCCAACTCGGTCTACTCCCTGATGCAGACGTACGGCTTCGACGGCGTCGACATCGACCTGGAGAACGGGATCAACGCGACCTACATGACACAGGCGTTGAGGTCCCTGTCGTCGAAGGCGGGCTCCTCTCTGATCATCACGATGGCGCCCCAGACGATCGACATGCAGTCGACGTCGAACGCGTACTTCCAGACCGCGCTGAACGTGAAGGACATCCTCACGGTCGTCAACATGCAGTACTACAACAGCGGCACGATGCTGGGCTGCGACGGCAAGGTCTACGGCCAGGGCACGGTCGACTTCCTGACGGCTCTCGCCTGCATCCAGCTCCAGGGCGGCCTCGCCCCGTCCCAGGTGGGCCTCGGTCTCCCGGCCTCCACGAGCGCGGCCGGCAGCGGCTACGTCTCCCCCACCATCGTGAACAACGCCCTCGACTGCCTGACCGCCGGCACCAACTGCGGCACCTTCAAGCCGTCGAAGACCTACCCCGACCTCCGGGGCGCGATGACCTGGTCGACGAACTGGGACGCGGCGGCGGGCAGTTCGTGGTCGAACTCGGTGGGAGCGCATGTGCACGCGCTGCCGTAGCGGATCGTGGTGAACGGGGGTGCGACCGGGCTGCCCGGTCGCACCCCTCCGCGTTGCGCCTACTCCGCGGGCCGGTCCTTGCCTTCGGAGTTCCCCGTCCTCCCCGCGTTCCCCGCGTTTTCGGCGAGCCTGTCCAGCAGTGCCTGCGCCTTGTCGACCGCGCCGTCGATCTGCTCGCTGTGCCTGCCGCCCGTCTTCTCGTCGACGAGCTCACCGGCCTTCTCCAGCCCGTCGGAGATCGTGTCCCCGTGCTCCCCGGCGATCTCCTCGGCCTTGTCCTTGAGCTTCCCCAGGTCCCCCAGGTTGTCGAACACGGCAGATCCCCCTCGCTGCAACGGCCGTACACGGTCAGGGACATGGTCCTCACGGCAGCCCGCGGAGAACAAGACGGCTCCGGCGCGACCGCCCCGGCGGACGGAGGCGCGGGGTGGGCGTGTTCGGGGCGCGGTCGCATCGCCGGGACCCTCCGCGCGGGGCCCGGGCTCATCCGGCCCCGGCCTGGACCGGAGATGATGGGTCCATGCCGCCCGTGCCCGTCGACCCCCGTGCGCTGAACGACTCCGAGCGAGCCGTGCTGGAGTGGATCCTCTCGGCCGACTTCGCCGGCGCCCCCGCGCTGCGCGGCCAGGTGGAGCGGACGGAGGTGGTGGCCGTCCGGGGGCCAGGGTCGGTGAGCGTCGACCTGCGGGTCCGCGAACCCTCGCGGCACGCGGCGATGGCGTCCGAGCTCGTCCCCGTCGACGCGCACGTCCACGGACCGGACGGCGAGTACGTCGGGGAGTTGCTGGTGTGGACCGACGAGGGCGCCACCCTGGCGGCCCTGGAGTACGCCTGGGTCACCGACGGGATGCCGACCTCCCTGCCGGCCACCGATGCCGTACGACTCTCCGTGCGCTGATCGGCCCCGTCTGAAACATTCCTGTGGGTCCACCGCATCAATGAAGTGAGGGCGGTGCGGGCAACAGCCCGCGGGGGCAGGGGGAAACGGTATGAGACGACAGGGACGCGCCGACGAGTACGCGGAGTTCGCCGCCGCACGCGCCGGGCATCTCTATCGGTCCGCCTGTCTGCTGACCGCCGGGGACACGCATCTCGCCGAGGACCTGGTGCAGGAGACCCTCGGCAAGCTGTACGTCGGCTGGGGGCGGATGTCCCGGATCGGCAACCCCGCCGGGTACGCGCAGACCGTGCTCACCCGTACGTACCTCGCCCACCAGCGGCGCCGCAGCAGCACCGAGCGCGCCACCGACGTCCTGCCCGACCGGCCCGACCCCGGCGGCACCGCCGGTGACACACCCCTGCGGCTGACCCTGCTCCAGGCCCTGTCCCGGCTGCCCGCGAAGGACCGGGCCGTGGTCGTCCTGCGCTACTGGGAGGACCGGTCCGTCGAGGAGACCGCCGACGTCATGCACGTCAGCTCCGCCGCCGTACGCACCCGCTGCGTCCGCGCCCTGGGCCGGCTGCGGGAACTCCTCGGCGAGAACCTCGACGAGTACGCCCGCCCCTGACCGCCCCGCCGGCCTCTCCCGCCCCTCCCGCCCCTCCCGCCAACTCCCCTATGCGAAACGGTGGTTCGCCATGCCCGACGCACACTCCAGCGACAGCGCCGACCCCTTCGAGACACGGCTCGCCGCCGGCCTCCGGGAGGCGGGGGGCGCCTTCGAGACCGACCGGGCCGCGCTCGTCACCGCGGGTGCCCTCAAGGGCCGACGGCGGCTGCTACGGCGCCGGAACGCGGCGGTGATGAGCGGCGCGGCCGGTATCGCCCTCGTCGGCGTCGGCACGGCGGTGCTCCTGCCGAGCGGCTCCCCGGACGTACAGGGTTCCCCGGCCACGTCCACCCGCGCCTCCGCCACCTCCGCTCCCGCCCCCGTCTCCGGCAAGGACCTGTTCATGACGCTCGGGCACCTGATGGGCAACGGCTCGTACACCAGGATCGAGACCCGTGGCACGGACGAGGGACCGGGGCCGTACGTCCATGCCGTCTACGACGACGGGAAGGGCAAGTCGGCCGTCGAGCTGAGCCTGGGCCGACTGGAGCCGGGGAGCGACGAGGCGCGGCAGGCCACCACGTGCCCGGCGAAGGTGTTCACGCACTACGACGCGTGCCGCACGAGCCGGCTGGCGGACGGGTCGGTGGTCATGGTCCTTCAGGGGTACGAGTATCCCGACCGCCGGGTGGACACCAAGTTGTGGAGCGCGGAACTCGTCACCCCGCAGGGGCAGCACGTGAGCGTGAGCGAGTGGAACGCCGCCGCCGAGAAGGACTCACCGATCACCAGGCCCCAACCGCCGCTGTCTCCCGCCCGGTTGACGAAACTCGTGGCTTCGGAAGCGTGGCGGCGGGCCATCGACGCGATTCCCGAGCAGACGCCGACGGCGACCCCGGCACCGGGCGACACCGCTTTCGGCGCTCCCGTCGCCCCGACCCTCAGGAGCCTGCTGCCGAAGGGACTCACCGTCTCCGACAGCAGCGGTGACGACACCGGATTCGGCTATCTCGTCGTCGACGACGGCAAGGGAAAGAGCTTCGTCCAGGTCAACGTCCAGGCGAACATGTCGGACGCCGAGGGCGACCTCTTCGGCTCGGACGCCGAGGTCCTCTCCGACGGCACGAAGGTCGCCGAGCACCAGGGGCCCGGCGAGAAGGGCGGCTCGGGTGTCGTGATGTGGACCGTCGACACCATCCGCACCGACGGCACGCGCGTGGTGATCAGCGCCTTCAACTCCGGTGCCCAGGACACCCCTTCGACCCGCAAGACCCCGGCCCTGACGATGAAGCAGCTCCGGGCGATCGCCCTGAGCCCGAAGTGGCGGTGATCCGGCCACCGACTTGGGACGCACTTGACCTGACCATGCCAACACATCAACATAGGCGCCACACAGGAACACCCGGAGGAACCCGCACAGGAACTCCCCACCCGCACGCCGTACTTCACGCACGTCGCACTGAAACACCCCCCAACTCCAGCAAGGAGATTTCATGCGACTTCGCATACGCGGCTCAGGCGCCCGGAGCGGCAGACGCACCGCCGCGCTCGCCGCCCTGATGGCCCTCGCCCTCGCCGCCCCCGTCGCGGAGACGGCCACCGCGGCGAAGGCCACCGCCGACAGCGCACGGCAGGCCTCCCCGACCGCGGACGACATCCGTCAGTACGAGATCCACGTCGACCACAACACCCCGGTCACCCGGACGGCCATCGCGGCGGCCGGCGTCACCGTGGACGAGTCCGACGGGGAGACCGTGGTCGTCTCCGGCCGCGCCGCCCAGATCAAACAGCTGCGCCAACAGGGCTACGACGTCTCGCTGTTGGGCTCGGCCCCGGACCGCTCGACGGCGGCGGACGGCGCACGGCTCCTCGACTTCCCCTCGGCCGACTCGAAGTACCACAACTACGCCGAGGCGAACACGGAGATCGACCAGCGGCTCGCCGCCTACCCGGGCATCATGAGCAAGAAGGTGATCGGCAAGTCGTACCAGGGCCGGGACATCGTCGCCATCAAGGTCAGCGACAACGTGGCCACCGACGAGAACGAGCCCGAGGTCCTCCTCACCTTCCACCAGCACGCGCGCGAACACCTCACGGTAGAGATGGCGTTGTACCTGCTGCGCGAGCTGGGCGCGGGCTACGGCACCGACTCCCGCGTCACGAACATCGTCAACAGCCGCGAGATCTGGATCGTGCCCGATCTCAACCCGGACGGCGGCGAGTACGACATCGCGACCGGCGCCTACCGGTCGTGGCGCAAGAACCGGCAGCCCAACTCCGGCTCCTCCAACGTCGGTACGGACCTCAACCGGAACTGGAACTACAAGTGGGGCTGCTGCGGCGGCTCTTCGGGCTCGACCTCGTCCGAGACCTACCGGGGCGCGTCCGCCGAGTCGGCGCCCGAGGTGAAGGTGGTCGCGGACTTCGTGCGGAGCCGGGTCGTCGGCGGGAAGCAGCAGATCACCGCGGGGATCGACTTCCACACGTACAGCGAACTGGTGCTGTGGCCCTTCGGCTACACGTACTCCGACACCGCCACCGGGATGACCGCGGACGACGCCGCCGCGTTCAAGGCGGTCGGGCAGAAGATGGCCGCGAGCAACGGCTACACGGCCGAGCAGTCCAGCGACCTGTACATCACGGACGGTTCGATCGACGACTACCTCTGGGGCACCCAGAAGATCTTCGACTACACCTTCGAGATGTACCCGACGTCCAGTTCCGCGGGCGGGTTCTACCCGCCCGACGAGGTCATCGAGCGGGAGACCTCCCGGAACCGGGACGCGGTGTTCCAACTGCTGGAGAACGCGGACTGCATGTACCGGTCCATCGGCAAAGAGGCCCAGTACTGCGGCTAGCCGGCCATCTGTCCGGCTAGTCCTTGCGGACCTCGGCCTCCGCCTCGGCGAGCGCGGCTTCGTCCACCTCGGCGGACTCGTCGTCCGCGTCCTCGTCGCCGTCCTCGAAGTACGCGTCGAGGACGGCGTCGAGCTGCGTCTCCCACTCGGCGAACCGGCTCCTGGCCGCCGCCTCGATCTCGATCGGGTACCAGCGGCGGTCGGGAGTGTGCACCGTGATGGTGAACCGCTTGCCGAAGCGCGGGGTCTCGGTCTCGACGGCACCGATCTCGTCCCAGCGGAACTCGCACGCCTGGTCGTCCAGGCGCAGTCGTACGCCCTTCTCGTCCGCGACGATCTCCGCACGACGGTCGGAGGCCTCGAAGACGGGCCCTTCGGACTCGTCGTCGGAGCCGGTGTCACCCGCCTCCTCCTCGGAGTCGTCCGCGTCGGAGTCATCGGCCTCGGCGACGGCCTCCTCGGCCTCCGCCTCCCCGTCCGACGGCTTCCCGCCCTCGGGCTCCTCGGTCTCCGGCTCCTCCGCCTCGGTCTCCACGTCCTCCGCCTTCTTGTCCTCCGGTTCGTCGGAGGACACGGCGGGTGCGGTGAGCCCGGGAATGAAGGCCGGGTCGAATCCGGCGCCCGTCACGGGCTCGCCCTTCAGGGGCTGGCTGCTCGAACCTATGCGCTGCTCCACAGCGGGCAGTATGGTCGACGATCCTGTGTCGCACACAGCCAGCCCCAACTTTGTTATCAGACGCCTACAAGCGGCTTACACGAACACACTGAGCACAGCCGCCACCGCGAACCCCGCCACCGACAGCACCGACTCCAGCACCGTCCACGTCCTCAGCGTGTCCCGCTCGCTGATCCCGAAGTACTTGGCCACCATCCAGAAGCCGCCGTCGTTGACGTGCGAGGCGAAGATCGAGCCCGCCGAGATGGCCATGATGACGAGCGCGACGAAGGCCTGGGAGTGGTCGCCCTCGGCGAGGAGGGGGGCCACGATGCCCGCCGTCGTCACGATCGCGACCGTCGCCGAGCCCTGGGCCACGCGCAGGACCAGGGAGATCAGGTAGGCGAGGACGGCCACCGGGAGGCCCACGTCGTGGAAGGTGTCCGAGAGGGCCTGGGCGACGCCGCTCGCCTTGAGGACGGCGCCGAAGACCCCGCCCGCGCCGACGACCAGGATGATGTTGCCGACGGGCTTGAGGGACGCGGTGGAGACGGTCTCCAGGGACTTGCGGGACCAGCCCCGGCGCAGACCGAGGAGGTAGTACGCGAGGAGGAGCGCGATGGTCAGGGCGACGAAGGGGCTGCCGAAGAACTCCACCACCGAGCGGCCGGTGGACGGGTCGAAGGCGATCGACGAGAAGGTGGCCGCCAGGATCAGGACCAGGGGCGTGCCGATGATCGCGAGGACCGTGCCCAGCGCCACCGGCTGCTCCTGCGGTACGACACCGGACGCGCGCTGTTCCTCGATGACCGCCTGCTTCGCCTCGGCCGCCGCCTCGACCATGTCCTGCGGTACGGCGACGAAGATCCGCTTGCCGACCCAGGCCGCGTAGGCCCACGCGGCGAGCACGGCGGGGATGCCGACGACGATGCCCATGAGGATGACCCAGCCGAGCTGGACGTGGAGGAGCCCCGCGGCCGCCACCGGGCCGGGGTGCGGCGGGAGGAAGGCGTGGGTCATCGACAGGCCCGCGAGCAGCGGCAGGCAGTAGAGCAGGATCGACTTGCCGCCGCGCTTGGCGGCCGCGTACACGATCGGCGCGAGGACGAAGATGCCGACGTCGAAGAAGACCGGGATGCCGAAGATCAGACCGGTGAGGCCCATCGCGAGGGGCGCTCGCTTCTCGCCGAAGAGATTGAGCAGCCGGGACGCCAACACCTCGGCGCCGCCGCTGACTTCGAGGATCGCGCCGAGCATCGTGCCGAGGCCGATGATGATCGCGACATGGCCGAGGATGCCGCCCATGCCGGACTCGATGGTGGAGACGGCGTCGGAGCGCTGGACCGTGCCGAAGAGTTCGGTGACGGACAGGCCGGCCAGCAGGCCGACGGTTATGGAGACGGCGAGGAGGGCCACGAAGGGCTGGAGTCTGACCTTGATGATCAGGAAGAGGAGGAGCGCGATCCCGATGGCGGCGACCGTGAGCAGGCCTGCCGTGCCGTCGAGGAGGAGGAGCAGGCCTCCGGTGTGGGGTGGGGTCGCGGGGGCGGTGGCGGCGAGCGGTAGGGACATGGTGGGGGTCCTCTTGATCGTCGTAAGAACATGGGGCTTTCGGGCAGGGGGAATCGCGGCACGGCACCCCGGGGGGCGCCGAACCGTCGTACGGTGTGCGGGAGTTGAGGCGGTGTCAGCTCAGAGCGCGGTCAGCCCAGGACGGCGAGCGCGTCGATCTCGATGAGCAGGCCGGCGGGCAGGCCGACGTAGACCGTCGTGCGCGCGGCGGGGACCTCGACGAGGCCCTCGAAGTACTCGTTGTAGATCGCGTTCATCTCGGCGAAGTGGTCCACGTCCGTCAGATAGACGCGGATCATCATCACGTCCTCCCAGCTCGCGCCGCCCTCCTCCAGGATCGCCCGGACGTTGGCGAGGGTCTGGAGGGTCTGCTCGCGCAGGGTCGGGCCGGCCGGTGTCGGGGGTTTGCCCTCCTCGGCGGGGAGGAAGCCGACCTGCCCGGCGACCTGGAGGATGTTCCCCTTGCGGACGCCGTGCGAGAACTTCGCGGGCGGGATGGTGTGGGTCTTGGGCGTGAGCGCGATCTTGTCAGTCATTCGGGTCCTTTGCTGAAGTCACTGGAGTCCTGCCGGAGTACTCGCCACTGATGGCGTCCGCCGTACGACGGACCAGCGGGAGCAGGGTGAGGAGTTCGTCGGCGGTGACGACGACGTTGGGCGCGGAGACCGACATCGCGGCGACCACGCGTCCGTCGGCGCCCCGGATCGGCGCGGCGACGCAGTTGATGGATTCTTCGTGGCCGCCGAGGTCGGTGGCCCAGCCCTGTTCCCGCACCTTCTCCAACTCCCGCAGGAATGCGGGGGCGTTGGGGGTGGAGCGGGCGGTGTACATGGGGTAGTCGAGCTTGTCGGCGAGGGCCCGCCGCTCGGTCTCCGGGAGGTCGGCGAGCAGCAGCTTCGCCACACCCGCGACCGTGATCGCGACGGGCTTCCCGATCCGCGAGTACATGCGCACCGGGTAGCGGCTCTCCACCTTGTCGATGTAGAGGACCTCGTTCTCCTCGTACACCGCGAGGTGGACGGTGTGACCGCACTGCTCGTTGAGTCGTACGAGATGGGGGTGGGCGATCTCGCGGATGTCGAGGTTCTCCATCGCCTCCTGGGCGAGGGCGATGAGTCGGGCGCCGAGGCGGTAGCGCTGGTCGGACTGCCGGTAGACGAGGCCGTGCTCGTGCAGGGTGCGCAGCAGGCGCAGGGCCGTCGACTTGTGGACGTCGAGGCGCTCGGCGACCTGGCCGAGGTCGGCGGGGCCCTCGGCGAGCAGCGGCAGGATGCTGAGGGCGCGGTCGACGGTCTGACTCATGGTGTACGTACCTCCTCGTCGGCCCGGTCGGCGGCGTCGGTCCAGCCGGGGCCGAGTCGAAGTCTCCCCCACGCCCGGTCGTCGAGGGCGACCAGGCGGTCGGCGTGGTCGCGGGCCGGGGGCGCGGCGAGGTCGCCGGGGACGGTGAGGGCGGCGGCGGCCGTGAGATGGGCGTGCCGCAGCCGGTCCCGTACGGGCAGTCCCCGCAGGGTCGCGGAGAGGAACCCGGCGGCGAAGGCGTCCCCGGCTCCCACCTCGGCGACGACGTCGACGTGCGGCGCGGGCACGAAGGTGACGGAGTCCTTGTGGAAGACGGTGGCCCCGCGCCCGCCCTGCTTCACGACGAGCGTCTCGGGGTCGGGGAACGCGGCCCGTACGGCATCGGCCCCGACCAGCCCCCAGACCTCGGCGGCCTCGTCCTCGCCGACGAAGACGAGGTCGGCGCCGCGTGCCAGCTCCAGCAGCACGCCCGGTCCGTCGGCCGAACGTCCCAGCGCGGGGCGGTGGTTGACGTCGAAGGAGATCAGCGGCCGGTGCGCGCGGAGCGCGGTCAGTTCACGGACCAGGCCGAGGCAGCCCTCGGAGAGCATCGGGGTGATCCCTGACAGGTGCAGCACCCGTCCGGCCCGTGCGGCGGCCAGGTCCACGTTCGTCGCGGCCATCGCGGAGGCGGCGGATCCGGCCCGGTAGTACGCCACCTCGTGCGCGTCGGTGGCCCGGTCCCCGGCGGTACGGAAGTAGATGCCGGTGGGGCGCACGGGGTCACGCTCCACGGCGGACACGTCCACCCCGTACCCGCCGATGGTCTCGACGAGGTGGTCCCCGAAGCCGTCGGCCCCGACCCGGCTGACCCAGCGGACGCTGTGCCCGGCGGCGGCCAGTACACAGGCTACGTTCGACTCGGCGCCGCCGATGGCGCGGTCGAAGGTCGGTACGTCGGCGAGGCGGCCGGGACGGCCGGGCAGGAAGGTGACCATGGACTCGCCCAGCGCTACGACGTCGACGACGTCACGGGCGACGGTGGACTGTCCGTCGGCGGTCACGATGGTGATGGCTCCTCGTCGGTGCACCGGTTTGCGGCGGCTCCGTTGACCCGGTGTTGGGCGAGATGTTAGACAGCGGTAAGCGATATACGCAATGAAGGTTGCAGAGATTGCAACACTCCAGCTCAGGGAGGCCTCATGGTCCGCGACACCGGTACCGAAGCGCTCGCCCGGCTCGCCGGGGAACGCGTCGACCACCGTTTCAAGGGCCTCCCCCCGGACGCGGACGGCGTCACGGTCGCCGAACTGGCCGCCCAGCGCCGCAACCTCTTCACCGGCGGCTTCACCACCCCCGTCCTCGCCCTCTCCGCCGAGCGCCTGGAGCACAACCTCCGCCTCATGGAGACCTACGCGACCCGCCACGGCCTGGCCTTCGCCCCGCACGGCAAGACCTCGATGGCCCCCCAGCTCTTCCACCGCCAACTCGCCCACGGGGCATGGGGCATCACCCTCGCGGTCCCCCACCAGGTGCGCGTGGCAAGGGAGTTCGGGATCGACCGCATCTTCCTCGCGAACGAACTCGTCGACGCGGCGGCCCTGAAGTGGATCTCGTCGGAACTGGACACCGACGACGACTTCCGTTTCATCTGCTACGTCGACTCCGTGCGCGGGGTCGAGCTGATGGACGCGGCTCTGCGCGGCGCCGCCCGCCCGCTGGACGTCGTCGTCGAACTGGCCGCCGGCGAGGGCGCCCGTACCGGTGTGCGCACGGAGGCGGAGTGCGCGGCCGTCGCGGACGCGGTGGCCGCCGTAGGGACACTGCGGCTGGTCGGGGTCGCCGGGTACGAGGGCGAGGTGCCGCAGGCGGACCCGGAGCGGGTGCACGCGTGGCTGCGCCGACTGATCGCGCTCGCCGTGGAGTTCGACAAGGGCGGCCGTTTTCAGGGAGTTGAGGAGATCGTGGTCAGCGCGGGCGGCAGCGCCTGGTTCGACGCGGTGGCCGACGTCCTCGCCGAACTGCCCGAACTCTCGCTCCCCGCGCTGAAGTTGCTGCGCTCGGGCGCCTACGTCTCGCACGACGACGGCCACTACCGCAAGCTGACCCCCTTCACCCGGGTGCCCGAAGAGGGCGCCCTGGAGCCGGCGTTCCGGCTCTGGGCGCAGATCGTCTCCCGCCCCTCGCCCGAGCAGGCCTTCGCCAACGCGGGCAAGCGGGACGCGGCCTACGACCTCGACCTCCCCTTCGCCCAGGTCGTCCGCCGCGACGGCACCGAACGCCCGGCGACCGGCGTCGAGGTCACCGGCCTGTCCGACCAGCACGCCTGGCTGCGGACGACGGCCGGGGCGGACCTGGAGGTGGGCGACTGGCTCGGGATGGGCCTCTCCCACCCCTGCACGTCCTTCGACAAGTGGCAGCTGATCCCGGTGGCGGAGGTGGACGGGACGGTCGTCGACTACATCCGTACGTTCTTCTAGAGGGTCCGACTTCTGGCGGCCCCTGGGAGGCATCGCATGGAAGAGCTCGTCATCCGGGACGCGGACGTCGTCGACGGCAGCGGAGATCCTTCGTACCGCGCCGATGTGGTGGTCGACGGCGGCCGGATCGTCTCGATCGTGCGGGAGGCCGCGCAGGCCGGCTGTCAACGCCCCAAGGCGCGGCGGGAGTTGGACGCGGAGGGGCTGGTCCTCTCCCCCGGCTTCATCGACATGCACGCCCACAGCGACCTCGCCCTGCTCCGCGACCCGGACCACAGCGCCAAGGCCGCGCAGGGGGTGACCCTCGAAGTCATCGGCCAGGACGGGCTGTCGTACGCCCCCGTCGACGACCGCACCCTCGCGGAGGTGCGCCAGGCGATCGCCGGGTGGAACGGGTACGGCGACGACATCGACTTCGACTGGCGGTCGGTGGGCGAGTACCTGGACCGGCTGGATCAAGGCATTGCGGTCAACGCGGCCTACTTGATCCCGCAGGGCACGGTCCGGATGCTCGCCGTCGGCTGGGAGGACCGGGAGGCGACGCCCCAGGAGCTGGACCGGATGCGGCAGTTGGTCGCCGAGGGCATGGAGCAGGGCGCGGTCGGCATGTCGTCCGGGCTCACCTACACCCCCGGCATGTACGCCAAGGACGCCGAACTCACCGAACTCTGCCGGGTGGTGGCCTCGTACGACGGCTACTACTGCCCGCACCACCGCTCCTACGGCGCGGGCGCGCTGGAGGCCTACGCGGAGATGGTGGAGCTGACGAGGGAGGCCGACTGCTCGCTCCATCTCGCCCACGCCACCATGAACTTCGGCGTGAACGAGGGCCGGGCACCGGAGCTGCTGGCCCTCCTGGACGAGGCCCTGGCCACCGGCGCGGACATCAGCCTGGACACCTACCCCTACACCCCCGGCTGCACAACTCTCGTGGCGATGCTGCCGAGTTGGGCGAGCGAGGGCGGCCCGGAGGCGATCCTGAAGCGGCTCGCGGACGACACGACGGCCGACCGTATCCGCCACCACCTGGAGGTGATCGGCTCGGACGGCTGCCACGGGGTGCCGATGGAGTGGGACACGATCGAGATCTCGGGGGTCGCGGATCCCGCGCTGGCGGACCATGTCGGCCGCCGCCTCGACAGCTGGGCCACGGCCCGGCACCTGCTCCTGGCCGACCGGCTCGCCCCGTCGATCCTCCAGCACGTGGGCCACGAGGAGAACGTCCGGCAGATCATGCGGCACGGCGTCCACACGGGCGGCTCGGACGGCATCCTCCAGGGCGCCAAGCCGCATCCGCGGGCGTACGGCACGTTCCCGCAGTATCTGGGCCGGTACACGAGGGAGTTGGGCGTGCTCTCCCTGGAGGAGTGCGTGGCCCATCTGACGTCCCGCCCGGCGGCCCGCCTGCGTCTGCCGGACCGGGGTCTGGTCAAGGAGGGCTACAAGGCGGACCTTGTCCTCTTCGACCCCCTGACGGTGGCGGCGGGTTCGACGTTCGAGGAACCGCGCGAGCTGCCGCGGGGCATCCCCCACGTCCTGATCGACGGTCGCTTCGTGATCGAGGACGGCCGGCGGACGGACGTACTGGCGGGCCGGTCGGTCCGTCGCAGTCCCGTGCGACGGAACGCCAACCCCCGCGACTGACCTACGGCTTGGGCAGCGTGCAGCCCGTGTTGCTGAGGGCGAGCACGTTGGCCGAGGTGAAGCAGGCCGGGATGTTGTAGGTCTCCTCGGCGTAGTTGATGCCCTCGCGGACCGTCACCGTGCCGTTCTCGTCGACCTCGCACGGGTTGTCGACCGTGCAGGTCTCGCCGTCCTCGTTGCCCGTGTTGTTGACGGCGACGACCTGCCCGGTGCTGGTGTCGATGACCGGGGAGCCGGAGGTGCCGCCGATGGTGTTGCAGGCGGAGGTGTAGCGGACCGAGTCCTTCCAGGTCCAGGAGCCCTCCTTCAGCCGGTACACGAACCCGTCGATGTTGCAGCTGTAGATCGTCTTCCAGTAGCCGGAGACGACCTTGATGGCGGTGCCGGCGGTCGGGTGCGTGGCGCTCACGGTGAGCGGGCTGATGCCGTACGCGCTCTTGATCGCCGCGTACGTGGTGGTGGTGCGGTAGATCGTCACGTCCGTGTCGGTCATCGTCGAGTAGACGACCTGGTTGGCGCGGAGCGTGGCGACCTTGGTGCCGGCCGAGTTCAGCAGCCCGAAGGTACGGGTGGAGGACTGGCCGGTGATGACCTGGCCGGCCGCCGGGAACCCGGTCTCCAGGCAGTGGCCGTTGGTCAGCACGAGGGCCGGGGAGGTATCGGTCGAGTTCGGGAAGCGGATGACCGAACCGGAGCAGTTGCTGAGCGAGACGGTGCCGGCGAAGTCGACGGTCACGGCCGCCGCCTTCGGTGCCGCCTGCGGTGCGGCGACGGCGGGCACCACGCCCGCCCCGGCGATGGCCAGGCCCGAGAGTGCGGCAAGGAGAGGCTTGTTCATGTGGGGGTCCCCTCTGGAGACGTGAGCGAACGGAGATCTTCCGGCCGCTTCTTGTCTTGTCATGTGCATTGTGATGGCGTGGATGCACGAGGGGCAAGGAACTGTTTCCGGCCGCAGGTCACGGCCGCGCGCCCAACTCGGCGACGCGGCTCGGTAGATGACTTACTTGGGGTGCTTGGTCGCTCCGCGGCCGTGGCCGGGGTTGCCGTGCGCGGGGGTGGCCGTGGTGGCGGTCGCGGAGGGCGCGGCCGACGTGGCGGCCGGAGCGCTGGTCGTGGACCCCGTGGTCGTGGGGGTGGCCACGGCGGAGGCCGAGGGCCGCGCGGACACCGGCGAACCGGCGGCGGGCGCACCGGTCACAGAACCCCCGGGCGAACCGGTGGCGGACTCCCCCACCGTCGACGTTCCGGCCGTCGAACCCGTCGTGGCACTCGTCCGGTCACCCTTGCCCGGCGATCCGTCCGAGGAGGTACCGGAGACGGCGAAGCCGACGACGAGGGCGGCGACGGACACGGTCCCCAGGGCACCGACGGCGACCACGCCCCGGCGCGACCGCCGGGCCCCCCGCCTCCGCAGCTCGGCCCGGCCCACGCCCACGCCCACGCCCTCGACCCCCGCCACACCGTCGTCCCGTACCGGCGGCAGCTCGCGGGTCTCGTCGTACGCGTTCTGCCAGCCGTGGGCGGCCGCCGGATCGACGTAGCCGTCGTACGACGGAACCGCCGCGTCGACACGCGGGAGGTACACGTTCGGCGGGGCGTCGGACTCGCCGAACGCGCCGTTCTCGTCGTGGATCGGGCTGGACATGGCGGCAGAGTGTAGGGACTGGACCTGCGTCGGAGACAGCTACCGGCGATAACAGCCCAAACCGACGCGTCTCACGTGGTGGAAAACACGGCCCGCACCGCGTTACCGGGCCGTAAGCTCACCGACATGCAGGTGATCCAGTCGACCAAGCTCTCCAACGTCTGTTACGAGATCCGGGGCCCGGTTCTCGAAGAGGCGATGCGTCTGGAAGCGGCAGGCCACCGCATCCTGAAGCTGAACACGGGCAACCCGGCGGCGTTCGGGTTCGAGTGCCCGCCCGAGATCCTGGAGGACATCCTCCGGAACGTGTCGTCGGCGCACGGGTACGGCGACGCGAAGGGCCTGCTGGCCGCCCGCCGCGCGGTCGTCATGCACAACCAGACCCTCGGCATCGAGACGGACGTCGAGCACGTCTTCATCGGCAACGGCGTCTCCGAACTCATCGTCATGGCGATGCAGGGCCTCCTCGACGACGGCGACGAGGTCCTCGTACCGTCCCCGGACTACCCCCTGTGGACCGCCGCCGTCTCGCTCTCCGGCGGCACCGCCGTCCACTACCGCTGCGACGAGCAGTCCGACTGGATGCCCGACCTCGCCGACGTGGAGCGGAAGATCACCGACCGCACCAAGGCGCTCGTCATCATCAACCCGAACAACCCGACGGGCGCCGTCTACGACGAGGCGATGCTGCGCGGCCTGACCGACATCGCCCGCCGCCACAACCTCCTCGTCTGCTCCGACGAGATCTACGACAAGATCCTCTACGACGGCGCCACGCACACCCCGACTTCGAAGATCGCCCCGGACCTGCTGACGCTCACGTTCAACGGGATGTCGAAGGCGTACCGGGTGGCCGGTTACCGGGTCGGGTGGATGTCGATCTCCGGGCCGCGCGCACACGCCGAGTCGTACATCGAGGGTCTGACGATCCTCGCCAACATGCGGCTCTGTGCCAACATGCCCGGCCAGCACGGGGTGGTCGCCGCGCTCAGCGGGCGGCAGACCATCAACGACCTGGTGCTTCCGGGTGGCCGACTGAAGGAGCAGCGGGATGTCGCCTACGACCTGCTGACCCAGATCCCGGGTGTGACCTGCGTGAAGCCGAAGGGTGCGCTGTATCTGTTCCCGCGGCTCGATCCGCAGGTCTTCAAGGTCAAGGACGACCGGCAGATGGTGCTCGACCTGCTGCGCCGCGAGAAGATCATGGTCGTCCACGGCACCGGGTTCAACTGGTCCGAGCCCGACCACTTCCGGGTCGTGACGCTGCCGACGGTCGGGGATCTGCGGGACGCGGTGACCCGGATCGGGAACTTCCTGGACGGGTACAGCCAGCCGTAAACCTCGTGGACCTGGTTTCTTTCGGTCATTTTTTCGGCCAGCACAACTTTAGACGCAATCTAAGCTAGGATGGTTTCCTGTCTGAGCACAGGAGACCATGCCATGTACGAACCGATCCGCACGAAGTCGGTCCACAGCACGGTGGCCCGCACTCCGTCCGACTTTCCTCACCGGTCGCGCGAGGAGGAGCTGGACATTCAGCTGGCGGGGCATCTGGCCGCACTGCTTGCGGTGACCGACGAGTTGCGGGCGCTGGCACCTTCCGCCGAGCTGGATGTCGCCGCCGAGCGGCTTGCCGGGCAGTTGACGCGCTTGCGGGGGGCTTCGCCGAGCCGGGCGGGTGCGGCCGCGCCCGCGTCTGCCACGTCCCGTCTCGACGCCCTGCATCAGCGGGCGCATGCGCTGGCCGGGCGGGCGTTGGTCGTTGCGGCGTCCCGGGCGGATACGGCCGCGGCGATCCTGTCCGCCGAGCGGATGGACGCGCATGCGGTGACCGCGGTCGCCTGATCGCCGTAGGGGTTCCGTGCTGGTGCGGGTGACGGTGCGTCGTGGCCTGTCGCGCAGTTCCCCGCGCCCCTGAAGGGGCGCTCCCCTCAACCGTGTTGATCCGGGACCCGTCCGACACCTTCCGTTCATCCCATTCCTCGGGGAATGTTGGGTTCCGCGAGCACGCTGCCCCTCGTGAGACGTATCGCAGGAATCGTCCTCGCGGTGCTGCTGATCGGCGGAGTGGTGGCAGCCGTCGTAGCGGGCCGGGACAACGGGGACAAGGGCACGGCAACGAAGACCGTGCGTGGAGTGATCGGTTCGGAGAAGGCGGACTTCTTCGCCGATCCCGATGTGGTGAAGGCCCTCGCCGCCAAGGGCTTCACCGTGAAGACGGAGACCTCCGGGTCCTGGGCCATGGAGGGACTCGACCTCAAGGGGTACGACTTCGCCTTCCCCTCCAGCCAGGCACCGGCCGACGCGCTCGCCGCCAAGTACGCGGTGCGGCAGCCCCTGCCGCGGCCCTTCTACTCGCCGCTCGTCGTCGTGGCCCATCGCAGCGCCGCCCAGGTCCTCGCGGACAACGGGCTCGCCACGCTGGACAAGGGCCAGGACCGCGGCACCCTGAAGATGGGCGCCTATCTCGACTCCGCCCAGCGGGATCTGACCTGGCAGCGGCTCAAGGGGGCCGACAAACAAGGGGAGTTGACCGGCACCCTCTATATCGCGACCACCGATCCGGAGACCTCCAACTCCGGTGCCCTGTACCTCGCCGCGGCCTCCTACGTCGCCAACGGCGGGCGGGTCGCGGCCAGTGGCGCCGATGTCGCTCGCACCGCACCCCTGATGCGCAAGCTGATCAGTGTGCAGGGCGCCCAACAGTCCAGCTCGGACGCGCCGTTCAGGGACTTCATCAGCGGCGCCGGCAATCCGCTGGTGCTGGTGTACGAGTCGCAGGTGGCCTCGCTGCTCCTGGAGAAGCAGCCGGTCGGCGACCTCGTCGTCCTCTACCCGGACACCACGGCCAACAGCGACCACACCGTCGTACCGCTCACTCCGGAGGGCCGGGCGCTGGGTGAACTCCTCAGCTCCGACCCGGCGTTGCGGAAGCTCGCCGTACGGCACGGGTTCCGGCCGCAGGGCGACACCGCCGAGTTCGTCGCGGCCACCGCCGCCCACTCCAGTTATCTCAACCAGACGCTGACCGGTGTCCGGCAGGCGCCCGTGCCCACCTCCTCGGTGCTGCACGACATGGCGCGCCGGGCACGCGGTTGACCGGGGGGACCACATGAGCAGCAGCTTCAACACCAGCCAGAACAGCAGTGAGCACACGCTCAGCGGTGACGACGTCTTCACGCTCACTCCGCCGGAGGCCGTGAAGCCCGTTCCGAGAGAGAAGGCCGGCGGGCTCGTCCCGGTCGACGACTCCGTCCGTACGGACATGGAGCGCAAGGCCTCCGCCTACGTGGAGGGGCTTGCAGCGCTGGACGCCCGGTCGCCCGAGTTCGCGGGCAAGGTCGGCGAGATCACCGCGCTCGGCGCCGGGGAGATGCGCAGCGCCACCGCGCAGTCCAACCGCATGCTGGAGCGGACGGTGCGCAGTCTGCCCTCCAAGGGTGGGGACGCCCAGTCGCAGGTGGCGGGATCGCTCGTCGAACTCCGGCGCGTGGTCGAGGACTTGGACCCGCGCGACCTGCCCGCGTCGAAGGGGCGGAAGTTCCTGTCCCGGCTGCCCGGCGGCAACAAGCTGCGCGACCACGTCGCCAAGTACGCCTCCGCACAAGGCACATTGAACAAGATCGTGGGCTCGCTGCGCGGCGGCCAGGACGAACTGCGACGCGACAACGCGGCGTTGCAGACCGAGCGGGTCCGCCTCTGGGAGACCATGGGCAAGCTCCAGGAGTACGTGGTCCTCACCCAGGCCCTCGACTCGGCCGTCGAGCAGCACATCGCCGGAGTCGAGGCCACCGACCCGAGCCAGGCCGACACGCTGCGCGCGGACGTCCTCTTCCCGGTCCGGCAGAAGCACCAGGACCTGCTGACCCAGCTCGCGGTGTGCGCACAGGGCTACTTGGCGATGGACGTCGTACGGCGCAACAACGACGAACTCGTCAAGGGCGTGGACCGGGCGGCGACCACGACCGTCTCGGCCCTGCGGATCTCGGTCATGCTCGCCTCCGCCCTGGAGAACCAGCGCAAGGTCGTCGACCAGGTCAACGCGCTGCGCGGGACCACCGAGGACCTGATCCGGGGCAACGCCGAGATGCTCGCCACCCAGAGCGGCGAGATCCAGCGCATCGCGGCCGACCCGGCGGTGGGCGCGGAGACATTGCGCACCGCCTTCCAGCAGATCTACCGCACCCTCGACGCCATCGACACCTACAAGGTCCAGGCGACCGAGGTGATGGCGGCGACCGTGGAGTCCCTGACGTCCGAACTCCAGAACGCCAGCTCGTACTTGGAGCGGAGCCGCTCGCAGAGCGCGCTGGAAGGAGGCCTCGGATGAGACGCCTCCTCGCCCTCGCACTCGGCACGGCCGCCCTGCTGACCGCCTGCACGTCGACGCAGGACACGAAGACCGAGACCGACAACGCACCCCGACCCGGCACCCTCCGCGTCCTCGCCTCCAGCGAACTCAGCGACATGACCCCGGTGTTCGACCAGGTCCGCAAGGACACCGGCATCACGATCCGCCCCACCTACATGGGCACCCTCGACGCGGTGGACCTGCTGGCGAAGGGCAAGGTCGACGGGCGGTACGACGCGCTGTGGCTGTCGTCGGACGACTATCTGCGGCTGCGGCCCGACGCGGCGAAGAAGGTCGTCTCGGAGACGTCGGTCATGACGAGCCCGGTCGCGATCGGGGTGAGGACGGCCACCGTCACGGCACTGGGCTGGCAGCCGGACAGGGTCACCTGGTCCCAGATCGAACAGGCCGTGCAGGACGGCAGGTTGACGTACGGCATGACCGACCCCGCCCGCTCCAACTCCGGCTTCTCCACCCTCATCTCGGTCGCCTCCGCGCTCTCCGGCGCGCAGTCGGCGCTCACCGACGCGGACGTCACCAAGGCGACTCCCCGGCTGAAGGAGTTCTTCAAGGGGCAGGAGCTGACGTCGGGTTCGTCGGGCTGGCTGGCCCAGGCGTACCAACGCCGGGGGAACGTCGATGCGTTGCTCAACTACGAGTCCGTCCTCAAGGGCATCCCGGGGCTGACCGTGATCCGCCCGAGCGACGGGGTCGTCACCGCCGACTACCCGCTGACCTCGCTGGCCTCGACGGACGCGACGACCCGCGAGAACGTCCGCCGGGTGACGACGGACCTGCGCACGGACGCCCTGCAGAAGCTGATCACCACCCGCACGCACCGCCGCCCGGTCGTCACCTCCGTACCGCCGGCGTCCGGCCTCGACACCGGCCGGCGGCGTGAACTCCCGTTCCCCGGCAGCCGGTCCGTCGCCGACAGCCTCCTCGACTCGTACGAGAACAAGCTGCGCCGGCCCTCGCGGACCGTGTACGTCCTGGACACCTCGGGGTCGATGGCGGGCGACCGGCTGTCCCGGCTGAAGAAGGCCCTCACCGCTCTGACCGGCGACTTCCGGCAGCGCGAGGAGGTCACGCTGATGCCGTTCGGGTCGGGCGTGAAGAGCGTGCGGACGCATGTGGTGAGCCCGGGTGATCCGCGGGCCGGGCTGGACGCCATCCGCGCGGACACCAAGTCGCTGAGCGCCGACGGGAGCACCGCGATCTACACCTCGCTGGAGAAGGCGTACGAGCATCTCGGCACCGGCGGCGACACGTTCACGTCGATCGTGCTGATGACGGACGGCGAGAACACCACCGGCGCGAAGGCCAAGGAGTTCGACGGCTTCTACGGCCGACTGCCCGCCGCCCAGCGGGAGATCCCCGTCTTCCCCATCCTCTTCGGCGACTCGGACAAGGCGGAGCTCCAGCACATCGCCGACCTGACCGGCGGCCGTCTCTTCGACGCCCGGAAGGGCTCGCTGGACGGCGCCTTCGAGGAGATCCGTGGCTACCAGTAAGTTCCTCGGCTACGTGGAGTCCCGCAAGAACCTCACCGGCAGCGCGTGCGGGTTGGTGGGGCTGGTGCTGACGTTCGCGGGGGTGGCGGGCCCGTACTGGCCGGTCGTGGTCGTCGGGCTGTACGGCGCGGGTGCGCTGATCGCGCCGCCGGAACGGCCGCCGCTGCCCGACTTCCCGGATCCGTCGGCACAACTGGCCGAGCTGCGCGACGACTTCGAGAAGCTGGGCGGCTATCTCACCGCGATCGAGCTGCCGCCCGCCGCCGACGGCCGGCTCACCGAGCTGACCCAGCTCCTCGCCGGGTTGCTCGATCCGCGGGTCACCCAGGATCTCGCGCAGGATCCGGAGGGCGTGCACATCCTGTCGCGGGCGATCCGGCAGGACGTACCGGAGGCGGTCGACACGTTCGTACGGACGCGGTGGTGGACGCGGCTGGCGCCGGGCACCGAGCCGCCGGAACGCCATCTGGAACGGCAGTTGACGGTGCTTCAGGAGGAGGCGCGGCAGCTGGCGGCGAACCTGCGGGAGGCGGAGGCGCGGCGGCAGGAGTCGCACACGCGGTATCTGGAGGACCGGGGGCGTTCCACCTGACGTGGATCAACGGTTGCCCAGCGCGATGAGCACGATGAGCACCAGGACGACGGCGAACAGCAGGCCCGCCACCTTCAGCGGGCCGAAGCGGTGGCTCTCCGGCACGGCCACCGGCGGCACCGGAACCGGGTCCGGCTGTCGTAGCGGCGGGTTGAACACGTCGTGTCCGGTCACCGCGGCACGGATGCACCACGGGCAGGTCGGGAGGTGGGAGCCGTAGGTGTGCAGGGGGCGGGTCGGGCAGGCCTGGACGCGGGAGCGTTCCTGGTCGAGGGCGCGCAGCCAGACCTCCGGTGTGGGGCGGGCGGCGGGGGCGTGGACGCCCGGGCCGAAGGCGGTGTGGGCCAGGGTGAGGAGGCCGGGCGGGAGGACCGAGGGGTCCACGGTGCCGCGCGGGACGACGACCGCCTCGGGGCGGACGACGTAGGAGACGCTCGCGGCGATGTTGTCCTTGACCGTCGACTCGGAGGTGCTGTCGTGCGGGACGCCTCCGAAGGGGTGGTTGCCGGCCGTGAGGAGCTGGTAGATGAGCACCGCCAGCGCGAAGTTGTCGCTCTCCTGGGTGGCCGCCGCGCCCGACTGGCGTTCCGGTGAGGAGTAGTCGGTGGTGTGCATCAGGCACGGGAAGTGCTCGTCGGTGACCGGGTCGGTGAAGGCGATGGAGTCGCAGTCGAGGAAGGTGACGAAGCCGTTGGCGTCGACGACGACGTTGCTCGACGAGAAGTCGCCGATGACGAGGCCGTCGTAGTGCATGCGGGCCGTCATGAAGGCGAGGTTCCAGGAGACGCCGAGCAGGAAGCGCCAGTCCGCGCGGTCCGGGAAGAGCCGCAGGCGCTGGGCGCGGGTGAACAGGCCGACCAGCTGGACGTGCTGGGGTTCGCCGAAGCGGCGCATGGCGTAGCCGAGGAAGGTGTCGTCGGCATCGCGGGCGACGGCGGTGGGCCAGGCGAGTTCGGGGGGCTGGTTGGCGTCGGTGGGGCGGGCCGCGAGCGGGGACATGGTCAGCATGCGGGCGAGGCGGCGCTCCAGGTCCGGTCCCGGGCGGTCCCGGTAGAGCTTGACGACGATCGTGTCGTCGCCCTCGACGGGGTAGACGGCCGCTTGGCCGCCGCCCTTGAGCGGGAGTTCGGCGAGGGTGACGGGCTTGCCGTCCAGGTGGACGGTGCGGCCGGTCACGGGGTCACCGTGCGCACGGCCCGCAGCAGGGTCTTGTCGTCGCCGTTGAGACTGTTCAGCCGGTCGGAGCGGAGGAGAGCGGCGATGTTCTCGCTCGCGCTTTCGGTCACCGGCCCAGGGGTGTCCAGGGAGCGCAACACCGCTTCCACGAAAGAGGTGTTGGGCTGCGGCGGGCCGCCGCCGGGGGTGGAGAGAGCGGCTTGG
This sequence comes from Streptomyces sp. NPDC001100, assembly GCF_053598575.1. Taxonomy (NCBI): domain Bacteria; kingdom Bacillati; phylum Actinomycetota; class Actinomycetes; order Kitasatosporales; family Streptomycetaceae; genus Streptomyces; species Streptomyces sp. NPDC001100. Next base: position 90,180 of record NZ_JBSFKO010000002.1, read on the forward strand.
GCGAGACCGTCGGTGGACAGCAGCACGCCGTCGACGCGCGGGTCCGCCACACAGTCGGTGTGCAGTCGGCGGGGCGCGTCGGGTGAGGTGAGGAAGACGGTCTCGTTGCTGTACTCGCTGACGGCGGGCGGCTGCGGGAGGAGGTGGAACTGCCGTTGCCCGTCCTCGGTGCCGGCCCGTACGACGACGAATCCGTCGCCGACGCTGAGATGGCCGAGCCAGCCGGGGGTGAGGACGACGACGGTGAGGGTGGTGGCGTAGTCGGGGGCGGCGGCGCCGTAGGTGTCCAGGAAGATCTTCGCCACGTCGTGGAAGGCGTCGGCGAGCAGGTCGTGGACCTCGGCGCCGGGCGGGCAGCCGGACGCGGCGGCGGCCCGGCGCCGGAAGTGCTCGGCCGCCAACTCGACGGCGTGCAGGGCTCCTTGGTCGGAGTGCGGGCGGCTGCCCGCGCCGTCCGCGACGGCGAGCACGGTCACCGGCGCGGACGCCACATAGGTGCACGCGTCCTGGCAGGGGGTCCCGGTGCGGCGGTGGCGGTAGCCCTCGACGCTCAGGCCGTGGATGCGCCAGGGCGACGCGGCCACCGCTCAGCTCTCCCAGGCCGGGCGCTGGGTCTTGAACTGGCTGAAGATCTTCTCGAAGACCTCGTCGCCCGCGCCCTTCTGCTCGGCGTTGGCGCTGGCCGACATCATCTGGAGCAGCTCGCGGAACGGGAAGCCCTGGATGCGAGCGTTGAACTTCGGCGCGAACGCCTGCAGCACCTGCTCCCCGCGGTCGGTGATGCCGCCGACACCGATCGCGTAGAGCCGGAAGCGGCGGGCCTGCTGCTCCTCGGCGAGGACCGGCAGCAGGCGGTGCCAGGAGTCGGTCATATGGCCGGTGCCGTCGGTGGGGAGGCCGTCGGTGACCAGGCAGATCTGCGGGCGGTAGTACTGGAGTCCGGAGGCGCGCAGCTCCGCCTTGCGGGCCGCCACGACATGCATGGCCAGTTCCAGCGCCTCCGTCATCAGCGTCACGCCGGACGCGGTGAAGCGGGGTGCCTGGAAGGCGTGCGCGGGCACGAAGGGGCTCACCGGGGTGCGCGCGTCCAGGAGTTGGGGCCCGCGCCAGGCGCCGACGCCCCGGCCGCCGAAGGTGATCACGGCGACCTCGACGCTGTAGCTGAGGGAGACGTCGTCGTGGAGTTCGCGGGTCCAGTCGGCGAGCGCGTCGTTGAGACTCTGGATCGGCGCCCCCGCCATGGAACTCGACGTGTCGAGGCACAGCACCAGCGGCAGCCGTTGCGCGTTGTTCTCGAACTCGATGTCGGCGTACTCCGCCGGCAGCGTGGGCGGGTATTCGCTGTGCATGACTTCTCCTGGTCGACCGGGCGGTAGTACGGGGATCACGAGCTGCCGCGGGCGTGGTGTCTGGCGGCGGGTGGGAAGGCGTACAGGACGTCGGAGTCGGGTTCGCGGGCGTCGGTGACCTCGACCTGCGCGCCGGGCTCGGGCGGGGTGCGGTCGGGTTCGGCCCACACCGCCCGGTACAGGACGTGGTCGAGTTCGACGTAGCCCTGCGGGTGAAGTGCCGTACGGACGACGGCCGTTCGGGACGGGCCGGGGCGGGGGCCGACCCGGCGGCCGGGGGACGGGGGCGGCGCGGGGGCGGGCGGGACGGGGCGGAGTCTGGCGGTGGTCTCCGCGGGTTCCGGGGCGGCGTCCGCCGCGGCCGTGGCTGTGGCTGTGGCTGTGGCTGTCGCCGGGGCGCGGGAGCGGCGGACGGCGAGGAAGAGGCCGAGGAGCAGCAGGAGGAGGACGGCGGTCAGGGCGGTGAGCAGGGGGAGCGGAAGGTTCCTGGACTTGTGCGGGTCGAGTTCGGTGACGCCCAGCTTCTTGTCGATCAGTTGGCCGCCGGTGAGCGAGGAGTTCTTGAGCGCGGTGCACAGGTCACTTGTGCAGGCGCCGAGTTGGTTCAGCGCCCTGGTGTCCAGCCGGTCGATCCGGGCATCCCGGTCGACGAGTGCGTGGCCGGCCAGGAGGATCAGCGCCGTGCCGCCCTGGCCGGTGTGGACGCCGGCCGGTACCTGTACCCGAAGGTTCTTGAGGTCCCGGCGGACGGCGGCCTGGTCGACCTTCCGGCCGGTGTCGAAGGCCAGCGGCCTGTTCAGCGTGACCGTGACCTCGGCCCCGTCGCCGAGCGCGTCCCGCCAGCAGCCCAGGCGCGTCGGAAAGTCCTTGCCGCAGTCCGCGCCGGCGGCGGCCGCCGACCCCGCCGGAATCACCGCGATCAACAGGCCGAAGAGCAGACCGAACAGCACGGCAGTGCACAACGTACGTCTCATGACGACCCCCCGTTGCCGCCCATAGTGGAGGCAACAGGGCCGTGGCCGAAAGGGGTTGACTGAGAATGCTCAATTCACTTCTACAGCTGGAAAACCTGATGGCAGCGGGTGAACATCTGTCGCGCCCGTTCCACCCAATCACTGGCCAGAGCATCGAAGTCGGCCTGCGAGATCCGGCAGGTCAGCGGGAGGTCGCAGACTCCGGCGAGGCAGGGGCTGGGTCCGCGCACGTCCCACACGGACAGCATGGGATTCAGCTGTTCGGTGTTCCACGCGTTGGACGCGGCGGCGGCGATCGCCAATTGATCCTTACGCAGAGAATGACCGTCGGTGACAAAAGCGACGAGAAGTCTTTTCGTGGTCATGAAACGCACGGTGAGCGTGCGCCCCGATTCCTCTAGATCGAATTGCAGGGAGAGGGAATCGACCTCGCTCTCGACGTGGTAATTCCGGCGGGCGCCCCAGGTGTGCGTCAACTGCCGCCAGGACGAGGCGATGTCGTAGTCCCGGCCGGGCGGGATCGAGGCCTCAGGCGTCGCCACGGACCACCGCCCGCGTGACCATGTCGTCGGTGAGACCCGCGTCCAGCAGGGCCTGCGCGTGCAGCAGCAGACAGGACGGCACCGGCAGACTCGTACCGCCCCCGCGCCGGGCCGCCAGTTCGCTGCGCCGGACCTCGATCGTGCGGGCCACGGCGGCCGGCGGCCAGACCGCGGTGCGCGGCTGGTCCAGCAACTCCCCCAGCAGGACGTCCAGTCGGGGCCGGTCACCGGGCCGCTTGGCAAGACACCGCGCGAGCAGCGGCCGTAGCCCCGCCGGTACGCCGTCCAGGTCGGGTTCGCGGTGCACCACCCGCAGGCTCACCCCCTCGCCCGAGCCGAACGGTGGGCGGCCGGTCAGCGCGTGGACGAGGACACCGCCGAGGGAGAACACGTCCGTGGGCGGGCCGACCGGCGCGGCCGTCATCTGCTCCGGTGACATGAACGGCGGGGTGCCCACCACGATTCCGGCCCGGGTGAGGCCCGGGGCGCCCTCGACGCGGGAGATGCCGAAGTCGATGACGCGGGGGCCGTCCGAGGCGAGCAGCACGTTGGCCGGTTTGAGGTCGCGGTGGACCAGGTTGGCCGCGTGGATCGCCTGGAGCGCCTCGACGAGGAACGCGCCCAGCCTGCGGACCTGGGCCTCGGGCAGCGGGCCGTCGGCGCGGACGGCCTCGGCGAGGGAGGGCCCGGGCACGTACATCGTTGCCAGCCAAGGGAGTTCGGCCTCGGTGTCCGCGTCGACGACCGCCGCCGTATAGGCGCCGCTGACCAGCCGGGCGGCGGCGACCTCGCGGGCGAAACGCTCGCGGAACTCGCTTTCGGCGGCCAGTTCGGGCCGCACGACCTTCACCGCCACCTCGCGGCCGGCCGGGGAACGGCCGAGATACACCCATCCCATTCCGCCGGAGCCGAGCCGCCCGGCGATCCGGTACGGCCCCACGCTCAGCGGATCGCTGACCGGAGTGCGCACCCCGCTCACCTCACTTCGGGGTTCGTTGCAGGTTGTCCCGAGTGTCCCCCGAAATGCCGTTCTGGGCAGAGGTGATGGAAGAATTGGAGGCCAACGGGTAAGGGCCCGCACGCCGTTGTGCGGGCCCTTACCCGTTGTGCCGTCACCGCGGCCGGCCGTGACGATCTGCTGGTCAGGGCACATTCGGTGCGACCGGCCGCGGAGTCTCACAAGGGACTAGCCCAGGCGCTGCACCAGCGCGCGGTACTCGTCCCACAGTTCCTTCGGGGTGTGGTCGCCGAAGGTGTTGAGGTGGTCGGGGACCAGGGCCGCCTCCTCGCGCCACACGTCCTTGTCGACGGTGAGCAGGAAGTCCAGGTCGGCCTCGGAGAGGTCGAGGCCCTTGGTGTCGAGGGCGCCCTTGGCCGGCAGCACGCCGATGGGGGTCTCGACGCCCTCGGCGCGGCCGTCGAGGCGGTCGACGATCCATTTCAGGACCCGGCTGTTCTCGCCGAAGCCCGGCCACACGAACTTGCCCGCGTCGTTCTTGCGGAACCAGTTCACGTAGTAGATCTTCGGGAGCTTGGACTGGTCCCTGCCCTTGGCCACGTCGATCCAGTGGCCCATGTAGTCACCCATGTTGTAGCCGCAGAACGGCAGCATGGCGAAGGGGTCGCGGCGCAGTTCGCCGACCTTGCCCTCGGCGGCGGCGGTCTTCTCGGAGGCCACGTTGGCGCCGAGGAAGACGCCGTGGTTCCAGTCGAAGGACTCCGTCACCAGCGGTACGGCGGTGGCACGCCGGCCGCCGAACAGGATCGCCGAGATCGGCACGCCCTTGGGGTCCTCCCACTCGGGCGCGATGATCGGGCACTGCGAAGCGGGCACGGTGAAGCGGGCGTTGGGGTGCGCGGCGGGAACGTCCGAGTCGGGCGTCCAGTCGTTGCCCTTCCAGTCCGTGAGGTGGGCCGGGGTCTCCTCCGTCATGCCCTCCCACCAGATGTCGTTGTCGTCGGTCAACGCCACGTTGGTGAAGACGGAGTTGCCCCACAGCGTCTTCATCGCGTTGGCGTTGGTGTGCTCGCCGGTGCCGGGCGCGACGCCGAAGAAACCGGCCTCGGGGTTGATCGCGTAGAGCCGGCCGTCCTCGCCGAACCGCATCCAGGCGATGTCGTCACCGATGGTCTCGACGGTCCAGCCGGAGACGGTGGGCTCCAGCATCGCGAGGTTGGTCTTGCCGCAGGCGCTCGGGAAGGCGGCGGCCACGTACTTCGACTCGCCCTGCGGGGGCGTCAGTTTGAGGATCAGCATGTGCTCGGCGAGCCAGCCCTCGTCCCGCGCCATCACGGAGGCGATGCGCAGGGCGTAGCACTTCTTGCCGAGCAGCGCGTTGCCGCCGTAGCCGGAGCCGTAGGACCAGATCTCGCGGCTCTCGGGGAAGTGCGAGATGTACTTGGTGGAGTTGCACGGCCACGGCACGTCCTGCTCGCCCTCGGCCAGCGGCGCTCCGAGCGTGTGCACAGCACGCACGAAGAATCCGTCGGTTCCGAGTTCGTCCAGGACGGGCTGTCCCATACGCGTCATCGTGCGCATGGAGACGGCGACGTAGGCGGAGTCGGTGATCTCGACGCCGATCGCGGAGAGGTCCGAGCCGAGGGGGCCCATGCAGAACGGGACGACGTACATCGTCCGGCCCTTCATGGAGCCGCGGAAGATGCCCTTTTCTCCCGCGAAGATCTCCCGCATTTCCGCGGGGGCCTTCCAGTGGTTGGTCGGTCCCGCGTCCGCTTCCTTCTCGGAGCAGATGAACGTCCTGTCCTCGACCCGGGCGACATCGGTCGGGTCGGAGGCGGCGTAGTAGGAGTTGGGGCGCTTGATCGGGTCGAGCTTCTTGAAGGTGCCCTTTCGGACGAGCTCCTCGCTCAGCCGCTCGTACTCCGCTTCGGATCCGTCACACCAGACCACGCTGTCCGGCTGGGTCAGTTCTGCGATCTCGTTCACCCACGAGACCAGTTCTTTGTGCTGGGTGGGGATGACGGGGGGAGCCGCGATGTCGCGCGCCACGATTGCTCCTATGGTGAGGGATTTTGTCCTTGTTGCCCCGTGGGGGCCGCGACCCGGATGCTTCACGATGGTCGATCTTGGCGCTCATCCGGTGCCGACCGCACTCATTTGATCATCCGACTCGCCCGCCCATCTGTCCAGAGGGCCTCACAGACGAGCGACGTGAGGATCGCCACGTATCGAGATGTTTTCCGTGCGTCACCGTCGGTTCACCCCGGGTACCCGCACGTCGGCGGGCCATGAGAGAGTGGCCACTTCTGGACCCTCATCTCGCCGCACTGACACGTAACTTACGGTTCCGTAGGTACGATTGAGGGCATGACAGCGTCCGTCCCCGACGCGCCCACGGACAGGCCGATCACCGGCCAAGCTCCCTCCGCGCTCTCCCTCCCCGAACATGTGAAGCCGAAGCTGCGCGGCTGGCTGCACCTCGGCATGTTCCCGGCCGTTCTCGTCTCCGGCCTGGTGCTCACCGCTCTCGCCGACTCGGCCCGGGGCCGCATCGCCTGCGGGATCTTCGCCCTCACAGCCTGCCTGCTCTTCGGGGTCAGCGCCCTGTACCACCGGGGCAACTGGAGCCCGCGCATGGACGGCATCCTGCGCAGACTCGACCACGCCAACATCTTCCTGATCATCGCGGGCACCTACACACCCCTGACGATGCTGCTGCTCCCGGGCGCCAAGGGCCAGTGGCTGCTGTGGGGCATCTGGGGCGCGGCGCTGGCGGGCATCGCCTTCCGGGTCTTCTGGGTCGGCGCCCCGCGCTGGCTCTACACCCCCTGCTACATCGCGATGGGCTGGGCGGCCGTCTTCTTCCTGCCCGACTTCATGCGCACCGGCGGCATCGCCGTCCTGGTCCTGGTCATCGTCGGCGGACTGCTCTACAGCGCGGGCGGCGTGATCTACGGCATCAAGCGCCCGAACCCGTCACCGCGCTGGTTCGGCTTCCACGAGGTCTTCCACTCCCTGACGGTGGCGGCCTTCCTCGTGCACTACGTGGGGATCTCCCTGGTGGCGTACCAGCACGGATAGCACCTGGGACACCCCCTGTTCATGGCCACGGCTCACAAGCCGTGGCCATTTTTCATGCTCTGAAAGTCGATCCCCATTGACATCAACCACCTTTTGACAGCTACTCTCATTTCATGGCTACTGTCACTGTCCTGGAGAACAACGAAGCGCGGCGCGACCCGCGCCGCTGGTGGGCCCTCGCGGCCCTGGTCGCGAGCATGCTCACGCTCGGCTTCGACACCACGATCCTCAACGTCGCCCTGCCCACGATGGCCGGCGACCTCGGCGCCACCACCGGCCAGCAGCAGTGGATGGCGGACTCCTACGTCATCGTCTTCGCGGCCCTGATGCTCCCGGCCGGACTCCTCGGCGACCGCTTCGGACGGCGCCGGATGCTGATCGTCGGGCTCGGCATCTTCCTCGCCGGTTCCGTCGCGGGCGCGCTGGCGGGCGACGTGAACTGGGTCATCGCGGCCCGCACGGTGATGGGCGTCGGCGCGGCCCTGGTCACCCCGCTCGCCCTGTCCGTGCTGCCCTCGCTCTTCGGCCCGGACGAGCGCACCAAGGCCGTCGGCATCATCTCCGCGGCCTCCTCGCTCGGACTGCCGCTCGGCCCGATCATCGGCGGCTGGCTGCTCAACCACTTCTGGTGGGGCTCGGTCTTCCTGGTCAACATCCCGATGGCCGCGATCGGCATCACCGCCTGCGTCTTCCTGCTCCCCGAGACCCGCGACCCCGCCTCCCCCAAGGTCGACACCCTCTCCACCGCGTTCACCGCGGCCGGCCTCGGCTCCCTCATCTACGCCATCATCGAGGCGCCCGGCCGCGGTTGGGGCGACCCGCTGATCGTGGGCATGCTCATCGGCGCCGCGGTCCTCATCGGCGCCCTGGTGCTGCGCGAGCGGCGTATGGAACGCCCCATGCTCGACATGACCCTGCTCCGCCACCGCGGCTTCCTGTTCAACTCGATCGCCGCGACCCTGGTGATGTTCGTCCTGTCCGGCCTGCTGTTCGTGCTGCCGCAGTACCTCCAGGCGGTCCTCGGCAACGACGCGCTGGGCACCGGCGTCCGCCTGCTGCCCATGATGGGCGGCCTGATCATCGCGGCCCGCGCCGCGCAGCCGCTCGTCGCCAGGTTCGGCTCCCGTGCCGTGGTCACCGCGGGCCTGGTGGTCCTCGCCTTCGCCGCGGTGCTCGGCAGCCGTACGACGGTCGACTCCGGCTACGGCTTCACCGCGCTGTGGCTGTCCGTCACCGGCTTCGGTTTCGGCTTCTCGATCGTCCCCGCGATGGACGGCGCCCTCGGAGCGCTGCCCCGCGACCGGGCCGGCAGCGGTTCCGGGCTCCTGATGACCATGCGCCAGGTCGGCGCCGCGATCGGCATCGCCCTGCTCGGCAGCCTGCTCGCGAGCACCTTCCGGGACCGCCTCGACGTCACCGGCCTGCCCGCCAAGGCGGCCGACACGGCCGGGGAGTCCGTGGTCGCGGCCCACATCGTCGGCCAGAGGACGGGCTCGGCGGACCTCATCGCCTCCGCGAACAGCGCCTACGTCCACGGCATGGGCCTGGTCCTGCTGGTGTGCGGCGCCGCGGCCCTCGTCACCGCCCTGCTGGCGGCGGCGTTCCTGCCGAACACCCCGGCCGCGCCCGCGGCGAAGGAGGAGGAAGACCCCGCCACGGCCGTGGCCGTCGCCTCGGCGGATGCCGGACAATGAACACCATGACGGCCGCACCCTCCCCCTTCAGCCCCGCCGACCGCCCTCAACTGGGCCTCCGCGAGCGCAAGAAGATCAAGACCCGCGAAGCGATCCGCACCGCGACGTACGCGCTCGTCAAGGAGCAGGGCTACGACGCGACCACGATCGAGCAGATCGCCGAGCGCGCCGAGGTGTCGCCGTCGACCGTCTTCCGCTACTTCCCGACCAAGGAAGACATCGTCATCACGGACGAGTTCGACCCGATCATCATGGAGGAGCTGCGGGCCCGCCCCGCCGACGAACCATGGATGGTCACCCTCCGCTACGTGATGCAGAAGGCCGTCAGGTACGGCATGAAGGAGGACGACGAGACCTCCCGCCTCCGCACCCACCTCATGGTCCAGGTCCCGGCGGTGCGCTCCCGCATGATGGAGAGCATGTCGGTCACCGGCACCATGCTCTGCGAGGCCATCGCCACCCGCACCGGCCGGGACCCGGACAGCCTGGAGGTCCGCGTCTACGCCATGTCCCTCGTCGGCGGCCTGATGGAAGCGTCCCTGTACTGGGCGGAGAACGGCCACCGGGACGACTTCTCGGTGCTGGTCGACCGCACGATGGATGTACTGGAGCACGGGCTCACCGAGTGAGGCCGTGCTCCAGCGGCAACTACCGCTTCTTCTCCACGGTCTTCACGTCACCCTTCCCGCAAGCAACCCCGTCCCCGTTCGGGTCGAGCCGCAGCGGATCGTCCTTGCCGTTGACCTCCAGGCGGCCGTAGTCGTTCTGCCGGAGCCAGGAACAGCGGGCCGCGGTCGTCGACCTGACCTCCGTCGGGAAGACCGTCGGGACGCAGACGTTGATCGTGCCGTAGTGGCGGTCGCAGCCGGAGATGGTCGGGCTGACCTTCTGCGAGGTGCGCTTCTTGCCGGGCCCGGTGACCTTGCCCGTCAGAGAGTCCGCGAAGGAGTGGACATGGGCGGAGGCGGTGTCCGTGGTCAGGGCCGAAGGGCCCTGCAGATGGACCCACTTGGCCACGGACGGGACACCGTTGGCGTCGACCGCGAAGAGCATGTACCAGCCGGGCGGTGCCAGGTCGGGGTTGCTCGTCACGTTCAGGTCGACCGTGTTGCCGTTCACCGAGAGCGGCAGGTCCACGAACCGCTGGTTCGGGTCCGAGGAGTGCGTGACCGCCGCCGGGCGGATCAACTCCGCCTTGGCGATGGGCCGGTCGACGGTGATCGTCTGGGTGTCGCCGTACTCCCACTCGTTGTCGATCACCGAAGTGATCGTCGGCCGCGTGCCCTTGAGGAGATACGGCGGGGTGTAGATCGAGACGTTGTGGTTCCAGGTGCCGTTGCCCGGGTTGTCACCGGTCGACATCACCCGCCCGTCCGGCAGCAGGAAGGACGAGGAGTGGTAGCCGCGGGCCTCGGGGTCGGCGGCCACCGGGTCGAACGTCGTCGTCGCCGGGTCGAAGATCGACGCCTCGTAGACGGGGTTCGCCCGGTTGTGCAGCGCGCCGCCGGTCTCCAGCACCGTGCCGTCCGGCAGCAGTACGGCGGACACGTACATCTTGCCCTGCGCGCCGGTCTCGGCCACCGGACCGTTCCCCAGGTCGACGGTCCCCTGCGGGATCTGGGGGCCGACCGTGTAGACCGGGTTGGCCGCCTTGAGGTCGATGATGTCGGTCAGCCGGTTGGCGTCGGGGTTGGAGTCGATGTTGCCGCCGCCGATGGTGAGGACCTTCTGGTCCTGCGCCGGAGGCAGCAACACGCTTGCGGACTGGTCGCGTTGGTCCTTGTTCTGGAGCCCCGGGACCGACGTGACCGTGTTGGCGGAGTAGTCGTAGATCGCGCTGCCCGTCCCCGGGATGTTGTTCCCGAAGACATGACTGCCCGTGTAGAAGAGCCGGCCGTCCTGCATCAGGACCATCGACGGGTACAGCCCCCAGTACGACCAGGTCTGGTTGACCTGCGACAACGGCAGCCACTTCTGCTGCGCGTCCGACCAGTACTCGGCCGTCACCGACCCCGTCGAGTCCTCCCGCAGCCCGCCGAAGGAGACGACGTCACCGTTGCCGAGCTCGGTCGCCGACGGGTACCAGTGCCCGTCGTTGAGGTCGTTGGTCTTGCTGTACGTCTCGGTCACCGGGTCGAAGATGTACGAGTCCTTGTACCCCTCGTAGCCGTGCGAACCGTCCGCCGCCGGGAACGCCTTGTTGCCGCTCAGCACCAGCACCCGGCCGTCCTGCAGCTGGATGTGCCCCGAGCAGAACATGTCCTTCGGCGTCGGGATCACCTTGTACGTCCCGGCGACCGGGTCGTACACCGCACTCGTGAACGTCCCCGCGTCGAACTGCTCCTGGCTGTTCCCGGAGCCCGCGATCAGCAGCACCTTGCCGTTGTTGAGGACGACGGAGTGCATCGAGCGGACGGGGTTCTGCGTCGGGAGGACGTCCCAACGCCCGTTCGCGCACTCCTCCGCCGTCGCCGTACAGGTCGCGGGCGGGAGCGTGTCCGGGACCTGGTCCATCGTGTAGTCGTCGGTGGTCGCGGACCCGGTGCCGTAGACCGAGACACCCCAGGTAATCCGGTCGGTACCGGCCGGGACCTCCGGTGTGCGGACGCTCGCCTGGGTCCAACTGCCCTGCATCTCCAGGGTCTTGAGGTCGGTCCAGTACTGCCAGCCGGCGGTGGTGTCGTGCCGGAAGAGGGTGATGTTCGCGTCGGGAGTCGTCGTCTTGTACCAGAGCCCGAGGTCGTACTGCCTGCCCGCCGTCACCACCGGCGCGCAGGTCGTGGACTCGGTGATCAGCGCCTTGCGGTCACCGTCGACGCGCCGCGTGACGGTGACCTTCATGGCCTTGGAACCGGAGTGCGCGTCCGAAGTGGTCGTGAAGTCGAAGTCGTTGTCGCCCCAGCCGGACTTCTCCCAGCAGGACGGCATCCCGTCACCGCCCGCCGTCTCGAAGCCCGGGTTGAGGACGAGGTTCGCGGCCTCGGCGGACTGCGGCGAGGTCAGCAGCAGTCCGGCGGTCAGCGTCCCCACACCGGCGAACGCGGTTCTTCTGCGGTACTTGTTCACGCGCCTCTCCTCGGTTCCGTACAACTCCCCTTGCTGCGCGGGAGATAGACCAGTGCTTCGGTGCCGACGAAGCGCAGGACGAACGTGGCGACCAGCGCGAGCGCGGTCGCCGACACGGCGCTCATCCCGAACCGGTGCACGAACAGGGCGATCAGCGGGATGCGCAGCACCAGGTCGGCGTTGGCGAGCAGTGCGAACCGGCCCGTCCGGTCCCACCAGTTGCGGTGCATCCGGCGGTCGCGGAACAGGAGGTGCTCGATGAGCAGGAAGTTCCAGGCCACACCGAACTGGTTGGCGAGGATCTCGGCGGGGACGTAGTGCATGCCCGCTTTCGTGAGTGCCCAGAGGCCGGCCAGGTTCGGGAGGAATCCGGTGGCGCCGATCAGGCCGAAGACCAGCATGCGGGCGACCGGCGACGCGGTGCGCAGCCCGAGCAGATGGCGCAGGAAGCGAAAGCCTTCCCGCGCGGTCGACTTGGACTCGCCGGCGAAGCGGTCCTGGAAGACGAACGGCACCTCGGTGACCGTGTGCGGGCGGCTGCGGACGGCGAGTTCGAGCAGGATCTTGTAGCCGAGCGGCTTGAGCGCCTCAGCCGTCACCGCGCTGCGCCGGATCGCGAAGAAGCCGCTCATCGGGTCGCTGATGCCCCGCAGTCTGCGCGGGAAGAGGCCCTTGGTGAGCCAGGTCGCCGCACGGGAAACGGCGATGCGGTAGCCGCCGGCCAGTCCCTCGCGGCTGCCGCCCTTGATGTACCGGGAGGCTACGACGAGCCCGGCGTGCGCCCGCTCCCCCGTACCGACCAACTCCGGTACCAGGGACGGCGGATGCTGGAGATCGCCGTCCATGACGACGATCCAGTCCGACGACGCCCTCCGCATCCCCTCGACGACCGCGCCCCCGAGCCCGCCGGCCGGCTCCTCCCGGTGCAGCACGGTCACCGGGAACGGGCAGTTCCGCGCGGCCGCGGAGATCACCTCGGGGGTGTCGTCGGTGGAGTCGTCGACGAAGACGACCTCGCAGGGCAGCCGGGTCGGCACGGACTCGGTGATCCGGTGCAGCAACTCCCGTACGTTCCCGGACTCGTTGAAGGTCGGTACGACGATGGTGACGGCACCGGGCTCGGCCAACTCCGCGCCCTGTAGGGCCGGTTCACCCAACTCCCCGGGAACTGTGGACTCTTGGCTCATCGCTGGGCTCCCACGGTCTCGGACCGGACCTGCCGGATCTCGATGCGGTCGTCGCCGGTCCCGAAGGTGGCGACGGGTGTGGAGTGCTCGATCGCCGCCTTGACGTTGGGCAGGTCGACCGCGTCGCGCCGTACCGTCGGGGAGGCCACCACGTAGTCGATGTCCCGCCAGCCGTGGGGCAGTGTCTTGGTGACGGCCGGGTCGAGGTCGGCCTTGTAGAACCAGACGACCCCGAGCCCGGGCCGGTACCCGGCGTGCACCAGGTCCAGCCAGAGCGCGTCGTCGACGAGGACCCGGGTGTCCTTCGGGTCCTTCACCTCGGTGGACAGCCACCTGGAGGCTGCCCGGTAGGGGGCGTTGGCATCCGCGGTCACCGCGGTGCGGTCGCCGTCATACCAGTGCGGTACGACATAGGCGCCGGCGGCGAGGGCGAGGACCACCGCGAGCGCGTACCGGCCTCCGGTGACGTACCGTTTCTCCCCCTCGCGCCGCCGTCTGCGCAGCACCGCGTGGGCGACCGAGGCGGTGCCTCCGGCGAGGACCAGGGCGAGGAAGGGCAGTGCGCCGATGACGTACATGGCGGGCAGATAACCGCCCGGCCGGAGGGCTACGGCGGCGAGGATCGCCACGGTCAGCGCCGGTCCGGCGAGCGAGCGGGCGGTGACCGACCAGCGCCAGGTGAGCAGCAGGAGCAGCGCTCCGGCGAGGCCGCCCAGGGGCAGGACTCGGTCGTAGTAGAGCCACGAGTGGAGTACGCCGTAGGAGCCCGAGCCCTGGTCGAGGATGAAGCCCGAACCAGGCCTGGTCATCTGGTACTTGAGGCCGTCCCAGAGGGAGACATGGCCGCTGCCGGGCAGCAACTCGCCCTTGAGCAGGGCCAAGAGAGGGTACGCGCCGCCGATCAGGACGCAGGCCGTGATGGCGCCGGTGAGCGCGAACTTCCTGGTGTCGCGGTGTCCGTGGCGCCACATGGTGACCACCAGCGCGGGCAGGACGACGACCATCGTCTCCTTGGTGAGGACCGAGGCCGCGGCTGCGAGCCCGGCACCGAAGTGGTGCCAGAGATGGCGACTTGGGGACGCGGCCAGGCAGAACGCGAGCAGCATCCACATCACGGCGATGTTGTCGAGGAAGATCTCCCGCTGGAGGATCACGGACAGCGGGGAGAGTCCGAAGAGCAGCATGGCGAGTCCGCCGGCCCAGCGGGGCAGGGACAGGCGGCGGGCGAGGACGTAGACGAGGACCGCGCTGATCGCGCTGATCGCCAGCATCGCGAGGCGCATGGTGCCGACGGTCATCGAGTCGGGGCTGAGGTGTGCGGGGATCCAGGTGAGCAGGGCGATCTGGATCCAGCCGAGCGGCGGGTGGTCGTACCAGTAGGTGTAGTGGGCGAGGCCGGTGCCCTGCTGGACGGCCCAGGCCTGGGCGAGGTAGGTGCCCTCGTCGTCGCTGAGGGTCGGGTAGTCGGCGATGTTCCAGCCCTGCACGACCAGGATCGCGGTGAGGAGCAGGCCGCAGAGGAGGAGGTCGGGGCGGGAGGAACGGAGTCTGCTCGGGGGTGTCGTTCGACCCGCCGAACCGGTTTCAGGCGCAGGCTGCCGCTGCGCGGGGACCGTGGTGGTCGCCGCGGGAAGGGTGGAAGTCACGCAGGAACGTCCTCTCGGATCACTGCGGGTTCGGTGAGGTGCGCGCCGACATGGGAGGTCAACTCCCAGTCGTTTCGGCCACGTTGCTCACGCCACACTGCGCGGATCGCGGCTCCGGCCAGGAGGACCTGGTAGAAGGGGCCGCCCACGACGAGCTTCAGATAGTGGACGGCGCGGACGCGGAGTCCGTACTGCTTGCCGAAGTCGTGCAGTCCGACGACCTCGAAGACGAAGGTGACCGCGGCGGTGACCAGCGGCAGGAAGGTGAGGAAGGCGATGCCGACCGGCACGTCCAGGAAGAGCGCGACCGCCGCGTTGAGCGGGATGATCACCCCGGAGAAGGCTTGCAGGAACGGGGTCATCAGCGTGTAGCGGGCGAGCAACCGCTGCCCGAAGCCCGGGAGTTGCTTCCAGTCCTTCTTCCGGTAGACCTGAAGGAAGCCCTGGTTCCAGCGGGTTCGCTGCTTCAGCAGGGACATGAGCGAGCCGGGGGTCTCCTCCCGGGTCACCATGTCGGAGTCGTAGGCGACGACGACCTTCTTGCCGACACTGGACAGCCGGACGCCCAGGTCGCAGTCCTCGGCAAGGCAGTCGGGGTCCCAGCCGTCGGCTTCCCTGAGCACGTCCGTCCGCACGAAGACGGTGTTGCCGCCCAGCGGGATGAACCCTTTCTGCGCGTGCAGATGCAGCCGGGAGCGGAACCAGAAGAAGTACTCCAGGCAGTTGCGCAGGCTGTACCAGCTGGAGTGGAAGTTGATGAGCTGGACGCCCCCTTGGACGACGTCCGCGCCCGTCGTGCGGAACGCGTGGTCGACATGGGCGAGCAGCTCAGGATGGACCTGGTCCTCGGCGTCGAAGACCCCGACGACATCGCCGCGGCAGTGCGGCAGCGCCGTGTTCATGGCCTTCGGCTTGTTCTTCTTCTCGTGCGTGTCGACGACGACCCGGACGCGCGGGTCGCGCTCGGCGGCGCTGTGGGCCACCGCCGCTGTCCCGGGGTCGTCGTGCCCCACGATCACGATGATCTCGAAGTCGGTGTGCGTGGACTCCAGCAGGCGCTGGATGGTGTGGTCCAGCACGGCCTGTTCGTGCCGGGCCGGCAGCAGCAACGAGAACGAGACGTGCTCGTCCCCGTCCGGGCTGCTGAAGCGGGTGGAGGCGAGCACTTCGGGCGTACGCCACGCGTGCATCTGCCACCACAGAGTGAAGGCCGCCATCCAGAACAGGGCAAGCGAAACGGCAGCGACGAATACGGACGTCAGCACAGCAGATCCCCCCAGATCCCAATTCCCCCCGGCGCGACGGGTAGTTACCTCCGTCGCGTCACGGGGCCGAGACTATGGGCGGTCTGTGAAGTGGACAGGTGATTTCAGTGAAGAGCGTGTTTCCTCACAATGCGACCCACGAATGAGCATTTCGCTCGCTGGTCGCGTTTGGGGTGGTTACGACTCTGCCGTTTCACCTGCTCAGCGCGGTGCGCAACTGCTCGGGATCGGTCGTCGGCGCGTCACAGGTGAAGTTACGGCAGACATACGCGGCCGGTTCACCACCCACCAGCGGCCGGTCCGCGAGCAACGGCAGTTCCTCACTCTCCGCGACCCCGAAGGCGACCACCGCACCGGGCGCGGTCCCCAGAAGCGCCGTACGGTGCAGGGCTTTTGCCGCTTCGTCATCGAGCGAGGGCGCTACGACGGCGACCTCGCGCGGCCCGTCGAGGTACGCCTCGGCGACCGCGAGCCCCCACCCGATGAAGCGGGGAACGCGCGGCCCGAGCGCCTTCACGACCCCCAACGCCCGCTCGGCGGCGCTGCGATGGGGCTCGGCACCGGTCTGGGCCGCGTAGCTCAGCAGGGCGCCCGCGGCGGCGGTCCAGCCGGAGGGCGTGGCGTTGTCGGTCGGATCCTGCGGCCGGCGGATGAGCCGCTCGGCGTCGGCGGCGGTGTCGTAGAGCGCCCCCGACTCGTCCACGAACCCGGCGAGCACATGGTCCAGCAGGAACCCGGCGAACTCCAGCCACACCCCCTCCCCGGTGACCGACGCCAGCGTGAGGAAGCCCTCCGCGACATCGGCGTAGTCCTCCAACACCCCCGCGTTCGAGCCGACTTGACCGTCCTTGCTGGTGCGGGCGAGCTTGGCGTGCTCGTCGAGATGCAGCCGTACGAGGAGATCGGCGGCGGAGACGGCGGCCTCGACCAGGTCGGGCCGGTCGAAGTAGACGCCGGTCTCGGCGAGCGCGGCGATCGCGAGCCCATTCCAGGCGGCGACGACCTTGTCGTCACGGCCGGGGGCGGGACGCCGCGAACGGGCCGCAAGGAGGCGGCTCCTGACCGACGCGATCTTCTCGGCGTCGAAGACCCCTTCGGTCTGCGGGAGTTGGAGGACCGACTGCCCCTCCTCGAAGGTGCCCTCGTCCGTCACGCCGAAGTACTGGGCGGCGAGTTCCGCGTCGTCCGCGCCGAGCACCTGGGCGAGCTGCTCGGGCGTCCAGACGTAGTAGGCACCCTCGACATGCCGGCCGGTCCCGGTCCCTTCGTCGCTGTCGGCGTCGAGCGCGGAGGCGAACCCGCCCTCGGCGGTGCGGAGTTCACGCACCATGAAGTCGGCGGTCTCCACGGCGACGCGACGGGCGAGTTCGGATCCCGTGCTGCGCCACAGGTGGGCGTAGACACGGCAGAGCAGGGCGTTGTCGTAGAGCATCTTCTCGAAGTGCGGCACCACCCACTCGCGGTCGACGGAGTACCGCGCGAACCCGCCCCCGAGCTGGTCGTAGATACCGCCGCGCGCCATCCGCTCACAGGTGTCCTGCGCCATCTCCAGCGCACCCTCGGAACCGGTGCGGGCATGGTGCCGCAGCAGGAACTCGACGACCATGGACGGCGGGAACTTGGGCGCACCCCCGAATCCCCCGCGCTGCGGGTCGTACTCACGGGTGAGCCCGAGCAGCGCCTGCGCCAGCTCCTCCTTGCCGGGCGCCTCGGTGCCGCCGTAGTCGATCTCCCGCTGCGACAGATCCCGGGTGATCTTTCCGGCGACCTCGGCGACCTCGTCCCGGCGGTCGGCCCAGGCACTGCGCACCCCTTCGAGCACCTGCCGGAAGGAGGGCATGCCGTGACGGGGGGAGGGCGGGAAGTAGGTGCCGAAGTAGAAGGGTTCGGCGTCGGGCGTGAGGAACACGGTCATCGGCCAGCCGCCCTGGCCGGTCGCCGCCTGCACGGCTTCCATGTAGACGGCGTCGACGTCCGGGCGTTCCTCGCGGTCGACCTTGATGCTGACGAAGTGCTCGTTGAGGTAGTCGGCGGTGGGGTGGTCCTCGAAGGACTCGTGGGCCATGACGTGACACCAGTGGCACGCCGAGTATCCGACGGACAGCAGCACGGGTACGTTTCGCCGCTTGGCCTCCGCCATCGCCTCCTCTCCCCATGGCCACCAGTCCACCGGATTGGAGGCGTGCTGGAGCAGGTAGGGCGACTGCGAGTCGGCCAGTCGGTTCATACCGGCATCGTCGCACAACCGGGGAAACCGCATCGGCCGCCGGGATCCCGGGCGACGTGGCCGGCCCGGAACGCTCCGTGTGCCGATGTGCACAAACGGCTACTTCCAGTCAACCTCTGGAAGGCACACAGAAAGCCTGCGCCACCTCCACACCGGTGACCTAGCCTGATTGGCCGGGCTTGCGTGTGTCAGCGGCCCGCAGGTGAAAAAACGGGGGAACGAGATGGATCCGGTGACGGCTGTCGCAGCCGCAGGTGCCGCGCTCGTGGTCAAGGCGGCACTGGAGAGTGCCGCCGAGGAGGCCGGGCGCTCGGGGTGGAACGGCGGTGCCCGGCTGGTCGCGCGGGTTCGCGCCCGGTTCCGTGGCGACTCCGCGGCCGAATCCGCGCTCGCGGCGGTCACCCGGTCCCCGGACGACGAGAGCGCGCAGCAGGCCCTGGAGCGGCTGATCGCCGCCCACATGCTGCTCGATCGCGGCTTCGAGGACGACATGCGCCGCCTGGTGGACGAGGCCGTCGCGGCCCAGGGCAGGGGCGCGCAGGTCACCGCGGCGCTGATCAAGAACTCCCAGGTCTTCAACGAGAAGGTCGAGATCAAGGGCGACTGGAACATCTCGTAGGCGCCCGAACGCCACCCCGCGTGGTTCGTTCCGCGCCACCGCCAAGCCCGGAAGACTCAGGTCATTGAGCGAGGAAGCAACGCCGGCGACACGGTCGCCCGGCGGCACATCTGCGGCCGAAAGCGAGCCGCCGGACACCGCGGCGTCCAGCGAAAAGCCGCCGAAAGAGGAACCGCGCCCGTTCGACGAGGAGCAGGACGGGCCCGTCAGTGAGTCGGACGCGCTGCGCTCACTCACCTCGGGCGTCGGGCACGACGCCGCCGAACGGTCGGAGGCACGGCAGGCGTCCGCCATCGCCGACCTCATCGCCGCACGCCTGAACGCCGACGCGTCCGGAACCAGCATCGGCACGCTCGCGCTCTTCAACGAGACGGTCAGCTTCGGCGGTGGATTCAACACCGGGGGCGCGCACGGCACGGGCGCGCCCCGGCACTCGGGTGCGGTGGTCGCCCTCACCGGCGTCGAACTGGTCGAGTACACCGAGCTGTTCGTTCAGCCCGACGGCTACGACACGGCTCTCGACGACCTGTGCGAGCATGCCCTGCTCGTGCTGACCGGGCCACCCGGCAGCGGGCGCGCGGCCACCGCCGTCAATCTGCTGTCCGAGGCCGCCGCCCTCAGCGGCGCCGAGGACGGTGGCTGTCACCGCCTGCTCGATCCGTCCGCTCTGGCCGAAGCCGGTTGGGAACCCCCCACGAAGAACTGCGGGTATCTCGCCGAAATCGGCGAAGGCCCTTCGGAGGCCCGGGAGTTCGGGGTGCGGCAGCTGGCATCCGTCGCCGCCGCACTGCGTGCGGCCGGCTGCCGGCTCGTCCTCACCGGCGGCCAGGACCTCGCGCTCGCCGCGACCAGCCCGACCGGCAGCGAGACGTTCGCCCGGCACGAACTCGTGCCGCCCGACCCGCTGGTGATCCTGGAGCGCCGGGTGCTCGGGCACGCGCCGGAACCCGATGCGCTGGTCCGGCTGCACACCCTCCTCGATGCCGGCAACGCCCTCAGCGCGCTGCGGGAACAGCCCGCCGCCCGGCATGCCGCGAACCTCGCGTCGGTGATCACCGCGGAGGGCGACCTGGCCGCCGCGGTCGCGGCCCTGCGCGATCCGAGCGACCAGGTCCGTTCCTGGTTCCAGCAGCACCGGGCGCCCGAGCCGGTCGCTTTCGCCCTGGCCGCGGCCGTGCTTGAGGAGAGCAGCTACCTCACCGTCGCCGAGGCCGCCGTAAAGCTGCACTCCGCCCTGACTCCGCCCGAACCGGCCCCGCCGGACCTGCGGTTCGCCGACCGGCTCAGCCATGAACAGCAGTGGATCCGGCTGGACTCCACCGGACCTGGACCGCATGGGGCAGGCGGTCCGCCCCGGGTCCGGTTCCGGGGCGCGCTGCTCGGCCAGGCGGTCCTGGTCCATGCGTGGAGCACGCTGGACGGACGCCGCGATGCCGTCCTGGAGTGGCTGCGACGGCTGCTCGGCCACCGCGACCTGGAGGTGCGGGCCCGCGCCTCCGTCGCCGCCGGGGTGCTCGCCTGGGCGGACCACCACTACGCAGTTCACCGGTTCCTCACCGGCTGGGCGGGCAGCACGTCGTGGCCGCAGCGGCAGGCCGCGGCGACCGCGCTCGGGGTGGCCGGCAGCCGCCCCGAATCGGCCGAGGCCGTCTGGGACCTGCTGGACGAATGGGCCAGGGGCGGCAGCTCCGCGTACCAGCGACGCCTCGCGGGCACCGCGGCGAACGCGGTCGGCGGGATCCTCGGACGCGGCGCCCCCGACCGGGCCGTCGGTGTGCTGCGCGCCGCGCTCGACCGCGGCGACGACTGGGGCACCCTGCCGGCCGTCGCCTGGGGCGGCGTCCACTTCGTCCACCAGGGACAGGCGGCGGTGCTTCTGGACGCCTACCTGGACTGGTCCACGCCCCAGGACCTGTCCCCCATGGTCGTCAAGACACTGTCCGCCTTCGTCTTCGCGGTCTCCCAGCCGTACGAGCGTCCGTCGGCCGGGACGGAGACGCCGGGTGTCACGGGCGTGCCCCTGCTGCTCAGCTCGCTGCCCGAACACGCCGAACAGGTCACGGAGTTGTGGGCGCGCGCACTCGCCAGGCAACCGGTGCAGGATTCCGCGCTGCCGGCCCTGCGGGCGTGGATCGACACCTACGCACCGCTGTGCCCCGGGAGCCTCGACCGTATCGCGGACCTCCTCGCCGACGTGGCGCGCAGACCCGGCAAGCACCGCGAACGGCTTCTGTGGTGGCTCGACAAGTGGGCGGCCGACCGCGACCGCCCGTCGGCGAACGCGGCGTGGCTGCGCCGCCGCATCTGATCCCTGGACGTACGAGAGCGAGGTGGCGGACAACATGCAGGAACAGACGTACGATCCGGTCCTTGAAGTCGCGGAGCTGCCCAAGTGGCGGCTGACGAGTCCACTGCGACCGCCGGACCCCGGCCGCGCCCTGGTCCTCGTCCGCGACAGCGGCCCTTCCCTGACGATCCGCAGCGGCGAGGAGATCCCGTCCGCCCGGTACGGCAGTTACAGCTCGGTGTTCACGGTGGACCTCGGAGAGCACCGGCTCGTCCTGGACATACCGCTGCTCAGTCGCGACCCCACGTTCTCCTTCCGCAGCCGCGTCGACCTGGTCTGCAAGGTCGCCGACCCGGCGAAGGTCGTCGCCCGCGGCATCCGTGACATGAGCGGCGCCCTGCACGGGTACTTGCGCAGGACGCTGCGGGAGGTGGCCCGGGACTACGACATCGCCGAGTTCCACGAGGCGGAGCGGGCGCTCAACACCGCGCTCGCCTCGTTCGCCGGCGACGACGCGATACGGCTGCGCAACATCCACGTCGAGCTGCTGGTCGACGAGGACGAGATCGCCGCCAGCGGTCGCGAGTTCAGGGACGTGGTGCGGGAGACCAGGCTCTCCCGCATGCGTCGCACCCGGCATGTCGAGATGATCCGCGAGGAAGGCGTCGACGGCCTCATCGCCGAGATCATGGAGAAGGAGGGGCCGCGCGCCGCACTCGCCTGGATCGAGAAGGGCGAGGCGGAGAAGCGCGAGGTCAAGCGCGAGGTCATGCGGATGATCCTGGAACGCGGCGACAGCGACCGGGAGCCGTTCGAGCAGACCGAGTTGGAGCGCGCGGTCCTGGCGGAGGTGCTGCGGGACGGGGACGGCCTGTTCGACACGGCGACCCGGCGGGGACGACTGAGCGGTTCGCTGTCCCGGGCTCTCGGACCGGGTGCGCCCGAGGACGCCGGGGAGGAGCCCGAATCCGCGCCTCTCCGGGGCGAGACGCTGCGCAAGGGCCCCGAGGCGCCCGGTACCGGCCGGGTCTCCGGAATCCGTACGGCCGGCGGCCGACGCGAGCCCGGTACGGACCGCGCCCCAGGAGGCGCGCGGGACGCCGGCCGTGACGCACCCCGTCGGCGTCCGGCGTTCTCCGACGCACCGCCCGAGGACGAACCGCTGCCATCCACGGGCAGCGCTCCCGAGCGCCCCGCCGCTCCCCCCGAGGCATCGAAGCCGAGGGTGAGCCGGGTACGTGGAACCGCCAAACGCAGGCCCACCGATTCCGGCGGGGAGCCGCGATGAACCATCCCGGCCAGGACAGCTCCGGCCAGGCCCGTCCGCCCCTGCCCTCGTCGACAGGCGCCGGGTCGGCGACGCTCACCCCCGGGCCCGACCCGTCCACCGGGCCGTCGGGGGCTCCTCGCACGCCGCCCCGGCCGGCCTGGGGCGCACATGCGGGGTTGCTGCACGTGGCGTCCGTGTGGACCGAGCGGGTTCCCGGCCATGGGGAGGACGCGGAGCCGTTCCTCGCCCACCACTGGGAGTCGGGGCAGGGCATGCTCGCCGTCTTCGACGGTTCGGGCGGCGCCGGCGCGGCCCCCGCGTGGCAGGCACCCGACGGCACGTCCCGGACCAGTGCCTGGGTGGGCGCGCGCACGGCCCGCCTCGCCACCGAGTGCTGGCTCCACGACGTCACGAGGGGTCGTCAGGACGCCGAACCACAGTCGCTGCACGCGTATCTGAAGTACTTCCTGCACAAGGCACCACAGCGGCAGAGCAAGATCGGCGGCACCATGCGCCGACAACTGCCCACCACGCTCGCGGGCGTGCACTACCAGATCGTCGAGGGCGAGAGGGAGATCGAGCTGCGACCGCTGTGGGCGGGCGACTCACGGGCGTACGCACTGCTGCCGGAGAGCGGTCTGCATGTCCTCACCCGCGACCACACCCGGGAGAGCGACGCGCTGGAACTCCTGCGCAGCGACCCGCCGATGACCAATCTGGTCTGCGCCGACCGGGATTTCGACATCGACACCCAGCACCTGATCACGCCCCTGCCGTGCGTGCTCGTGGCAGCCACGGACGGGTTCTTCGGCTACGTCCACACGCCCGCCGACTTCGAGTACCTCCTGCTGCGCACGATGCAGCAGGCCGGCACCGCCGCCGAGTGGGCCCACCTGCTCCGCCACGAGGTGGAGTCCTACACGGCCGACGACGCCTCACTGGCGCTGCTGATGCTCGGCTACCCCGACTTCGGCGATCTGCGGTCGCGGTTCGCGCCCCGGCTGAAGCGGTTGACCGACCAGGTGTCGTGGGGCAGACCGAGCGCGCTCACGATCGCGCCGGACCCCACCGCGAATCCGCACGAGACCGCCGCCCGTATCAAGGCATGGCAGGACCGGTCGTGGCAGGCGTACCGCCGCGACTACGAGTCACGCCTGCCGCCCCCGCCCGAGGAGCCCGTATGAAGCAAGGAGACGTGATCGCGGGCTACCGCATCACCACCGCACCCACCAACGCCAACGGCGGAAAGTGCATCTGGGCCTTCGCCGAGAAGTCCGGCACCGCCTACTTCATCAAGCAGTTCCTTGAGCCCAAACGCCCCAAGGACGATGCCCGCGACTCGCCGAGCCTGCGGATCAGGCGGCAGCTGGCCCAGGAGTTCGAGGAGCGGCATAACGCCATCAAGGAGCGGCTGAGGCCCGACGCCCACGGCGGCGGCAACCTCGTACTCGCCACGGACTTCTTCCACGACGCCAGCACCTACTACAAGGTCACCGAGCGCATCGACACGTCGAGCCTGGAGAAGCCGCAGACGCTGGAGCCGCGCCAGAAGATGGTCCTGCTCAAGACTCTCGGCACCAGTCTCAAGCAGTTGCACGACATCGACGTGGTGCACGGCGATCTCAAGCCGCTCAACGTGCTCGTGCAGAAGCGGAACGACGCGGCCTTCCACACCGCCAAGTTGATCGACTTCGACGACTCGTACATCGCCGGGAAGCCGCCCGCCCCCGAGGACATCTCCGGAGACTCCTTGTACGGGGCGCCGGAGTGGCGCCGCTATCTGCAACAGGACGGCTCCGTCCGGCCCGAGCGGCTGACGTGCGCCGTGGACGTGTTCGCGCTCGGCCTGATGACGCATCTGTACCTGACGGGTGAACTCCCGCGCCACGACGAGCGGTTCGGCTCCCCGGCGGACGCGGTCAACGCGGGTGAGCGACTGGGGCTCGACGCTCGCCTGTCGGACGAGATCCAGGGGCTGCTGCGTGCGATGACCCAGGAGGACCCCAAGCAGCGCCCGCGCATGACGACGTATCTGAAGGCCCTGTCGGACCCCAAGGTGTGCGCCCTCCAGCACCGCAGACCAGGCTCCACGGCACCGAAGAAGGCGCCCGCGGAGAAGGCCCCGGCAGCGTCCCCGCGCACCAGCCGGGTCCGCACCAACCTCAAGCAGCGCACCGCCGGCCCCACTCCCGCACCGCGCACCACGCCGGCCGAGCCGGCGCCCTCTTCCCCGGAGCCGGACACCGCGCCCGCCCCGGCCACCTCCTCCGTTCCCCGGCCCTCGCGCGTCCGCATCAACCTGGGCGACCGAGGCCGGGACCGCAACGCACCATGACCCAGGAGCCGCACATGAGCGCCAGCAACAACCAGTACCAGGGCAATCTGCAGTACGCCGTCGACATCGTCCTCTGCATCGACGCGACCGGCAGCATGTTCCCCGTCCTCGACACCGTGAAGTCGAGCGCGCTGCAGTTCCACGACCGGCTCAACGACGTGATGGCGAAGAAGGGCAAGTCGATCAGCCAGCTGCGCCTGAAGACCATCGCGTTCCGGGACTTCGGCGACGACCCGGCGTCGGCCATCGAGCAGACCGACTTCCTGCGCCTGCCCGACCAGGCCAAGGAGTTCGAACGATTCGTGCGCGGGATCGACGCGGGCGGCGGCGGTGACATCCCGGAGTCGGGCCTCGAAGCGCTCGCCCTCGCCATCAACTCGCCCTGGGAGACGGGCCTGGACCGCAGGCGCCACGTCATCGTGATGTTCACGGACGCCCCCGCTCACCCCCTCGGCACCGTGGGCGCCGGCGCGCAGACGTACCCGACGAACATCCCGCGCAGCATCGACGACCTCTTCGAACAGTGGGGGTACGCCCGCAGCCAGACCGCCGTGATGGAGCAGTCGGCCAAGCGGCTGGTGCTGTTCGCGCCGGACCAGGAGCCCTGGAAGGACCCGATCTCCGAGGAGTGGGACCTCACCCTGCACTTCGAGTCGAAGGCGGGCGAGGGCCTCGAAGAGTTCGAGATGGACGAGATCATCGAGACGATCGCGAACAGCCTGTGACCCTGCGCCTGGCATGGCCCGGATTCCAACTCAAGTACAACGAAGGGCTCCTGGAGCTGAGTTGGCCCGACGCGGCGGTCCTGGAAGCCAAGGCCGAACGCTGTGCCGAGGCGTCCCTGGGCCCCGTGTCGGGCGACGGCTCCGCCCAGTTGATGTTCAAGTTCAGGAGTGCGTCGTCCGACGCGACCGACCTGATCGTGGTGCGGGTCGGCGTCCCCGCCGCCCACATTCAGGGCGTCGAGCATCTGATCCAGCGGCTGCGGCGCGAGCACGGTGTGCCGGACCGGCGCACCGACGAGGACGAGAGCGCCGACCTCAGCCGGCTCCCCGCGAGGGGGCCCGGCTGGGTCCTGGCTCCCACGGGCGCCGCGTCGGAGGAACTCTTCGACGAGGTCATGGACCGGATCGCGAACGACACCGACTGAGTCGGGGACCCGACCACGCGACGACGCGACGCGACTCGGCGCTACGAGGAAAGGCAGTACAGGGGTGGCGGCAACGGACAACTGGCGCTGCGCGGACTGTGACACGTTCAACGAGCCCGCGAAGACGTCCTGCACGATCTGCGAGGGCACCCGGCGCGCGCCCGCCCCCGCTCCCGCCGCGGCCTCACCCCGCAAGAACGCTCCGCGGCCGTCCGTCAAACGACCGTCACCCGCCAGGCCGACCGCGGACTGGCGCTGCACCAAGTGCGACACGAACAACGGCACGTCGGACACGGTCTGTTGCGTCTGCGGCACCGGCTGGAAAGCGGCGACGAAACCGGCGGCCAGGCCGACGGCCAGGCCGACGGCGAAGAAGTCACCGACGAAGTCGGCCAAACCCGCTTCGGGCGGCCCGGCGAAACCGGCGCCCAAGAAGCCGACCCCGAAGAAGTCGACGTCCTCGGCGGGCTCTACGGGCTCTACGGGCTCTACGGCCAGGAAGGCCGCTCCGACGCGTCCGGCCTCCCCCGGTGCCACGCGCACGGCATCGAGCCCACGACCCGAGAGCCTCTTCCACCCGCCGCCCGCCGCCACGACGGGTTACACCCCGACCGGCTTCCGCCCGCCCCCACCGGTGCCCTCCACCCCCACTCCCCGCTGGGTAGCGCCAACGGCACCGGCGAAGAAGAACAACAGCTGTGCGAGCTGTCTGGGCGCCCTCGTCCTGGGTGTCGTGCTGCTCTTCGCCGCGAAGAGCTGCATCGGCGCGATCCAGGCCCACTCCGGCACGTCCGACGATTCCGGCAAGAGCCGGAGCACGGCTTCCTGCCCCACGCGCATCGCGGACGCGTTGCCGTCCGGCGACGGCGCCGAGCTGGTCAAGGCCTTCCGTACGAGCAACAAGCAGATCACGCTGTGCCGCACCACAGCGGGCAAGCTGTACTACTTCGGCGAGTTCAGCGATCACCGCGAGGCCGGCATCGCCATGTCCGCCAAGCAGACCAGTGACGGTTTCGAAGCCACCAACTCCCCGTATCGCTATGTCATCCACGACGGCGTCGTGACGATCTACAAGTCGGGCACACGAATCGGCCAGGAAGAGCTGGAGGACGAGCCTTCCCCCGAATGAGGAGCGTTTCGCCGCTTCCCCGCAGTGAACGAGTGATCGTCGCCCTCTCGCGCTCGCGCCTCCCCCGAAGGACACTCATAGGCCAGGGAGTTGCCGTCGGAGGGGGACGCGACATGCGGGACAGCCATCGGAGCGATGCCGAGCGGCTGTTGGCTCGGGCCGTGGAGGAGGAGGTGCGGCGCTCCGGCGGGCGCGTCGAGGGGCAGGTGCTGCTGGCGCGGTCCCGGGCCGCGCTGGACGCCATGGCGGAGACGGCGGCCGAGGAGTACGCGGCCTATACGGACGCGCTCGACGAGGCGGCGGCCGGGCAGGTCACCTTCGGGCAGCGGTACGCCAGGGAGGGTGGCGGAACTCCCCTGCTGGTGGCGGGCGTTGGCGCCGTCGCGGCGATCGTGGCCGACCTGGCGCTGGGTACCGGCACCGGTACCGCGCTGGGCGCGGGGGTGACCGTCGGTGTCGTCGGTGCGGCGGCGACCGTCGTGAAGGTGACCGCCTCCCATCTGCCGGCCGCGCATCACCGCGCCGGTGCCGCGAACCAGCCCGGCGGGCCCGAGCAGTTGCGGTTGCAGTGGCTGACGGCGCTGGAGGTGCGGGGCATCCGGCCGTTCCTGGACCAGCAGCGGGTGCTCGCCGCCTCGACCGGGCCGACGAAGAAACCGGGGCCGCAGCTGCGCGGTACGGACAAGAGTGCCGCGGCGCGCAGACGCAGTGTGCTGGAGCAGTCGTTCGGTCAACTCCCGGAGCCGGTGGGGGCGTTCGCCGGTCGGCGGGCGGAGCTGGCCCGGATCCGGCAGCTGGTGCAGGCGGCCCGGGCGAGCACCGAGACCCGGCCGACGGTGGTCGTCCTGCACGGCGCGCCCGGCTCGGGCCGCACCACGCTCGCGGTGCGTGCCGCACACGATCTGCGGGACCAGTTCCGCGGTGCGTGCGTGGTGGACCTGCGTGGCGACAGCCCGGGGGAATCCCCGCTGCCCACCCGGGACGCCCTGCTGCACCTGCTGAACCGGCTCGGCGCGCCCCGCGAACAACTGCTCTTCCGCGAACGCTCCTCACCCGACCAACAGGTCAAGCGACTTGGCGAGTTGTACCACCAGCACCTGACCGGCCTACCGGTGACGATCGTCCTGGACGACGCCTCCGATCCCGCGCAGGTGGCCACCCTGGTCCCGGAGCGCTCGGACAGCCTGGTCGTGGTGACCGCCCGCAAGCCCCTCGACCTGCCGGCCGAACTGGCCGCCTGGGTGCACCAGTTGCCGGTGGACGCGCTCGACGCGGCGGGCGCGGAGGAGCTGCTCGGCGGGGTGGCGCAGGACGGTTCGGGGCCCTACGACGCCGAATCCGACGAGCGGATCAGGGAGTTGTGCGGCGGGCTGCCGCTGGCGCTGCGGATCGCGGGCTCGTCCCTCGGCCCGCGCTCACCGCGCCAACTGGCCACGGATCTGGGCGCGTACGGCCCGGTCGAGCCCGTCGAGCGGGCACTGTGGCTGCGCTACACCGACCAGTCCGACCCGGCCCGCAGCCTGCTGCGCCGGCTGGCGCTGGCCGGCCGGGCCTCGCTCGGCGCCGCGGCGGCCGCCGCACTGCTGGCCACGGACCAGACGGAGGCCACCCGCCACCTGGTCGCCCTCTCCCGCGCCGGCCTCATCGACCACGTCCGCGGTACCCGCTACCGCCTCCACGACCTGGTCCGCGCCTTCGCCCAGGCCCGCCTCCTCGACGAGGAGGAGTCCTCGGAACGTACGGCCGCGCAGGAGCGGCTGATCGTGAACTACGCCGAACTCGCCGACTCCGTACTGCGGTTGGTCGACGGCAACATGTCGACCCGCTCTGACCGCTTCGGCCCGCACGGCTTCACCTCGCTCGACGAGGCGCTGCGCTGGCTGGACGACGAGTCGAGTTTCATCACCTCGACGCTGCGGCACGCGGAGGGCGTCGACCAGGGCGCCGTACTCAACCTGCTGGGCGCGCTGTGCGACTACTGCCTGCTGCGCGGCGACCTCTACCGGCTGGGCGAGATCAGCGAGTTGGCGCAGGCCGTCGACCAAGGGCTCCTTGTCCGGTCGGTGCAGTGGCGCACGGGTATCGCGGCCCGGCAGCTCGGCGAACTCGACAAGGCGCGCACCACCCTCACCTCCGTCGTCGACCTCTACATGGAGGCCCACCACGACGCCGGCGCCGCCCGCGCCCTCTGCTCCCTCGGCATCACCCTGCACCACCAGGGCAACCTCACCGAGGCGGCGGCGAAACTCCGCGAGGCCCTCGACCTGCAAGCCCCGCCCCAACTGGCCACGGACCGCGCCTGGACCATGCACGCGCTGGCCGCCGTCGAGCGCGACCGGGCCCGACTCCCCGAAGCCATGCGGCTGTTGACCGAGTCCCTGGTCCTGCACCGCGCGGGCGAGTCCGTGCACGGCGAGGCCTGGGCCCACTTCCAGCTCGGCCAACTCGGCCTGCGCATGGGCGACATCCCCCGCGCCGAGCACGAACTGACCACCGCCCTCGGCCTCTACGGCCGTACCCGCGACGCCCGCGGCGAGGCCTGGGCGCTGACCCAGCTGGCCCGGGCCCGGCTGGTCGCCGGCGACCCGTCCCCCGCGGTGGACGGCCTGCGCACGGCGGCCTCCCGGCACCGCGACAACGAGGACGCCCGTGGCGAGGCCTGGACGGTCTACTACCTCGGCCAGGCCCTGGAGGAGACCGGCAACCTGGACCTGGCGGTCCGCGAGCTCGAACGCTCCCGCACCATGTTCTCCCGCATGCGGGACGTCTACGGCCTGGCCTGCGCCCGGCACCACTCGGCCCGCGTCACCCGTGACCAGCGCGCCGCCCAGACGGGTTCGCTGCGCAACTCCGGCTTCGCCCGCCAGCTCCTCGTCGACGCCCGCGCCGACTTCCAGCGCATCGGCGTCGCCCACGGCGAGGCGTGGACCTGCCTGGAACTCGCGGTGGTCGACGCGGGCAACGCCCGTACCGCCCAGGCACTGACCCTGTGCGACGAGGCGCTCGGCCTGTTCACCTCGTACGGCGACCACCGCGGCGAGGACTGGGCCCGCTTCCTGCGCTCCACGCTCCTGCCGTACGCGGCCCCCGGCGGTGTCGAGGTCGGCACGGCGGTCGCCCAGGAGGAGCTGGCGCAGCTCGCCCGTACCCGGCACCCGTACCGCGACGAGAAACTCGACGACTACGTGGAGGCGTATCAGCTGCTGCTGGAGCGGGGCGTGAACCTGGAGGCGGGCTGGCAGGCGTGGCGGCTGGGCATGGTGCCGAGCCGACACGCCCGTGAGGTGATGGGGGTGGCGGTGCCGGACCGGCCCTGAGCACCCCCGCGCGGGCCCGTCCGGTCAGCCCTGCTTGGCCTTGGAATCGACGGCGGCCTCGGACTCCGACTCCGCCGTCGGGTCCGGGGCCTCCTTGAAGTCGACCTTGTTCATCTGCTTGCTCATGGACTTCATCAGTCCCCATACGGCCAGGGCCATCACCGCGAAGACGATGAAACCGAGGACGCCGGGGGTGACCTTGTTCTCGTCGACCTCGGCGAGGGGGACCAGGTGCGTCATTGCCAGGGCTGCGCTTGAGCTCATATCAGGCATTGTCGCGGATGCCCGCGAAGAGGTCGTCCTCGGGGAGGGAGGTGTCGACCAGAGACTTCGCGAGCTCGTACTCCTCGGTCGGCCAGACCTCCTTCTGGATCTCCATCGGGACCCGGAACCAGCCGCCGTCGGGGTCGATCTGCGTGGCGTGCGCGAGCAGCGCCTTGTCACGGATCTCGAAGAACTCGGCGCACGGGATGTGCGTGGTCAGCGTCCGGTCCCGCATCTGGCCGGACTCGTCCCAGCGCTTGAGCCATTCCCCGTACGGCGACTCCAGGCCCCGGTCGAGGAGCGCCTTGTGCAGTGCCTCGGTGCGCTGCCGGTTGAAGCCCTGGTTGTAGTACAGCTTCTGCGGCCGGTACGCCGGGCCGTACTCCCCCTCCGGGTACTTCTCGGTGTCGGACGCGCCCTCGAAGGCCACCATCGAGATCTTGTGGGTCATGATGTGGTCGGGGTGCGGGTAGCCGCCGTTCTCGTCGTAGGTGGTGATCACCTGCGGACGGAAGGTGCGGATCTGCTTCACCAGCTCGCCGGCCGCCTTGTCGACGTCCTCCAGCGCGAAGCAGCCCTCGGGCAGCGGCGGCAGCGGGTCGCCCTCGGGCAGGCCCGAGTCGACGAAGCCGAGCCACTCCTGCTTGATGCCGAGGATCTCGCGGGCCTCGTCCATCTCCTTCTTGCGCACCTCGTGGATGTGCTCCTCGATGTACGTGTCGCCCTGGAGCTTCGGGTTGAGGATGGAGCCGCGCTCCCCGCCCGTGCAGGTCACGACCAGCACGTCCACCCCCTCGGACACGTACTTCGCCATGGTGGCCGCGCCCTTGCTCGACTCGTCGTCGGGGTGCGCGTGAACGGCCATCAGTCGCAGCTGGTCAGTCAAGACTCAATCCTCAGTAAGTCGGCGCCCCGGTGTCCTGGGGTGCGATCGGCGCTTCTATAGTGACCGAATCGGGAGGCGAATAATTCCGGGGGCCGGTTTCGGAGGTCCCTTGAGCCTCTCGCCGGGAGGACGATCATGAGTACGGCGAGTACGCGACTGCCCGAGGGCCGCTACGGCAACTCGTCGGACGAGCGTGCCGACCACAAGCTCAAGATCGCCGGTACCGTCCTCGCGGCGGCCCTGCTCGTCCTCGTCGGGTACTTCGCCTACCACTATGTCGTCGAGGCGAAGATCAGCGCCGAAGTGATCACTTTCCAGGCCTCGGACAACGAGGTCAAGGTGCATCTGGAGGTCCACAAGGACTCCGGCACCACCGGCTACTGCACCCTGCGCTCCCAGGCCGCCGACCAGTCCGAGGTGGGCCGCGCCGACTTCCACTTCGGCGGCTCCGCGACCCGTATCGACAAGGTCGTCACCCTGCGTACGACGGCCAGGGGCACCACGGCCGAGCTGCTGGGCTGCCACTCCGACTGACATCACCCTCGTTGCGTAGCCCTTGACCTGCGTTGACGTATTTCTGATGCCTTATGTCCTCCCCCTGACGCCGTTGAATTGTTAGGCTCGTGGTTTCGCCCTTCCATGAAGGAACATTCTTCTGGGTAGGGCGATGCTTTGTATTCCCAGTACCTACGAGGAGCACCTGTGACCCAGACCAGCGAAGACGTCACCTGGCTTACGCAGGAGGCGTACACCAAGCTCAAGGAAGAGCTGGCGTACCTGTCTGGTCCCGCGCGCGAGGAAGTCACCGCGAAGATCGCGGCTGCGCGCGAGGAGGGCGACCTGCGCGAGAACGGCGGGTACCACGCGGCCAAGGAGGAGCAGGGCAAGCAGGAGCTCCGCATCCGCCAGCTGGTCCAGCTCTTGGAGAAGGCCAAGGTCGGGGAGGCTCCGGCGTCGGCGGACGGCGCGGTCGCGCCCGGCATGGTCGTCACGATCGCCTTCGACGGCGACGAGGACGACACGATGACCTTCCTGCTCGCCTCGCGCGAGTACGCGAGCGCCGACATCGAGACCTACTCGCCGCAGTCCCCGCTGGGCTCCGGCGTGCTCGGCCACAAGGTCGGCCAGGACGCGCAGTACGAGCTGCCCAACGGCAAGAAGGCCTCGGTGACGATCCTCAAGGCCGAGCCGTACAACGGCTGACCTGCGGGACGTGACCTGCGGGACCCGAGCCACGGGTTTCCGACGCTTCGCCTTCGACGAGCCCCCGGCCGCCTTGCGGCGCCGGGGGCTTCGCCGTGCCCCGCGGGATTCCGGTGTCCCGCGTCTCCTCAGGCCGTCGCCGAGCGGTACTTCCGCACCGCCAGCGTCCGGAATATGAGGATGATCAGGAGCGAGTAGATCAGTGAGGCCCACACCGGGTGCACCATGGGCCAGGCGTCCGAGGGCGACTGTCCCGGGTTGGCGAAGAGCACCCGGCAGGCCTGCACGGTGGCGCTGAACGGGTTCCACTCGGCGATGTGGCGCAGCCAGGGCGTCATATTGCTGGTGTCCACGAACGCGTTCGAGATGAACGTCACCGGGAAGAGCCAGATCAGCCCGCCGGAGGTGGCCGCCTCGGGCGTACGGACGCTGAGCCCGATCAGGGCGCCGATCCAGGTGAACGCGTATCCGAGCAGGAGCAGCAGGCCGAAGGCGCCGAGGACCTTGCCGGCGTTGGTACTCCCGTCCGAGCCGACCCGCCAGCCGACCAGCAGGGCGACTATCGCGAGGACCAGGAGGGTCAGCGCGGTCTGTACGAGGTCGGCGAGTGTCCGCCCGGTCAGCACCGCGCCGCGCGCCATGGGCAGCGAGCGGAAGCGGTCGATGAGGCCCTTGTGCATGTCGTCGGCGATGCCCGCGCCGGAGCTGGCGGTGGCGAACGTGACGGTCTGCGCGAAGATGCCGGCCATCAGGAAGTTCTTGTAGTCGGTGGCGCTGGTGCTGCCGCCGATCTGCATGGAACCGCCGAAGACGTAGGTGAACAGCACCACGAACATGATGGGCTGGATCAGCCCGAAGATCACCATCTCGGGGATCCGGCTCATGCGGATCAGGTTCCGTCGGGCGACGACCAGGGAGTCGTGCACGGACTGGCCCAGTGCGCTGCTCGGTGCCGCGATCGGCGCGGCGTCGGTGACGGCACTCACTTCGCGGTCTCCTTCTTGTGCTTGCGGTCCTTGGTGTCCGGGGCGGTGTCCGTGCCGTTGTCCTCGGTCTTGTCCTCGGCCAGGTGGCCGGTGAGGGAGAGGAACACGTCGTCGAGAGTGGGGCGGCGCAGTCCGATGTCGTCTATCTCGATGCCGCGGGTGTCGAGTTCGCGGATGACCTCGGCGAGGAGCTTCGCGCCGCCGGTGACGGGCACGGTGAGCTTGCGGGTGTGCTCCTCGACGGTGGTGTCGCCCTTGCCGAAGCCGCGCAGCACCTCCGAGGCGATCGGGATGTGCTCGCGCTCGTGCACGACGACCTCCACGCGCTCGCCGCCGGTGCGGGCCTTGAGCTGGTCGGAGGTGCCGCGGGCGATGACCTTGCCGTGGTCGACGACCGCGATGTCGTGCGCGAGATGGTCCGCCTCTTCGAGGTACTGCGTGGTCAGCAGCAGTGTCGTACCGCCGGAGACGAGCTGCTTGATGACCTCCCACAGCATCTGGCGGTTGCGCGGGTCGAGGCCGGTGGTCGGCTCGTCCATGAACATCACGGGCGGGGAGACGACCAGGGCCGCCGCGAGGTCGAGCCGGCGGCGCATGCCTCCGGAGTAGGTCTTGGCCGTGCGGTCGGCGGCGTCCGCGAGGTTGAACTGGTCGAGCAGTTCGTCGGCCCGGGCCTTCGCGGCCTTGGACTTCATCTGGTAGAGCTGGCCGACCATCTGCAGGTTCTCCCTGCCGGTCAGGTACTCGTCGACCGCGGCGAACTGGCCGGAGAGGCCGATGGAGCGCCGCACCTCGTTGGGCTGCTTGAGCACGTCGAGGCCCGCGACGGTCAACTTGCCGCTGTCGGGACGCAGCAGGGTGGTCAGACAGCGGACCGCGGTCGTCTTGCCCGCGCCGTTGGGCCCGAGCAGGCCCAGCACGGTGCCCTCGGGGACATCGAGGTCGACGCCGTCCAGAGCTTTCACATCGCCGAAGGTTTTCACCAGGCCTTCGGCATAGATGGCGCCTGGCATATCAGTCTCCACGTCGTCGGGGATTCTTCGAAAAGCCTAGATTTGCGCATGACGCTCCGCCTCCCGTTTTTCACAGGAACGGCCGCACGAGACACACCATAACGCGATGTATCGCGTCTCTCAACGGATTTCCTCGAACGAGTGACGGAACAGGTGACGAACGGGCTCTGACCTCAGTCGATGACCGTGTACCCCGCGTCGCGCAGGGCCTGGCCGACCTCGGCGCAGTGCACCGGCCCCTTCGTCTCCAGGTGCAGCTCGACCTCCACCTCCGTGAGCCCGAGCCGTGGGTCGGTCCGGACGTGGCTCACATCGAGGACGTTAGCGTCGACCACTGACAACACCCCGAGAAGTGTCGCGAGCGCCCCCGGCCGGTCCGTCAGCCGCAGCGTCACGGCCAGGTAGCGGCCCTGCGCGGACATGCCGTGGCGCAGGATGCGCTGGAGCAGCAGCGGGTCGACGTTCCCGCCGGACAGCAGCGCGACGACCGGCCCCTCGAAGGCACGTGGATCGCTCAGCAGCGCCGCGACCGGGCTGGCGCCGGCCGGTTCGACGACCAGCTTGGCCCGCTCCAGGCACAGCAGCAGCGCGGTGGACAGTTCGTTCTCGGTGACCGTGCGGACCTCGTCCACGAGATCGGCGACGATCCCGAACGGCACGTCGCCTGGCCTGCCGACCTTGATGCCGTCGGCCATCGTCGCCGGGTTCCGGATCGACACCGGGCGCCCGGCCGCCAGCGAGGGCGGAAACGCGGCGGCACCGGCCGCCTGCACGCCCACGATCTTCACGTCGGGCCGCAGCGCCTTCACGGCGACCGCGACACCGGCCGCGAGGCCGCCGCCGCCGATCCCGACGACGATCGTGCGCACCTCGGGGCACTGGTCGAGGATCTCCAGGCCCACCGTGCCCTGGCCCGCGATGATGTCCGGGTGGTCGAAGGGGTGGATGAACACCGCCCCCGTCTCATGGGCGTACTCCTGCGCGGCGGCCAGCGTCTCGTCGACCACGTGGCCGTGCAGGCGCACCTCGGCGCCGTACTCCTTGGTGGCGCTGATCTTCGGCAGAGGGGCGCCCTTGGGCATGAAGACCGTGGAGCGCACGCCGAGGAGTGCGGAGGCGAGGGCGACGCCCTGTGCGTGGTTGCCGGCGCTCGCGGCGACGACACCGGCGGCGCGCTCCTCGGGGAGCAGTCCGGCGATACGGACGTAGGCGCCGCGCAGTTTGAAGGAGCCCGTGCGCTGGAGGTTCTCGCACTTGAAGTGCACCGGTGAGCCGACGAGCTGGGTCAGGTGCCTGCTGCCTTCCATGGCGGTCACCCGCGACACGCCCGTGAGCATCTTCTGGGCGCCGCGCACATCGTCGAGGGTGACGGGTCGCAAGGAGTCAGCCGTGCTGTAGCTCATGACTCAAGCATCGCAGTTCACAGACGCGGGCCACGGCTGTGACCAAGCTCCGAGACTGGTTTGCGCAGCGCCGGTACGGGCCGCCTTCCATCCGCGTACCCTGTCCCCCAACCCAGCACCCCCTTCATGAAGCGAGCCCCCGGCCATGCCCACAACACCTGAAATGTCGATGGACATGACGACCGTCGGTGAACCCGGTCTCCTCGACACGCTGCAGCACGAGGTGGCGGTGTTCGCCCGCCGTGCCGAACAGACCCGGCTCGGTGGAGTCGGACAGGTGCGCAACTCCATGGACCGCGCCGCGTATCTGCTGCTCAACCGCCTGGACAAGGAAGGTCCGATGGGCGTCAAGGCGCTCGCGGCGAGCATGGGGATCGACTCCTCGACGGTCACCCGGCAGGTGGCCCCGCTCGTCGACACCGGGCTCGTCAAGCGGACCTCGCACCCCGAGGACGGCCGCGCGGTGGTGCTGCAGCTGTCCCCGCGCGGGCAGTCGCGGCTGGAGGAAGTCCGTTCGTCCAGGCGTCAGTTGATGGCCGAGCTGACACACGACTGGGCGCCGGAGGAGCGCGAGACGTTCTGCACGCTCCTCACACGCTTCAACAGCGCCCTCTCCGCGCGGATGGCGATGCCGGGCAACGAGCCGTCGAACGCCTCCTGATCCCTCGGTGCGTCGGGCACACGCGCGTGGTGCCCGACTCCCGCCCCTTCGTACCGAACTCTTGACCTCACGACAGCCCTGGCCTCAGATGAGACCGGGGCCGTCAGGGGGGAGGGCATGGTGCGCGATCGGCAGGTGTCCCAGGGTGCCCGCCGGGCCCGGGAGTTCGAGGCGTTCGTCGCGGGCGCGGCAGGGCGGCTGCTGCATGCCGCCACGCTGCTCACCGCGGAGGCCACGGACGACAACCCGCGCGCGCGACGCCTGCTCACGCTGTCGCTGGCCCACACGTACGCGTGCTGGGACCGGCTGCGCGGCGAGGACCCGTACGACCGTGCCCGGCAGTACCTGGCCAGCCGCTTCGCCCGGGCGGCCTGGCACCAGTACGGCGGCCTCGGCCGGGCCCGCCCGCACCCCGACAGCCCACTGGGCGCTCTGGCGCCCCAGGAGCGGCTGATCGTGGTCCTCAGGTTGTACGAGGGGGTCGCCGAGGAGCAGGCCGCCGCGCTGCTCGGGCTGCCCACGGAACGGGTCCGGACGATCTGCGAGCGGGCGACGGCACGGCTGCTGCATCCGCCGCGCCCCCCGGTGCCGAAGGTGGCGGGGGCCAAGGTGGCGCCGTCATGAGGTCGCCGAACGGGGGTACGCGCGCGTGAACAGGCCCGAGCGGGAGGCGGCCGTACGGCGGATCATGGACGGGACTCCGCCGCAGGTGCCGCCGGAGCTGTACGCGGACGTGGTGCGCCGCGGCGGCCGGATGCTGCGGCGCCGGACGGCCGCCAGGCGGCTGATGTGGCTGCTGCTGTGCGCTGGGGTGGTCGCCTTCACGGTGTGGGCGCTGATGGTCCATCCCTGGGTGGAGCCGCCGTCGGAGACGACTCCACCGCTGACGGGCTGGTGACGCCGTCGGCTAGCCCAGGGCCTGCTGCAGGTCCTCCAGGAGGTCCTGCACATTCTCGATGCCCACGGAGAGGCGGACGAGGTCGCCGGGGACCTCCAGGGCCGAACCGGCGACGGACGCGTGCGTCATGCGCCCCGGGTGCTCGATCAGCGACTCGACACCGCCCAGGGACTCACCGAGCGTGAACACCTTGGCGCGGTTGCAGACCTCGACGGCCGCCTCCTCGCCGCCCTCGACCTGGAAGGAGACCATGCCGCCGAAGGCCCGCATCTGCTTGGCGGCGACCTCGTGACCGGGGTGCTCCGGGAGGCCCGGGTAGAGAACGCGCGTCACGCGTGCGTGCCGGGTCAGCATGTCGGCGACCTTGGTGGCGTTCTCGCTGTGCCGGTCCATGCGGACCGACAGCGTCTTGGCGCCGCGCAGCACCAGCCAGGAGTCGAAGGGCCCGGCGACCGCGCCCATCGCGTTCTGGTGGTAGGCCAGTTCCTCGCCGAGCGCCTCGTCGGCCGCGATCAGCGCACCGCCGACCACGTCCGAGTGGCCGCCCATGTACTTGGTCAGGGAGTGGACGACGACGTCCGCGCCGAGGGCCAGCGGCTGCTGGAGGTAGGGCGTGGCGAAGGTGTTGTCGACGACGAGCCGCGCACCCGCGTCCCGGGCGATCTGCGCGACGACGGCGATGTCGGTGATGCCGAGCAGCGGGTTGGAGGGTGTCTCCACCCAGACGACCTTGGTCTTTGGGGTGATGGCGGCCCGTACCGACGCCGGGTCGCTGGTGTCGGCGACCGACCACTCGACGCCCCACCGGGAGACGACCTTCGCGAAGAGGCGGAACGTGCCGCCGTACGCGTCGTTCGGGATGACGACGTGGTCGCCGGGGCTGAGCAGCGTACGCAACAGGCAGTCCTCGGCCGCCAGTCCGGACGCGAACGCGAGACCTCGGCGACCGCCCTCCAGGGCGGCGAGGTTCTCTTCCAGGGCGGTCCTGGTGGGGTTGGCGCTACGGCTGTACTCGTAGCCGCCGCGCAGACCGCCGACGCCGTCCTGCTTGTAGGTCGAGACCTGGTAGATCGGCGGGACGACCGCGCCGGTGAGGGGATCGGCGGTGTTGCCCGCGTGGATCGCGAGGGTCTCGAAGTGCTGACTGATGTGCCTGTCGCTCATGGGGCCGAGCGTAGTGCGCTCGCGGGGCGGACGACGATCGGGAAGCAATCCACGGGGCAGTGGGGCGGGCCGTGATGGTTTTCCACAGGGTCGCGGGGCGGGGCGGCGGCGGTTTTCCACAGGGTGGGGGGCCGGGTTGGCCAATTGTCGGACGCGTCTGGTTCGCTTGAGGCATGGAGATTCTCTGGGTCCTGATGGCGCTGCTCATGATGGGCTTCGTGCTGATCCCGTTCCTGCGGCGCAGGCGCGGGATGATCGAGCAGGTCTCGCCGGGCCACCCGGACGCCGCGGACCCGGCGACGTACGGCTTCGTGCGCGAGGAGGAGCTGGACATCCGCATGCCCGGCCCCGACCAGGACCTGCTGGACGTCCTCGACCTGGTGCAGCGCACGCAGGACTACCGCGCGGCGATGCAGTTGCTGGCCGGCACCGAGATCACGGGCGAGCTGCGCTGGCAGCGGGTGCAGGCCTTCGCGGGCGCCGCCTCGCTGGAGCTGCAGCAGCGGCCCGGCGGGGTCAGCGAGACGCCGGGCGGGCAGTGGCTGCGGGTGTGGCGGGCCGAGCACCCGAAGGACGCGGGCGGCGCGGCCGTACACGCGGAGTTCCTGGTGCAGCAGGCGTGGCGCACGTCGACGCGGGGGACGGACGAGTTCCGGATCATCATGGAGGAGGCGAAGGACGCCTGCGGACAGGCGGCACTCCTCTCCCCCGGTGACCCGGTCCCGTACATCGTCGAGCTGTCGGTGGCCCGCGGACTGACGTATCCGCAGCCGGAGTTCGAGCAGCTGTGGCTGAAGATCCTGGACCGTGCGCCGGCCCACATGGGGGCGCATCTGGCCGCGCTGCACTACTGGTGCGAGAAGTGGCACGGCTCGCGCGAGCTGGCGAACTCGTTCGCGGAAGCGGCCGCCGCGCGGGCGCCGCAGGGTTCACTGCTCGCCGCGATGCCGCTCTTCGCGGTCTTCGAGCACCTCCCCGAGGTGAATCTGGTCAGCAGCTTCTACCAGAGCGAGGTCGTGGAGAAGGCGATTCACGGCGCGCTGTTCGCCGTGCACGCGGCCCGCCCGGACGACCCGATGCTGGCGCACGTCCGCCATCTGCTGGTCTTCTTCCTGGTCCGCGCGGAGCGCTGGTCCGAGGCGATGAACCAGCTCATACACATCGACGGCCATGTCGGAGCCCTCCCCTGGACGCTGTCGCCCGACCCGGCGGCGGAGTTCGCGGTGTACCGGGCGCTGGCGGTGGCGGGGTACGAGGCGAACGGCGGGAGCCCGGCGAGCCTTCCGCGCTGACGGCGGGGGTCGCAGGGGCGGCGGGGGCGGCGAGGGTCACAGGGGCGGCGAGGGCAGCAGAGACGGCGAGGTTGGGCAGAGGCCGCCGTATCCGAAGGCGGGACGGAATTCTCAACGCGCCCTGCCCGTTGTCGGTTCGGACTCGGACTCACCCCGGGGCCCGTTGGGAGAGCGCATGTTTCTGCACAGCCGTACGCCCCAGTTGCCGACCCCCGAGCAGGCTCTGCAGGGGTCGGCCGGAGCGGGTGTTCGCGGTCCCCGACCGCCACGTCGTCCTCGGTACGCCGTTGCTCGGTCCCTACCCCGAGCATCTGGAGATCGCCGACTTCGGGCTGGGCTGCTTCTGGGGTGCCGAGCGCAAGTTCTGGCAGCTCCCGGTGGGTGTGTGGACGACCCTGGTCGGCTATCAGGGCGGCTACACGGAGAACCCGCACTACGAGGAGGTCTGCTCGGGCCTGACCGGCCACACGGAGGCGGTCCGTGTGGTCTACGACCCGGCACTGATCTCGTACGAGAAGCTGCTGAAGACGTTCTGGGAGTCCCACAACCCGACGCAGGGCTTCCGCCAGGGCAACGACGTGGGCACCCAGTACCGCTCCGCGATCTACCCGCACACCCCCGCGCAGTCAGCCGCGGCGGAAGCCTCCCGCACGGCCTACCAACAGGTCCTCACGCGCTCGGGCTTCAGGACGATCACCACGGAGATACTGCCCGCGGAGGGGCGGGTGTTCTATCCGGCCGAGGGACACCACCAGCAGTACCTGGCGAAGAATCCGGCGGGGTACTGCGGGATCGGCGGGACGGGGGTCAAGCTGAGCGACGCGTTGGGGACGAACTGGGGGGCGTCCTGCCCGACGGGACTCACAGCTGCTCCGACGGATGACTGAGCGCACGCCGGGGTCCGTCTTCGGTGATCGCCGTATCGGCGAGTTCGGCTTCTTGGACAATTCCTCAAGGACCGTGATGTGAAGCGAGACGGATTGCGACGCGTCTTCCGCGATTACGCACTCGGGTTCCCGGAGTGATCCGCGAGCCGCGAGCCGCGAGCCGCGAGCCGCGAGCCGCGAGAACGGTGGCTCACTCCTCGGGGTGAACACCACGTTCCGCAACGATCGCGCGCGCACGGCCCGTGGACACGCCGCCCAGCGCGCTCCGTCTCGGGTGCGCACGACCTTCGCAGGTGATTGCGCAACGGTTCGGAGGCGACGCCGCTATACCTGCGAGGGTCCGTCGCCATCCCTGTCCGGTGACGGCTCGACGGACACTGCGAGATACCGGAACTCTCCGCCGGCTCCGCCCAGTTCGGAGTACGGCTGCCCGTCGAGCGGATATGTGCCGCGCAACGTGCACGTGTTCGGCTTGTAGGCGCCCTCGGCCCACAGCAGTGTGCCGGCGAGCTCACGTCCCTGGTGGATCCTGAACTCCCGATCCCGAGTCTGTCCGCGGCCGACGCCGGGCGGAGTCCAAAGAGATGCGTCATTGGTCAGCATGATGGCAAGACCGTTCTGGTCGGACCGTCGGCAGAAGCGCTCCAGCCTGGCTATGTCCCGCACGAAGTACAGGCGAGCGAGATCCGCGGCGGCGTGCCCCTTCAAGGCGTAGTCCTCGGCGGGAGCACCCACCGTGCCCGTCCATCTCCGGGTGAAGTACTTGAACTCGATCGCGGTTCGGGCCGACGGGCCGATGCACAGGAGGTCCAGATGTTCGGTGCCGCCCCCTGCCCGCTGTGGCACCTCAAGCCGGGAGTGCACATCCGGCGACAATTCCCAGAGGGTCCGCGCGAAGCTGTGCTGAAGATCGGCTTCGGAGTGGAAGACCGGCCTGTGCCTGCCCAGTTGCGCGATGACGTCGCCGAGAGAGACGCGTCCGGCGACAGTCCTGCTGCCGTCCATCGATGCCATGTCCACAGCCGCATCCAAGTGGCTCTTCGGGTGAATTCTCAAGCGGTGGCAATACCGTGCTGTCATTCGACACACGGCAATGGCAGACACGGCAGCAGACATGGCAGCACGGACTCGGTGAGACCAGAGTCGAGCTGAGTGAACCGTTCGAGACGAACTGGGGGCGGCCGACGGCCTGCCCGGTCGGCGCAGTTCCGGGATCGGAAGTCCCAGACAGGTAAGCGGTGTTGACCCCGGTCCGAGGAGGGCGGCCGTGGCACTGGCAACCAGCGTGGTGCGGCGACAGCAGTTCTCGTCGCGGCGAACGGCGGTCGAAAACCAGTGGCCCACTGAACCGGCCGACCTCACGCTGTACGCCATGGAACAACCGCAACACACGATCCGTGCGACCTACTCGGAATCCACGATCACCGTCTACCAGGCGTACTCCCCCGAGATCGGCCTGCCCGCCGCCCGCGACGGCCGTTTCCCCGCCGCGTGGAAGCGGGACAGGATGACATGGGTCATCAAGCAACGTTCACAGACTGCATCCACCTGTACGTGCGCGGTGGACCGAGGTTGCCTGCGGAACGGCCGGTCGAGGCGAGGATCATGGTCCCGTGATGAAGTGGACGAAGGGGACGCCTCTGGCCGAGCAGTCCGAGCATGAGCCGGAACTCTCGGCCTACCAGAGGGCGATGCGCAACCGGCTTCTCGCGGCCTCTGTGGTGCCCGCGCCCGAGCCCTGGGGACCTGTCTTCGAGTACGAGTACGGCGTCCCTGTCGGCGGACTGCTCGGCATCGGCTTCGCGACGGATCCCGATACCGGCCACGATCTGGTGATGGTCGTCTCGCACGACGGGCACGGTCTCTTCGACGCCGTCACCGGCGAGAAGATCGCAAGGGACCGCGACCCCGCTCCCGAGGACAGCACCCCCGACGCAGTCGCCGATCTGTCCTGCCCCGGGCTAGGGCCGATCGCCGGAAGCCGCGTAGGCATCGCCGGGCTGTTCGGCGGCGGGCTGCACACCACCACCGAAGACGGCTGGACCCTGGAAGTGGTCACCCCGGCCTGGCCGAACGATCGGATCCTGCTGTCCAGCGACGGCGGGCTCCCCCACACGGGTCCGCACGGAGAGGGGTGGTGGCACATCTTCCACTCGACGTACTCCACATTCCGTGCAACCGACTTCTCCCCCTCAGGCCTGACGATCGCCGTAGCGACGAGCAGCGACCTCACCCTGTGGACCCGCAGTACGGACGACCGTCACGCCGATGGCTGAGACATGACCGAGTTCGGGTGGAAGAGCAGAAGGAGGCGGAGTTGAGCGTCACAGGTGTGTGGATCGTCGGCGCCGTGCCTGACCAAGAGGTACGGAATTTGCTGAGCGCTTCGGTTCAGAACTCGTCGCCGGCAGCGGTGGACTGTGACGAGCTTGGGGAGCTGGCTTGGTGGCGACGCAAGGCGCAGGCGTCCATGTTCACTACGTCGACGAGCTCTCCCGGCAATTGGAGCGCCGACGAGGACGCACTCCGGCTGAGCACGTTCTTCGACGCCTGCCACGACGACTCCGACAGCGTGGAGACGCTGCGCGAGGCTGTCATGGACCAGTTCCCAACCGATATCGGAGAGAGTTTGTTCGTGGCCACGGCGCGCAAGGCAAGCCCCTTCTCCGCTCTCGCCTACGCCCTGGGTCCCGACGCGACGCTGCAACTGCCTGGCTGGTTCGGGGAGTTCCTTCTCGACGCCGAGCAAGTCCGCACTCAACTGCCTGCGGCCGAGGAGACTCTCACCCTGACCGGAGCCACACGTCGTGACGCGATCGAGCGGATCCATACGTGGATGACCGGGCTGGGTGACGATCCCGCCCACGATGCGGACGAGCTTCTTGACGGCCCGCTGCGCGTTCTCCGCCACGCCGCCCGTACAGGGCAGGGGGCGGCTGGCCAAGTCCGCTGGTACTGATCCAGTCGAACACCCGTATGCGCCCGTACACCGCGTGCCCTGTCGGACTTGGACAGACACCGCAAAGTCCCTGTGTACGGGCTCCGCTTCGTTGCGGGAAAGGTCTGTGAACACGGCTTGACTTGGGACAAGCCGTCGTTCCTTTGGATGATGTACCGCTGCGGCCAGGGCACGAAGGCGGGGTGGGAGGCAGTCCTCGGCGTCTGGATCAGCCGTGACGGCTTCGAGTGGGCGCTGCGCAATGCGTGTCCGTAGGT
This sequence comes from Streptomyces sp. NPDC001100, assembly GCF_053598575.1. Classification (NCBI taxonomy): domain Bacteria; kingdom Bacillati; phylum Actinomycetota; class Actinomycetes; order Kitasatosporales; family Streptomycetaceae; genus Streptomyces; species Streptomyces sp. NPDC001100. Next base: position 134,152 of record NZ_JBSFKO010000002.1, read on the forward strand.
CGATCTCGCGCGTGCCGCCGAGGGAGACGGGGATGCCGCCCTGGCCGGAGGCGGTGAACGTGAGGGGCGCCGAAGCCGAAATCGCGGTTCACGAGTCACGGGGCACGAGTCACGGGGCGGCGGACGCCGAAGTTGTCCTCATCGACGCCGGAGAGCCGCGCTGGTCGCTGCCCCAGTTCTCGCTCACCGCCGTGGCACAGTCCGTGCGCTTCGGCGCACCCGCGAAAACGGTGTTCGTGAAGGACTACCGGATGTACGTGTTCGTCGTGCAGGCCGCCGCCGACGTCGGCGAGGTGATCACCGCGGCGAGGCCGCCCGTCAGCACGGTCATTTCCTGTCGCTTTCGATGTCAGGGCATTGCGTGACCGCGGTCAGAGCCAACCGTCATTCAAGAGAACGTAATTTGACCGATCAGGATGAAAAGACGCCAAAGCCCACCGCCGAGATGCCGATCACCTTACGGTCCCGATATCTCGGCATGTTTCTGCCGATAAACGACAGAGGAGGCAACGGTGGCACCCACTCACTCAGCGGTTCAGGTCCGGGTGAACGAAGGCGTTTTATGGGTGGCGGGTGAGGCCTACCCCCTGCGCAACATCTCCCACGTGGGACAACGCAAGCTGACAGTCGACAAAAGGGCGGCCTGGAAGCAGTTCATCGTACGCACGCTCATCTGCCTGTTCTTCGGCAGTTTCCTGGCGGCCGGCGCGGGCACCGTCGGTGTGCTGATCCTGTTCGCCCTGGAGGCGCTGCTGATCTGGCGGCTCGTCACCGCGCTCGGCAAACCGGACTTGTTCGGCCTGGTCCTCAACACCTCGGGCACTCAGCGCGACGCCGTGTGGTCCACGGACAGCGGCGAGATCAACTATCTCGTGGGCGAGATCACCAAGGCGATCGGCCACCCGGACATCGCCCAGGTGATCTACAACGTGCAGCACGCCGTGCAAGGGGACCTCATCAACCAGTACGGGGCCGGAAGCATCGGCAAGGCCACCCACAGCGGCTCCGGCAACATCGCGGCCTCATGAGCGGCGACAGCTTCCACCAGTACGGGGCCGGGAGCATCGGCAAAGCCACCCACAGCGGCTCCGGTGACATCGTGACCGGCGGCAAGAACGGGCCGGGGCCGGAGGCGGGGCCGTCGGCACTCGCCGGCCTGCTCAAGGAGATCGAGGAGTTGAGGCGGCACCTGGACGCGAGCGATCGGGCGGAGGTCGACGCGACGGTCGAAGAGATCCGTTCGAATCCTTCCGAGGAACGATTCGGCAGGCTGCTGCGGAGGATCGCCGGCATCGCCGCCGTCATCGGGGAGGCGGGGGTCCCGGTGATCGCCACCATCAAGGCGCTGCTCGGCTCGTCGTAGCACGAAAGGGCGGTCTCCGATGGGCGAGGAGCACGGCCGTGGCACCGGCAACTCGCACGGTGCCACGGCCGGTTCGCCGCCGCGGCCGGCTCGCCCGTGAAATGGACGTCACACTCGGCGCCGCCCCGGCCCCCTGTCGGCAGAACCGACTTGAAGAGGGGAGACCCGGTGAACATCGTCGTCATCGGGACGGACGTAACGACCGGGCGAACGGAACAACCGGGCGGCCGGAACAACCGGGCGGCCGGAACGATTGAGCGGCCGACCGGGCGGCGAGCAGGCCAGGGCCGACGGGCACGCCGTCACCGCCCATCACCGCCGTCACCACCCATCACCACCCGCCCCCGCCGTCACGCACCGTCCCGAGGACCTTCCGATAAGTGGTCCACGGCTGCGGGTGACGGAGGCGGAGGCGGAAGCGGAAGCGGAGGTACCCGACTCCGCCGCGGTCAGCCCTCCGCGCGTGCCGGCAGCCGCCAGCCCGGGCGGGGGAAGTGGCAGGTGTAGCCGTCCGGGTAACGCTGCAGGTAGTCCTGGTGCTCGGGCTCGGCCTCCCAGAAGGGGCCGACCGGCTCCACCTCGGTGACGACCTTGCCGGGCCACAGGCCGGAGGCGTCCACGTCGGCGATCGTGTCCTCGGCGACGCGCTTCTGCTCGTCGTCGACGTAGTAGATCGCCGAGCGGTAGCTGAGGCCGATGTCGTTGCCCTGGCGGTTCTTGGTGCTCGGGTCGTGGATCTGGAAGAAGAACTCCAGGAGCGCGCGGTAGTCGGTCTTCTCGGGGTCGTAGAGGATCTCTATGGCCTCCGCGTGCGTGCCGTGGTTGCGGTAGGTCGCGTTCTCCACATCACCGCCGGTGTATCCGACGCGGGTCGCCGTCACTCCCGGGAGCCGGCGGATCAGCTCCTCCATCCCCCAGAAACATCCGCCCGCCAGTACGGCCCTCTGCGTCTGCGCAGCCATCGCGATCCCTCCACTTTCTGTCGGCTCGGTCACCCACAGTCCACAACGCGCAGGGGCGCCCTGCGATTCCGTACCCCGTGCGCCGGCCGGAATGCTGGACGCCGGGGAATGCTGGGGATGCCAGGGACGCCGGGGGCGCCAGGGACGCCGGGGCCTCGGTTGCGGTGTTCGCGGACGGTGAGCCGGTGGTGGACGCACATGTCTCGGGGCCGGGTCGGGCGCACTGGGTGCGGCTGACGGCTGACGGCTGACGGCTGACGGCTGACGGCTGACGGCTGACGGCTGACGGCTGACG